>JAZSJM010000255.1:0-31287 GCA_045534325.1 Treponema sp. | reverse complement strand
TCTTCTTCAAGCCGCTTTTCTTCTGCAAGACGCTCACGTTCTGCCTGCTCGGCGGCTAGCTTTTCTTCTGCAAGCCGCTTCTCTTCTGCAATGCTCTTTAAATCCTTAACTTTTATGCTCTGCTGAATCTGAGAAGAAAGTCCGCCTGGATTTGTAACTATTATTTTGTAATCCCCGCTTTTGAGATTCTCAACTTGAATTTTTTTTGCGCTCGTTTTTTCTTTATTTTCATTGTCAAAAACAATTGAAGCAGGAATTTTTTCGTTGTTTTTTATATCTACGACTTCTATTTTAGACGATTCACTTATGTTTTCTAAATCTACAGGAATTTGAGTTTGTAATCCTGAATCCTGAGTAATAGTTACTTCTTCCTTCAATTTTTGCGCTTTCGGCTGTATTGCTTTTTTTATCGTAAAAGTATTCCAGACACTTACGGAACTTTCCCGACCTAAAAAATCATAGGCAAAAATTCTGTATGAATATATTCCCGCCGCTTTGGTAAAACTTATAAAAGATTTATCTGTAGTAAAAAATTCTGTCTGCCCTGTATTTTCTGACCTTAGTTCAACCTTATATTCTAAAGCATTGGGATCTGCCTTCCATTCAATTTTTTGGGTAAACTTTGTCTTTGTCTCTGCACAAAGATAAAAGGCGGTGAGAAAAATCAAAACTGACAACGCAAAATTTATTTTTTTCAATTTTTATTCACCATATTGAACGCCGCTATCAATCGCCTGGATTTTTTGTGGAAGCTCAAACTTAATTGTAAATACATTTGCTGATGCCTCGGATTTTTGTTCTGCAAATCCGTCTTTATTTCGTGCATAAGCGGTAACCTGCCATTCAAAAGAAGCAAGATCTAGTGTGCGTAAATCCTTGAATTTCAATTCACTTTTCCTTACATTCTCTTCCGCAATTTTTGTTACTGTATTATCCGCATTTTTCTTATATAAAATGAATTTATAGTCAGTTGCTCCTTCTACATCATTCCAGTCAAACACAATATTTCTGTGCTTACGTAAATATGCAGAATCAATTACATAATTCTTTAAAGGAAAAACAGAAACAGGTGTTAAAAGAGGAGGAATTTCTGTAATACTGAAATAAACATCTTTTGAACTTAAATTAATATTATTCTGAGCCAAGGCTGTAATCATATACTTGTACTGTCCGCTTTTTAAGCCAGTAATTTTTTCTTTTTCCTTTGGATTATCTATTTCTTTTTCTAATTTCCATGTTCCATCTTTTAAGCGGCGACTCAAAATTAATTTTGAGTAAAGTATGTCCTGATTTTTTTTCCATTCAAACATAACTGACGACCGCATTGCATTTAAACCGTCAATTTTTTGTCCCTGCATAGGGAATACAGGCTGTGCTGTTTGTGCCTTACGGACTTTAAAAATTTGCTCGGTGATTTTTCCGATTCTTAATTTTGAAAGATCTGTTTCCATTGCAAATGGCTGAACTGTAACTTTATAGAAAGAAGACGGGTAAATATTTGCTGTAAAAACAGTTTCCGCCGTAGTTTTTTTATCCTGCTTAATTTCGTTATTATTCTCGTCAAAAAGTTTAATTTCGTAATAGTCAGCTCCCTTAACCTTCTGCCAATTTATATTTATATAATCATCAGAAAAAAGTAGGCTGGTTTTATTATTTTCAGGGCTTGTAATTACAACTTCTTCCAGATCTTTTAAAAGAGTGAACTTGTTTGACTGACTAAAGTTTTTTTCTTCACCATTTCGTAAATCTTTAACTCCTACACGCCAAAAATACGTTCCTTCACTAAGTTGTTCTGCTATTGATTTTCCAGTAAATGAATTATTTTGTGTGAGCAACGACTGAGAGTACAGGATATTCTTAAATTCATCTGACTTTGAAAACTGTACGACAGCTGAAAAATGTTCGTTTTTATACTCTGGAGCAATTTTATACATAAAGTCAAAATCTTCAATCTTAGATTTTTCAAGTGCATAATTATCAGGTGGAAAAACAGTTTTGTTGATGCCAGCAATATAAGGTTCAATATTAAACTTTCTTACATCGCTTTCCTTAAAAATAGCAGCTTTATCATTTTCAAAAGCCTTAACTTTCCAATAATATGTACCTTCAGGAAGAATCGAAGAATTAAAATCATTTATAAAACGTGTATTGGAAGTAGAGATATTAAAAACATTCTCTTTAAAATCTGGCGTTTTAGAAATCAAAAGCTCATAATCAGAATACTCTTTTTCCCCTTTCCACATAAAATTAATTGCAGTTGAACCATCTGTCATATTCTGCACAGAGTCATTTAACGGACTTTTTAAAACAGGCTCTTTTAATTCTTCATTAAACTTAACCGAAAGCGACTGTATTTCTGTTTCTTTTCCGTAACCTGTATTATTTATGGAATAATGCGGCCTAACTTTCCACAGATAATTTCCTTCCTCAAGATCATCAAAAACAATATCTTCTTCTGCCACATCTTCCTGCTTTAACGGGATGCCCGGCTCTTTTACATCAAACACTTCAATTCTATAAAAATCGGCATATTCATTTCCAATCCAGGAAAACTTTATTTTTGGAGATTCATTTTTACTCATGTAAACGCTATTATCCACAGGGCTTAAAGGCTTTACATCACTTACCCTAGAAACTTTTATTTTTCCAGTTACGGCCTTTTCTTTTTCGTTTTGTGAATATACACGCCAGTAAATATTGCCACCGGAATTTTCAATGTTTATTGAACCATCGCCTTTTGTTTCGTATGACTGTTCGATTACGGAAAAATTTTTGTCATAAGAAGTTTCGATTATTACATTTTTATCTTTTAACTCTGAGCTTGTAATCCATGCAACAGGAATTTCTTTTACATCATCTTCCTCAAATTTCAGCAAATTCAAATCATGTGTTACCGAAGTTACTGTAACAGGAGAATATTCTATCTCTCCACCATTATGAATCTGAATATTTCTTCCCTTTTCGATTGACGTTGTGTTTCCGTCTGCATTTTTTACGTTCGCCTTTCCTTCATGTAGTAAAAAAGAATTTTCACCGCTTTCATGAGCTGTTACGGCACTTAGTTTACTTCCTTTTTCAAGATTAAATTTTGAGCCGTCCTCCAATTTTATACTTATCAGTGTATTTTTTTGAGCTTGCGTGTTTTGTGATAAAAAAGAAGTTGTATCTACGGTAAAATTTCCACCACCAGATGTAATGCTGTAACTTCCGTCTTTTTCTCTTGCAATCTGAATCATTGTGCTTTCATCAATTTCAACAGAAATTCCTTCGTCAAAGTTTATTACTGCCTGACTCAAGGATGATGTTCGAATTGTATCATTATCATACAGAGGATCTCCCTGCTGAAGGCGTTCCCATACAACACGGTCGATGAACTTACGCTGAGCAATGTTTTTCTTAAAATAAATGTCTGCAATCTTTGTTTTATCTGTTCTCACCGAAGATGAATTTAAGTCCTGCCAGAAACGATATATACTCCAGGCAAAAACCGTACAGCAGGATAAAACAAAAATACAGTTAACTAACCTTGACTTTGTTTTCCTCTGCATCCAGATTAACCTCTTCAAAATCAGGAATTGGAATATCCAAAAGTTTTCTTACGTCATTTAAGTTTTTAGGACCATCTTTTCCACAGGCCTTTTTACATTCGTCATCAAGAACAAAGTTACTTTCAACACGCTTAAAGAAACTTTCTATATCAAAATTCGGCATATTCACAACGCCATAAAAATGCTGTTTTCCTTTTCCCTTTACTTCAAATGTTACAGGAATCTGTTCAACAATTACTTCGTCCACAAGATGTTCCTGACTAATTATAAAATTATTATCAGAGCAGCGAATGTAATCTTTTTTGAGCAAATCATAAGTATCCTGTGTTATGAGAATATCAGTTCCACAGGGTTTATTTGAACTTTCTGTGCGGCTTGCAAGGTTTACCGCATCACCGATAGAAGTAAATTCCATCTTGTCATGGCTTCCCATAAAACCAACAGTTGCCCTTCCTGAATTTAATCCGCATCCGATTTTTATCTGCGGTTTGTATTTTGCCAAAGGTTCATTTGCATGTTCTTCTGTAAAAATTTTAGCATCTTTATTATATTTCATAAGGGCATAACGCATTCCGATTGTAGAACGAATTGCACTGATTACATCGTGAATTTTATGTTCTTCATGCTCACGCTGTAAAAAAACTTTTCGTGTATCGCTGTCAGGAAGCTGCTCAAAACTTAAATCATCATCCCTAAGAACACCCCAGCATGCCATTATCGCGTCCCCTTCAAACTTATCTACGTTTCCGCCGGTTGCCTTAATACAGTTTACCATTCGGCTCATATAATCATTTAAAAATCCTATAATCTCACCAGCTGATTTTTCATTGAACCGTTTATTAAATCCATCTGATATTGCGGTAAAACCACGAATATCACTAAAGAAAATCGTTATATCTTTCAGGTGAGGTTCAAAATCGATTGTCTTCTTAACAATTGCCTGAGTTACTCCCTTATTTGTAAGGGAAGTTACGGTATTTAAAATCTGCTGCTCATCTTTTGTACTTCTGTTCAATATACCGATTTCATCTTTTCGCGCGGTATTCAACTCATCAAAAAGAGGAGTCTCAAAATTTCCCAGTGCAATCTGGTCTGTTACGTCAGTTAAAAGCTCAAGAGGAGCAGAAATCGAACGCGCAAAAAAACGAATCAACAAAACGGCAAATGCAAGAATTGCAACAGTCAAATAAATGTTTCTTCTGGTCGTTGCCTGTACAGCCTCAAAAACAACAGAAGATTTAACTTCTGTAATTACGTTCATGTCTATTTCTGAAAGTTTTGTATATGCACCAAAATATTCTTCACCATTATCATCGCTGTATTTTAGCTGCATATTTTTTTGAGATGAAGTAAGCATTTTTGAAACTAATCTATGAGTTTTTAAATTTTGAGCATTCGCCATTAATGACGAATTTCCATGAATAAGCACATCTCCCTCATCATTAACAACAAAAGAAGAATTGACAGATGAAGAGGCAAAACTTTCCCCTAATCCCTGAGAACTAAAAACTACAGCACATACTTCAATTGATTTTCCATTATTAATTGGAGCAAATACACACAAAAGATTTGTATTGAATACAGGACTTGGATTTATAACTTTTACATTTCCGATATTTGCCTGTTCAATTGCGGAATCTTCTGAAAGTATATAATTTTCCAGCGAATTACTGTCTATTTCATGGCTTATTACAAAAGTATTGTTTTCAAAAAAACGGTTTGAATTAATAAAAAATACACAGGCAACTTCCTTGTTGCGCTCAAAATACAGGGAAACATTTCTTTTTTCTTCCAGAGAATCATTTTCCTCACCTTCCAAAAGACCATAAATCATGCCTGCGTTGTTTATAAGCGAATCAATTCTGTTTTTAACGTCATCACTTGAGCGACGGTTTATTGTAAGGTTATTTTCTTCTGCATTGATTTGAGTATCCTGACTGATAAAATGACTTACTAAAAAAGTAATAGTTCCTAAGGAAATAACCACGATAGAAGAAATAATTGCAATCATTTTCGACGAAATCGAATGAAAGATATTTACATTTTTGTTCCGCTCAATTTTACGTTTTAAGTGATTTTTATTTTCCGCAATTTTCTTGATTTTTTCTTTTTCTTTTTTCTGAGCTTTTTTTGCTTTTTTATTTATCGCTTTAAGGGTTACGCTTTCAAATGTCCCATATTCCTGTGTTTTTGAATCTAGATAAATATCGTCTAAAAGTTCTTCAAAATATTCAATTGAATCATAATTTTTATCACTCATAAACTTTCTTCCTTAAAAGCCGCTCTGCACTTTTATATTGAAAAATGCCCATTTAAAGACAACCTTCCTAACACATTATCGGCATAATCTGGCAATGACTTTAGTAAATCTTAAAAAACTGATTTTTTTTATGATTTATTATCTACGAATAGAATTCCTGTTTTACTATTTCAAAAATTTCTTTGTCATGTTCCTCAAAACTATAGTTTTCAGATTTTACAAAGGCTAAAGTCCATCCGCTGTCTTTTTCCAGAAAGACAGGTAAATATTTCTGACAATTCTGCTCAAAATACAGCCACATCAAAAGATAGATGAACTGCCCGCCTGAGACATACCCTCCTTTTTGAGTGAGTGGTGAATGAATCTCTATTTTTGAGATATATGTATTTTTTCGATGATTATCGTTTTTTTCTTCTTCTCCGTTTAAGTCCATCACACCACAATACAAATTGTATGCTTCTAAAAGTTCCTGCTCATCCTTATCGATATTTGCGGCCCTATCAGAATTTTTACCCAATGCCTCGTATGGAGATTTATAAATTCTATATGTCTGAATAACAGATGTTTTAAGACGCAATGTTCGTTCCCGGATCTGTTCCTGAAGATACTGATTCTCTTTTTTTGGAAGATTGGGCTGTGTTTGAGATGATTTTGTAAATCGTTTTAGTTTTTTTGAAAATATTGAAAGAGCGTCCTGAATATTATCCTGCATGTTATTCCTTTTTCTGAATTCTCATTTTATAATAAATCAATAAAAAAAGATTTCTAAGATACACTTAATTTTAACATGATTTTAAATCAGCGCAATTAAATGTATTGACGAAAATCAATTTCTAAAAAACTGTACTATTCAAATAAGTCACAGTTTTTTTAAGGAGGCATAAAAAAAATGAAAAAAACAGCATCTATCGTCCTTACGCTTTTGCTGGCTTTTAACTTAGCTGCTCAGGAAAAAGTATATTTGTGGCCAAAAAAAACAGGACCGGGTTCAGAAAAATTAAAAATTGAACAAAAAGAGGAAGAACGTGGCGGAGGCAGCACCCATGACAGAATTATTTATGGTGTAACTCAGCCATATTTTGAAGTATACAAACCTTCATCATCTGTTAAATCAAAACAAACCGGACTTTTGATAATTCCAGGGGGAGCTTATCAGAGAGTTGTATTGGATAAAGAAGGGCTTCATTATGTAAAAGAATATACACAATCAGGATACACATGTTTTGTACTTGTTTACAGAACTCCAAATGATGCTCATAAAAACAGCTCCACCGTATCCCTTCAGGACGCACAGCGTGCAATGCGTTTAATTCGAGGAGACGCACAAAAATACGGAATAAATCCAAACTGCATAGGCGTAATCGGCTCATCGGCAGGGGGACATGTCGCTTCAAGCCTTTGCGTTCAGCACAATAAAGATGTATACAAGCAGCTGGACAAATATGATAAAGGTGATGATGGTTCCTGGAAAACAGCACGTCCTGATTTTCAGATGCTTATTTACCCGGTTATTACAATGCAGGACGGTAAATGCCATGAAGGATCAAGAAAAAATCTGCTTGGCGAAAATGCTGACTCAAAACAAAAAGATGAATTTTCATGTGAGCTGAATGTAACAAAGGATGCTCCGATTGCATGGCTGTGTGCTGCAATTAACGACAAGTCAGTAAACCCGGAAACAAATGTTCTTCCCTACTGGAGTGCACTAAGAAATGCTGGAGTAAAGGCTGAACTTCATATTTTTCCTGCCAGCGGTCACGGCTTTGGTGTTATGGGAGCTTCAGGAACTGCTAGAGATTGGGTAAAAATGTCGATTAACTGGCTGTCAACCTACGTAGATAAATAAAAACTTCTGTGTTACAAACAAGAAAGCCGCGCATTTTGCGCGGCTTTCTTGTTTTATCTTTCATTTTTTATAATAAAAAAATCAGTTTCCTAAAACCATTCTATCGTTCAATTCCCCGGCAGCACCAAATTTTGCAAGCAAGTCTTCTACCTTGAGGTTCTTTTTTTCTTCTCCGCGGACATCATAAATAATCCGACCTTTCATCATCATGATTAAGCGGTTTCCATATTGAATTGCATGACGCATATTGTGAGTTACCATAAAGGTTGTAAGGTGATCCTGTTCTACAAACTGACTGGTAAGTTCAAGCACACGGGCTGCTGTTTTTGGGTCAAGGGCCGCAGTATGTTCATCAAGCAGAAGCAACTGGGGTTTTTGCAATGTTGCCATTAAAAGTGTTAAAGCCTGTCTCTGACCTCCAGATAAAAGACCTACTTTGCTTTTCATGCGATCTTCAAGCCCTAAATCTAAGAGTGCAAGTTTTTCACGATAGAGTTCACGCTCATTATTTTTTATGCCCCATGCAAGGGTACGCCTTTTTCCACGGCGAAATGCCATGGCCAGGTTTTCTTCTATTTCCATATTTGCAGCAGTACCCATCATAGGATCCTGGAATACACGCCCCAGATATTTTGCCCGGCGATATTCACTCATGTTTGTAAGGTCAGTTCCATTCAATTCAATTTTACCGGTATCGCAAGTATGAACTCCGGCAATCAAATTAAGAAGGGTTGATTTTCCTGCTCCGTTTCCACCGATTACAGTTACAAAGTCTCCGTCATTGAGTTCAAGATCGATTCCAAGAAGTGCTTTTTTTTCGGTGATTGTACCAGGATTAAAAGTTTTTGTTACGTTTGATATCTTAAGCATTTCTTTTTTTCCTACTTGTTATTTTGAATTTTGCCGGCAAGGCGGACACTGTGCTGTTTTATGATTGGAATAGCAAGAGCAATTGTTATGATTACAGATGTCAAAAGTTTTAAATCACTGGATTTTAATCCAAGCTGAAGAACAATGGCTATTACAATACGATAAATTATCGAACCAAAGACAATTGTTATTAAAGTAAACCAGAAAGGAAGTTTTTTAGAGAACCAACCGAAAATCGCTTCTCCCAATACAATCGAAGCAAGCCCGATTACAAGAGTACCAGTTCCCATACCGACATCGCCATACCCCTGAGACTGAGCAACAAGTGCACCACTCAAGGCAATAAGTCCGTTGGAAAGCATAAGTCCCAGAATTTTCATTTTGTCGGTATCAACACCCATTGCCCTAACCATGTTAGCATTATTACCGGTAGCGCGTAACGATGAACCAATTTCTGTTCCGCAAAACCAGTACATTATTGCAATCAGTAAAAGACAGAAAACTACACCTGTAATAAGGGAAGCTGTATTCGGCGACATTCCTTTTACAAAAGATTGAAGCTGATTCATAACGGTCGTTGCACCAAGAAGAGGTGTATTCGATCTTCCCATGATTCTGATATTTACGGAATACAAAGCTGTCATGGAAAGGATTCCTGCAAGAAGCTCCTGAATTTTTAACTTAGTATGCAAAAATCCTGTTGCCGCACCCGCTGTAAGCCCTGCAAGAAAAGAAAGAAGAAGTGCAAAATACGGATCATATTTGTTCATTACAAGAACAGAACATACAGAACCACCTAATGCAAAAGTTCCGTCACAAGTCATATCTGCAATATTAAGGATTCTGAAAGTCAGATAAACACCCAGAGTCATTATACCCCACAGGACACCCTGAGCGACAGCACCCTGCATAGCCATTAAAATACTTAAAAACATAATGTCTTATTATATAGATTTAACGAAACTTTGTAAGGTTAAAATAACTGAAAGAATTTGTAAAAATCATAGCACATAAGTTTTTTTTGGATTAAAATTATCTTGTATGATTTTTATTAAAGACGGCAAACTCAAATTTTCAGTCAAAATAACTTTTCTGTTTGGTTTATTTACATCGTTTTTTGTTATTGCATATACACAAAAGCAATATATTTCTTTTAAACACGATAAATGCACTTTGTTTTCAGAAACAGCCTCTAAAGTCATTCAATCTGATATCGCTCAGACTCTTTTGGCAAACGAAATAATAGAATCCTTAATTATCGAAAACAATGGCAACTTAAAAAATTTCAATTCCGTGGCAAAAAACATCCTCTCTCAATTTCCAGCAATAGACTGTATTCAACTTGCTCCAAAAGGAATCGTAAAAAACAGTTATCCTTATGAATCTTACAGCTACGCAGGGGAAAATCTGTTTACTCAATCAGATACAAAAATATCCTCCAGCTATTCGATTTCAACAAAAAAAACTTATTTAACAGGACCTGTTTTCATTAACGACAACAAACCAATTCTTCTGGTTCAGCATCCAGTATTTTTACCAGCAGAAGACAATTCACAATCTTTCTGGGGATTCAGTGTATTGTATTTACAGATTGAAAAACTATTCAGGAAAGAGACCTTAGATTTTTTAAATACATTCCCATATAATTTCTGTCTCTGGAAAAGTGAACCCGTAAACGAAGACCCATACGTTATAATTCAAAATGTTAATTACAGAATAAAAAATCCAGTTGAAACAATAATTCCCATTTCCAATTCGCTCTGGATCTTATACACAATTCCCAATGACAACTGGTTTAACCCTGCCCTGCTGATTATCGAAGTTATCACTGCCCTTATTTTTTGTATTATCTTTTCATGTACCGTCGCTTTTTTAACTTCCGTAAAAGACAGGGACGAGGCACTTGAGCGTCTTTCATTCAGAGACACATTAACAAGTCTGTACAATGCCCGAAAATTCTTAAACACGCTAAAAGAGAACACAAAAGAAAACAAAGCCTACTCTCTTATATACATCGATTTAAATGATTTTAAAAAGATAAACGATAATCTAGGTCACGACAGCGGAGATCAGGTTTTAACAATTGTTGCCAGAAAAATTTCAAACTGCATACGGGAAAGCGATCGAGCCTTTAGAATCGGCGGAGATGAATTTACAGTGGTATTGACAGGAGACCACTCAGCTCAATTTGTCGAAAGTGTAATTTCCAGAATAAAAGAATCTATCAGCCGCGAAACTGTCCTGAAAAACGGAAGGCTTCAAATTTTTGCCAGCGCAGGTTTTTCACGATATCCTGTGGACGGAACAAATTATGAAGAAATAATTAAAATTGCGGACAACAACATGTATAATGATAAAAGAGACTTTAAAAATAAAAAGAATGAGGAATAAACATGGAAAAAGTTCTAATTGTTGAAGATGATGAAGGAATTTCAGATTTTGTTAACTCAGAACTTATACATGAAGGATACTCTACATGTACAGCATTTTCAGGAAGACAGGCACTGGATGTATTTGAAAAGGAACAGCCTGATTTAATACTTTTAGATGTTATGATTCCAGAACTAAGTGGTCTTGAAGTTTTAAGACGTATCAGAAAAACTTCCAATGTTCCAGTAATTATCGTTACAGCCCGGGGAGAAACTTACGATAAAGTAAATGGTCTGAATGCCGGTGCAGATGACTACATTCCAAAACCTTTTGAAATTGAAGAACTTCTTGCAAGAATGAACGCCGTTTTAAGACGCACAGCCTCGCAAAATACATCGTCAGTTATTTTAAGAAACGGGTCACTTGAACTTAATACAAACAGCATGAAAGTAACCCTTAATGAAAATGAATTAAGTCTTTCTAAAACAGAGTACATGATGCTTAAACTCTTTATGGAAAACATAGAAAAAGTTATGAGCCGCTCCCAGATTATTGATGCAATCTGGGGTAAAGGTCATTTTATTGATGAAAACACGGTTGATGTTTACATTGGATATCTGCGCTCAAAAATCGATCAGGCTGTAGAAAAAGAATACATAAACACAATGCGCGGAGCCGGTTACATGATGAAGGATTTAAAACAAGATGAAAAAAAATAATTCCGTGGTATTTGGACTTTCAGTTAAGTTTTCACTTATTCTTAGCGTAACTGTCATTGCCGTAATCTTTACTTTTTTTATGACGCTGCGTTATTTTAACCGCCAGCAGGAATACAAAGGATTTTCAAGAAATGCCAGCATGGTAAGCCGTGCCTTAAATTCGGGAAATATTGAATTTTTGGACAGAAGGCTTGCTGAAGCACCTTTTTTTCTTTCTTACATAATTTATGAATCAAACACAAAAAAATATTCCGTCAGAAAAACGGAAGAATCGGGATTCTTCCTGAAACAAATGAAGAACCGGTTCACATTATTTCAAAACGTCCTGAAGGCTCAGATTCAATTCACATACTTTACTTAACGACAAAAGCTCAGACTCCTGACGGAAGAGTGTTCACCATACAAATCGCCCAGAATACAAATAATGACGCAGGAAATCGTTTTATATTTAAAATCCTTTTATGGATTGCAATTGCAGCTGTTCCAATTCTTCTTATATCTTTTGCACTGTGCATTTATTTAACAAAAAAAACGATGCAGCCTGTAGTTAAAATCACAAATGCTGCCGCTTCCATAAGTTCTACTAATCTTGACCAAAGACTTCCTCAATCAGGAAAAAAAGATGAACTTGATAATCTAGCCCTGACTTTCAATAATCTTTTTGTAAAACTAAAAAATGATTTTGACCGTGAGCGAAGTTTTACCAGCAACGTAAGTCACGAGCTGAAAACTCCAATAGCAGTAATTTTAGGACAAACTAATCTCTTAAGAAGATGGGGAAAAGAAGATCCTCAGCAGCTTGATAAAAGCCTGAGCATTATCCTTCAGGAAAGCCGTTCAATGCAGTCAATAATCACAAATATGCTTCAGCTTACGAAACTCGAAAACAAGGAAATCACTCCCCTAAGAGAAAAAATCAGTACACTCAATTTATTTTGCCGTCTTGAAGAAGAATTTAAATCCGTAAAATCGAATCTGAACATTAACTTTTCAAAAGAAAATGACTCATTCATATACACTGATTATGAGCTTCTTCATCAGGTTTTTGTCATAATTCTTTCCAACAGCATAAAATTTATAAAAGATAATCCAATTATCCAACTTCGATTTTCTCAATCAAATAAATCTGCCGTTTTTGAAATCGAAGATAATGGAGAAGGTTTTAACAATGAAATACTGCCTCACGTATTCGAGCGTTTTTACAGAGGGGATAAAAGTCATAACAGGGCAGCCGGTGGCAGTGGTTTAGGTTTAAGCATCGCAAAAGCAATAGTAAATATCCTTAACGGAGAAATCACAGCCTCTAATTCAAAAAATGGTGGTGCCTTACTTACGATTACTTTGAGATGCGAGCCATTGGAATAGGCTCAGATTTTTGTCATAAACCATATCATTAAAAACATATATCCATGATTCATGACCAGAATATTCGTATGGAGTAATATTATCCTCCTGATAAAACTGTCCTGAAGTATCAACAACATTATCAAAATAAACAAAATGCAGATTTTCCGCACCTGATTTTTGTAAACGTTCTACAGTCGGATATGTATTTTTTTGAGGATCAATGGTCGTGTCATTTTTGGCAAGGGTAAACCATAAAGGCTTTTTTGAAAGTTTTAAAATATCACTGTCTGAAATTCTTGCATCAGGAAAAGCTTCGCAAGTTGGAAAAGCAGCAGCAAAAAAGTCAGGATATTGAATGAGCATGTTAACCGTCATAAAACCACCAGCAGAGCATCCACCGACATAAATGCGGTCTTTATCAATCTGGGGATTTTCTTCGATTAGTTTGTCAATCAATTCCTTTACCCCATGGGTATAGTATGAGACTGGAGTCTGCTCGTCAAAATCCTGCGAAGCTGGAATAGATAATACATTTGACAAAAAGGAAGAAATTTTTTTTGTAGCATTTCGAATCGGAGCTCTGATATCAGCAACAACCCACAGTCTGTTACCGAATGGGTCCAGTTCCGTAATTTCCATCCACCCGGTAGGGCATTGTGGCAAAAGAACTGCAGCACCGTCTTCTCCAAAGTAATTTTGTATTTTCTTTTGTGCCAGAGCCGTCGATTTTATTGTTAAAAGAGGCTTTGATATATCACGTCCAACCTCACCCATTCCATGAAAAAAAACAATAAGAGGGATTTTTTTATCTTTAGAATTTTGAGGAACAAACTGAGCATATTCCATTTCGATTGTAGAGGCATCATCATTTTCATAAGTAAAAGATGATGTTTTAAAAACACTTGCTTCAGGACAAACCACCGCAGTTCTATTATTAATATTTATATTCAAGGAATTATTAACAATTCTATATCCATAAAGTTCATCTACATTTAACAATGAAGCATTCGTAAATGGGCTTGAATATTCATCATCAGGACTGACTTTTAGTTTTAGCGTAATATACTTTCCTGTCTTAGAAACACTGGGAAGACCTGCCGAATCAGACAGATAGGCTTTAATTACCTTGCGCTCGGAACGAACAACCCCTATATCACTTCCCGTTACTTTTTGGGAAGAAACATACACACTTATAACAAAATCATCACTGTTAATCATTGAATCTAAAATATCTTTACCGGCATTAAGAACGATTTTATCTGCACAACCTGCAAAATCATAAGGAGTTACATATAGAACGTAAGAATTATTTTTTGGTTCAGCAGATTTTTGAAAAACAACAGAAAACAGAGGCAGCAAAAAAACATTCAAAAGAAGTAATACAATTAATTTTTTCATTTTTTCATCTTAAAGTAAGATAAAAGTAAAAACAATGACAAAATTGAAATTTGACAAATAATCATAGGGTATTAAAATAAACTTAAGCAAAGAGGGATTCTAAAATGAAGCATCGTACTTTTCTTATTATTTCGTTGATTTTAAGTATTTTTATATGCAGCTGCAAAGAAAAAAAACAGAACAAACCAGAAGGAAAGGTTTTAAATATTGCCTGCTGGAATGATGAATTTAAAAATCGTTTTACGGATTATTTTGTTTCTAAAGGACTGTTACCGGCCGACGTTCAGATAAACTGGATAAAAGTTGCAAATGAAAACGGAGTTTATCAGAATATGCTTGATGAACTTCTTATAAAACAGAACGACATGCCTCAAGATCAAAAACTGGATTTATTTTTAGTTGAAGCAGACTATGCACTAAAATATGTAGATACGCCCTACACTCTTGATGTAATAAAAGATATTGGTTTGACTGAGGAAGATTTATCAAATCAGTACCAATACACCAAAGATATAATGACAACAAAAGACGGCAGCTTAAAAGGTGTTTCATGGCAGGCATGTCCTGGAGGATTTATATATAGACGCACCATTGCGAAAGAAGTTCTAGGTGAAGATGATCCTAAAATTGTACAGCAGGCATTAAGAACCTGGGAACGCTTTGATGATACGGCAGAAAAAGTTAAGGAAAAAGGTTATTTTATGCTCAGCGGATATGATGATGCTTTTAGGGTATTCAGCGGCAACATAAGTGAACCTTTAGTAAAAGACAATGTTATAAATATTTCACCTTCAATTCAAAGATGGATTAATCAGACAAAAAGATACACAGAAAAAGGTTATAACAACAAGGCAAACCTATGGTCGGATGAAAGTAAACGAGGGGCTGGGCCAGAGGGAAAGGTATTCGGTTATTTTGGTCCTGCATGGTTTATAGATTACTGTCTTTGTGATGCTTCCCTCCAATATCCCAATGCACCAAAAGAAAAAGGAAACGGTACTTACGGTGATTGGGCATTCTGTAAGGGGCCTAAGGCTTTTTCATGGGGCGGAACATGGATTTGTGCAGCAAACGGAACTGACAACATTAAACTGATTCACGACATCATGTACACCCTTACATGCAAACAGGACGTAATGGAGACAATAGCAAAAGAAACAGGTGATTTTACAAATAATGAAAACGCAATGAAAAAAATTGCTGACAGCGACTATCACAATGCATTTTTAGGCGGACAGAACCATATTCAGCTTTTTTTAGAGAATGCCTTAATGATTCGGAAAGACTGTTTAAGTCCTTATGACCAGGGAATCAGTGAAAAACTTCAGCTATGTTTTGTTCCTTATTTTGAAGGATACATAAATGAAGAACAGGCATGGCAGTATTTTTATAAAGAAATAGAAACTCTATATCCGCAATTATCCCATTAAGATAAAAAAAAAGTTCCTTCACTATTCTGAAGGAACTTTTTTGACATTTCTAAAACCTGTTAAAGATTTGATGGAAGTGTAATTCCCAGAGCCTTTTCTGTAGCTTCGTTTTTAGAGAAGTCACATTTTTCAAGATACTGAATTGGCATATCTGCTGGGTTAGCACCGTTCTTAAAGATTTCAACAGCCATTGCAGCAGTCTGCTTTCCAAGTTCATAGTAATTTACACCGTATGTACAAAGACCACCAGACTGTACCATTCCGTCTTCACCACAGATTACAGGAAGTTTATTCTGAATTGCAACCATAGAAACAGTTGCCATTCCAGCAGCAAGCATATTATCTGTTGGAATATAAATAGCGTCTACTTTACCAACAAGACTCTGAACAACCTGCTGAATTTCATTTGAGTTAGAAACTGAGCCAAGAACATAGCTTAAACCTTCATCTGTACAAGCTGCTTTTGCAAGCTCAATCTGGAAAAGAGAATTCTGCTCACTTGAACAGAAAACAAGTCCTACTCTTTTTGCCTCAGGAAGGATTTTCTTTAAGAGGGAAATCTGCTGAGCAACAGGTGTAAGATCAGAAGTTCCTGATACATTTGTTTCTGGTTTTGAATTTGATTTTACAAGTTTAGCAGATTCAGGATCTGTTACAGAAGAAACAAGAATAGGAATATCCTTTGTAAGATTAGCAACAGCCTGTGCAGCAGGAGTTGCAATGGCAAAAATCAAATCATCTTTATCATTTACAAGTTTATTGGCAATTGTAACGCAGTTACCTTGATCGCCCTGAGCATTGTGCATGTCAATTGTGATATTTTTTCCATCAACATAGCCGGCTTCAGCAAGCCCATCAATAAATCCCTGACAGTTTTTATCAAGGGCAGGATGCTCTACAAGCTGAATAATACCGATTTTAATTACCTTGTCCGAAGATGCTTTCTTTGAACAGCCAGTGAGTGCAAGACCTGCAACAGCAATTGCAGTCATTACAGCAGCAATTTTTTTCATTTTAATTTTTCCTCCAGTGTTACACTTTAAAAAGTGCATAGTAGAATTATAAAGTTGATTTTTAATAACGTCAAATTATAGATACTTCAACCAGCCCGTTTGTAATGTCAAAAATTGATTTTTTTAATTCATCAGTAAGGTTTTTAGAGATTTTACCGCTTATTTTTACAACTTCAGCAAAGTTTTCGCTTAAATCATAAACTGTTATTCCCTCAATGTATTTTTTTACAGCCTGATAAGTCTGATAATCGCATTTCAGGGTAAACTCAGATTTTTCAATATATTCCTCAAATTCTGTAGAATCCAAAACATTTTTTACAGCGTCTCCATAAGCATGAACAAGTCCGCCAGTTCCAAGCAAAGTACCTCCAAACCATCTCGTAACTGTCACAAGAATATTTGTTACACCCCTGCCCTTCAACACGTCAAGCATAGGACGCCCTGCTGTTCCGCCTGGTTCACCGTCATCACTCATTCCCATTATTTGAGCGTCTTTTCCAAGAATAAAGGCGTGGCAAACATGAGATGAATCTGCATATTTGTTTTTTTGAGATTTAATTATTGAACGAACCTGATTCTGGTCTTGAATTATAAATGTCTCACTTAAAAATCTTGAACCTTTTATAATAATCTGTGTAATCGAAGTTTTAACAGGAATCAGCATAAACTACTTTTCATCTGAATTTTTACTGTCATCAATAATATCAGCGTCTTTTTTTAGGGAAATATTTATTTCAATCTTTGGATTTGTCAGTTCATTGTAGAAAACAGGAATTGAAAGAAATATCAAAGTCAGAGCCTTGTAGATATTAACAAAATACAAAAAATTAAAAAGCACACGAAGAACACTGTAAATTGAAACATCTGTGCTTGAAGAAAACGAAAGCATTACTCCAAAATAAAAAATGGCGAGAATCAGATTGCGTCCTCCAGCTAAAAACATAAACCCAACCAACTTAAAAAAATTAGTAACTACAAGTTTACTGCTCAAAAAAGACGCTTTTATCAAAGTTTTATTTGGATTGTCATATTTAATGAAAAATATAAAAACCTGACCAAACCATACAAAAAAAGTTATAACGGCAGAAATCACGGCAATTAAAAGAAGAATCGATGGCTGATTAAATTTCTGCGACAGATAATCTACAAAAGAAGGTGAATAAATACTGATAAGTTTTGTAACAATCACAAGAATTACAGTTACCAATCCTGTGAGAAACGTAAAAATAAGAGCAACAGGAGCGAAAGTTTTTATTTTAAAAAATCCATAAAGAATATAGCCGAATGTAACGTATTCATCCCTTGCCATTCTTAAAAGCATTATGGCAAAGCCGCTTATAAATAAAAATGAAATAAAGATACCTGCAAAAATCAAGAGATAACAAAATACCAGTACATAAGAAGATTCCCCTTTGTGGTTAAAAAGATACAAGCCACTTCCGCCAAAAATCAGCGATACAAAGGAAAGCAGTACAACCAGAGCAAAGAACGAAGGAAAAGCCTTTCCAAGATTTTTTTGAGCAATTCTGCGAAAATTTTCAAAGAGTTTAATGTTTTTCACTTATTTAAATAACTCCATCTGAACGCCTTCAACCTGAACACTTTCAGTTTCTTTTGCACTTAAACGAACACCCAGTGTTTTAATTCCTTTTTCCTCAAAATCCTGAGCTTTAAAACTTTCTTCAAGAACTTTTACCCGAGGCTTTTTTTCATATTTCAGGGTAAAATTGAATTTTTTTCTTGTATCAACGTGGAGAACTTCCATTCCGTCAGGAGCAATAAAGTAGTCGCGGTTCATTATCCAGCTTGGAATTCTTGTGCGTTTGATAAAACAGTACTTTGTTTTTGGGTCGCGAAATATTACAGTAAAGAGAACATTGTTGATTATTTCTTTATCTGCAATTTCACAGAACCACATGCCTTTATCAACAAACATTTTTTGAGGTACATCACATACACTGTACATACCTGATTTGCGCATAACCAGAATTCTGTCATAAGGAGAAACCTTTTTAAGTTCCTGCCCTCCTGAAACATTGATTCCAAGATAGCCTTTTTCATCATAGCGAAGGCTCTGATCTGATTTTGCAACTGCCTTAACATCAACAGCAGAAAAACTGGTAACTGTAGTTTTTCTTTCGAGCATTGCCGGCGAAAGTTTTTTGAATTTTTCAAGCATACTGCCTAAATAATCAATGGCACAGCCTGTTAAATTTTTTAAGAGCCTTGCAATTTCTTTCAGGCGTGCATTAATTGCAGCAACCTCTTCTCTGTTTTTGTTGATATCGTAAAGGGAAATACGACGAATTGGAATCTGAAGGAGATGATCTACATCATCATCTGTAATTTCACGGATAAGTTCTGCCTTAAAAGGAACAAAACCCTTGTATACAGCCTTTATTACATCTTCCTGTGTTTTTTTTGTTTCAATTGATTTATAAATACGTTCTTCAATGAAGATTCGTTCGAGCGTACGAACATGAAGTTTATCGACAAGTTGTCCACGCTCAAATTCAAGTTCATCCTTTATTATGCCGGTAAGTTTATTTGCATAGAATTTAATTATTTCCGTTGCAGTCATTGCAACAGGCATATTGTCTTTAATTACAAGCATCTGACAGGCGATTGTTTTTTCACAATCAGTATATGCATAAAGACTGTCAATTACGTCCTTTGTATAAACACCACGGGGAAGTTTGATCTCGATACAGCAATGGTCTGTTGTAAAGTTATCAACCGAACTGATTTTAATTTTGCCTGCCTTATAGGCATTATCAATTGACTGCAGCAAGTCTTTTGCATTCGTATCAAGTGGAAGTTCTGTTATTACGATTTTCTTTTCATCTGATGTATCAAATTTTGCTCTGGTTATGATTTTGCCGTTTCCGTCATTGTAGCCTGAAACATCGATTAAACCGCCGGTAGAAACATCGGGATAAATTTTAATTTTTTCGCCCTTAAGGCATTTTATTTCTGCATCAAGGACTTCTTTAAGGTTATAAGGCAGAATTTTTGTACTCATACCTACAGCAATACCTTCTGCCCCCATAATAAGGGCAAGAGGAATTTTTGCACGATATACTTCTGGCTCAGTGTCTCTTCCGTCATAATTCGGCACATAATGAGTAATTGCAGGATTTGTTACTAAAAATTCTTTTGCAAGAGGATGAATCCGACATTCAATATAACGTCCAGCAGAAGCACCATCCCCTGTAAACTTATTACCAAAGTTTCCCTGTTTTTCTATAAAGATCTCTTTGTTTGCAAGATTTACAAGAGCCCCGTAAATTGACGCATCCCCGTGAGGATGATATTTCATGGTTCGTCCGACAACAAAACTAACTTTCTGAAAATATCCATCATCAACTTCAAAAAGAGTATGCATTATACGACGCTGTACAGGTTTTAAGCCATCTTCCAAATCAGGAATTGCACGGTCCCGGATTACATACGAAGCGTATTCTATAAAGTTTTTATCAAATAAGTTTTTTACAAAAGCCATAATCTCACTCTATACATCAATTTCTGCATTACTCAGTAAATGCTGTTCAATAAAAGTTCGTCTTTCTGGTGTATTTTTACCCATATAAAACGCAAGCAGCTGCGGAATAATTTTTAACTGGCTTACTTCCACTGGAGTAAGGTGCATTGTTTCAGGCTGAATAAACTGACTGAACTCACTTGGATTAATTTCACCAAGACCTTTAAATCGGCTCGTCTCTGAATTTTTACCAAGTCGTGCCTGCGCCTTATCCCTTTCATCTTCTGAGTAACAGTAAACATTTTCTTTTTTTGTACGTACGCGGAATAAAGGAGTTTCTAAAATCCATACACGACCACTTGTTACAAGTTCCTCAAAGTATCCAAGAAAGAATGTAAGGACAAGATTTCTGATATGAAAACCATCATTATCAGCATCGGTTGCAATTACGATTTTAGAATACCTTAAATCCTCAACAGAATTTTCGATTCCTAAAGCCCTCATCAACTGAAAAAGCTCATCATTTTTATAGATATCAGTCTGTTTTTTGCCGTACATATTTTCCGGCTTACCACGAAGACGGAAAATAGCCTGATTGTTCGGATTACGGCTGTGGGTCATTACACCTGCCGCAGAATCTCCTTCCGTAATGAATATCATGCTTTCTGCACCCTTTTCACCATCCTCAAGATGAAAGCGACAGTCATCAAGTTTCGGAATACGGATGCTTACTTTTTTTGCGGCTTCTTTTGCTTCTTTCTTTACAGCACTTAACTCTGTGCGTAATTTTTCGTTTGCCTCGATTTTTTTCTGGAGCATATCAGCGGCTTTCGGATTTTTATGAAGCCAGTCATCAAGCCCGGATTGAACTTCACCGACAATCCACTGCCTAATATCTGTGTTTCCGAGTTTATTCTTTGTCTGGCTTTCAAAAATCGGATCCTTTACTTTTACAAGTACGGCGGCTGTAATTCCCTCGCGAATATCTTCTGATTTATAATTTTCCTGGAAGAACTCGTTTACGCCCTTTATAAATCCTTCTTTGAATGCTGTAAGGTGAGTTCCTCCGTCAGACGTATATTGTCCATTTACAAAAGAAAAATAATTTTCGCCGTAGGAGTTTGTATGAGTAAACGCAAATTTCAAATGAAGTCCGTCATAATTACCAATCTGATAAATAGTATCTGACTCAAGTTCTTTTTGAAGCAAATCCAAAAGTCCGTTCTGACTTTGAAAAATCTGTCCGTTTAAAGTGATTGTAAGTCCTGCATTAAGGTATGCATAGTTCCACAGTCGCTTTTCAACAAATTCCATGTTAAAACTGTATTTACCAAAAATCGTCTCATCCGGGACAAACTCAAAATAAGTACCGTTTTTCATCGGTTTTGCAAGCTTAACATTCTTTTTTTCTGATTTGATTTTTCCCTGCTCAAAAACCGCTTCGGTAGCATAACCGTCCCGAATCGCAATAACTTTAAAGAAAGAAGAAAGTGCATTTACAGCCTTTGTACCTACACCGTTCATACCTACAGAGAACTGAAAAACATCATCATTGTACTTAGCACCTGTATTTATTTGACTTACACATTCAACAACTTTTCCAAGAGGAATACCGCGCCCATAGTCACGAACCTTTACACGATTATCAGCAATCTGTATATCGATTCTGTTTCCAAAACCTACAATAAATTCATCAATTGAGTTATCGATTATTTCTTTTAAAAGAACATAAATACCGTCATTTTGATTTGAACCGTCTCCCAGACGACCGATATACATTCCCGAGCGAAGCCGGATATGTTCCAACGCGTCAAGATGTTTAATTTGAGAATCATCGTATGAAGAAAGTTTCTTTCCCTCATTTTTTAAGGACGGGTCCTGAGCTTTTGCGGCGGCAAGATTTTTTGCAGACTGCTCAGCAGTTGTACCGCGTTTAACGGTTGCAGCAGAAGTTTCTTTTTTTGGAGTTGCCTTTGTTTTTGCATTGTCCCAGGCACGAAAAGTTCCGTTTTCATCTATTCCTGCAACAGGCTTTTTTGCTTTAGAAGCTACAGTTTTAGAAGCAGCTGATTTTACAGATTTTGCTGCCGAAGTCTTTGCACTGGTTTTAGACGATGCTGTTTTTGTCGTTGAAGATGACTTTTTTACCTGGGCACTTGCTACCGGTTTTTTAACAGCCGCGGTCGACGTTGTTGATTCTGTTTTTCCACCCATATTTATATTATAACGGGAATTTAGCAGACTCTCAAGACTTAAATAAGCTTTACAGCCCCATAAGCGGCATCCTTATAGTTCAAAAAATCCTGAATCTTCTTATAAGAAGCGGGAGAAAGTTTTGATGTTCTTTCAGCTTTACTTTCTTCAAGTTTTACAAGGGGGTCAACATATCTTTTTTTTACATCAAGATTTACCCAGTAATATGAACCATCTGGCTCAGTTTCAAAGCGTTCAATACTTTCCATTGTCCGCCATTTTTTTATAAGCAGGGAAAGATAATCATCGTTTTTTTGAGAATATTCATCAAACAGCTCTATCATGCGTTTTTCTGAAAATGTAAAGCAATCTTTTTCTGTAATCAAACCTTTATCTAAAGCCAGATTGACGATTTTTCCAAGCATGTTAAGGGCAAGTTTATTTTCATTTTTTTGAAGCACTTTAGAACATGATATAAAACCGTCGATATAAAGTTCCGCCATTTTTAAATCCGCAAAACCTAATTCATCATTTCCATCTTCGTTTTTTACGACAATAACTGACTTATACATTTTTCGTACTTCATCAATTGTCCATACATGACCGTTTATCATATTTGCCAGAGCCATATTGCTGACAAACATGTATTCAAGTCTGTCAGCACAAAGCCGGGGGATATTATTGTCGCAAAATGAATAAATATGGTAGTTTCGAATTTCTGCGACATTGATTCCGTCCCGGGCAAGCAAAGAAGCAAGGTCCGGGTCAAAGGTCAGAAGTTCAGAAGTTCCGTCTTCGCTTGCCTCCTGCCTTAAGGCATCTCCCCGTCTGAAATCATTTACATGAGAAAATACACAGGTTGCCGCATCATGGAAAAGACTTGCCAGAGTCATTTTTTTATTTTTCGTAAAATTCCACGTAATCAAAGCCGTTCCGACACTGTGATCAAGGCGGCTGTAAAAAAATTTATTTGAATACAAAGGAGTCCAGTCTGTTCCACATAAAAGCCCGATACCATCCAGACGCTGCAATAAAGAGAGATTTACATAATCATTAAGCCATTCAGGAAATTGTGGATAAAGGATTTTATGATACTGGGAAACAAACATATACCGATTTTAACACTTTATGCGTTAGTGATTGAAGTACCTGCCTTTAAGGCAGTCCCGACAGGGACGAGCCGCGCAAGACGGCGAGGTACGAAAAGCACGGCCCTGACGGGAACGCCATAATAGTGCATATTTTCTTTATTATTGCAAATTGATATAATTATTTACCTGTAACAAACAATAAGTGCCATTCGTGGCATATTTGCTAGTGTAAATTTTTCTATATTAGCTTTTATAATTTTTTTTCTGGAGGATTACACAATGTATCCATTTAAAAACATTGAACCGAAGTGGCAGGAATACTGGGATAAAAATAAAACTTTTAAGACTGTTGAAGATGAATCAATTCCAAAAGACAAACGCCGCTATGTCCTTGACATGTTTCCTTATCCGAGTGGAGCGGGTCTTCATGTAGGACACCCTGAAGGTTACACTGCAACTGATATCTGGTGCCGCTATCTTCGCATGAATGGTTACAATGTTCTTCATCCAATGGGATACGACGCTTTCGGTCTTCCTGCAGAAAACTATGCGATTAAAACAAATACTCACCCTGCCACAACCACAAACGCAAACATCGAACACTTTACCCAGCAGATTAAAGCTCTGGGATTTTCTTACGACTGGGACCGTGAAATCCGCACCTGTACGCCAGACTACTACAAGTGGACTCAGTGGATTTTCCTCCAGCTTTTTAAAAAAGGCCTGGCTTACGAGGCAGAGACTCCAATCAACTGGTGTCCAAGCTGTCTTACAGGGCTTGCCAACGAGGAAGTAAAAGAAGGTCACTGCGACCGCTGTGGCGCTCAGGTAACTCACAAGGTAATCCGCCAGTGGATTTTAAAAATCACCGCCTATGCTGACCGTCTTCTTGAAGATTTGGAAGGTTTGGACTGGCCTGAAAGCGTTAAGTCAATGCAGAGAAACTGGATTGGTCGCTCAGAAGGCGCGGAAGTCAACTTTACCGTTGCCGACAAGGAAGGAAACCCCACCGAGCAGAAGCTTACGGTCTACACAACTCGCTGCGACACTCTCTTCGGCGCAACCTACATGGTAATTTCCCCGGAGCACAAGCTTGTAAAAGCACTCACAACGCCTGAGCAAAAAGAAGCCGTTGAAAAATATGTGGCAGAGGCAGCAAAAAAGAGCGACCTTGAGCGAACTGACCTTGCCAAAGACAAGACCGGAGTTTTCTCAGGAAGCTACGCAATCAACCCTGTAAACGGCAAGCTGATTCCAATCTGGATTGCAGACTATGTTTTGATTTCCTATGGAACTGGTGCAATCATGGCGGTTCCTGCCCACGACACACGAGACTGGGATTTTGTAAAGAAATTCGGTCTTCCAATCATTGAAGTCCTCAAGAGCGAAGTTGATGTACAGACTCAGGCCTGGACAGAAGACGGAATCCATGTAAACTCAGAATTCTTAAACGGCCTCAATAAAAAAGACGCAATCGCAAAAATGCTGGAATTTTTGGGCGAAAAGGGAATCGGCAAAAAGGCCGTAAACTACAAGCTCCGCGACTGGGTATTCAGCCGCCAGCGGTACTGGGGCGAGCCTATTCCTTTGGTTCACTGCCCGGACTGCGGCATCGTTCCAATCCCGGAAGAAGAGCTTCCTCTTGAATTGCCGAATGTAAAGACTTACCAGCCAACAGGAACCGGCGAAAGCCCATTGGCAGGAATCGACTCCTGGGTTAACTGCAAGTGTCCTAAGTGCGGAAAAGACGCCCGCCGGGAAACAAACACCATGCCTCAGTGGGCAGGAAGCTGCTGGTATTATCTTCGCTACATCGACCCGACAAATACAAAATGCTTTGCAGACAAGGCAAAGGAAAGCTACTGGATGCCGGTTGATTTGTATGTGGGAGGAGCAGAACATGCCGTTCTTCACCTTCTCTATGCCCGCTTCTGGCACAAAGTCCTTTATGATCTGGGAGTTGTCTCAACAAAAGAGCCTTTCCAGCGCCTTATCAATCAGGGCATGATTACATCATTTGCATTCCAAAGAAAAAACAAATCTCTGGTTGCAGTTGATATGGTGGAAGAAAAAGACGGAAAATATTTCGCAAAGGATGACGGCGAGGAACTTGAGCGGGTTATCGCAAAAATGTCAAAATCCTTAAAGAATGTAGTCAATCCTGATGAGATGATTGCAAATTACGGAGCAGACAGCGTGCGCATGTACGAGATGTTCATGGGGCCGCTTACAGTCTCAAAGCCATGGAACACCCAGGGCTTAATCGGAATCAACCGCTTTTTAGACAAGGTCTGGACAATTTCAGAAAAACCACTAACTGACATAAATATCACTGGAAAACTTGATGACGAGAAACTTGTTTCTCTAAGAAAAACATACGCTAAAACAGTTGCAAAGGTCAGCCGTGACACACAAAACCTTGATTTTAACACAGCAATCAGCCAGATGATGATTTTTATAAATGAATGTTCAAAAGTTGATTCTCTTCCCAAAGCAATGTGGGAGGGATTTGTAAAAATGCTTGCCTGCTACGCACCTCACCTGGGAGAAGAACTGTGGCAAAAATGCGGTCATGACAAAACCATCACCTATGAAAAATGGCCAGAATTTAGCGAAGAATACTGCAAGGAAGATACAAAAGAATATCCTGTAATGATTAATGGAAAACTTAGGGATAAGTTTAGTGCAGCTGCCGATGCTGATAATGCAACTCTTGAAAGTCTTGCAAAAGAAACTGATGGATTCAAGAAATTCAGCGAAGGAAAAACCGTTGCAAAAATAATTGTTGTTCCAGGAAAACTTGTAAACATTGTAGTAAAATAAGGAATAGCTTAAACACTTAATATAAAACACTTTCGGTTTCACCCCTTTATGAAAGGCCAAATCGAAGGTGTTTTTTTTTATAAAAAAATCAAGTCGAAATTATTGCTGCCATAAAGAGATAATTTCCTGCTCGGGAACACTAAAAAGACCTTTCGGGCTAAGTTTTAGACTTGGAACACTAGTGTTAAATAAATAAGAAAGAGTCCTTATGGGATGTTTTATCGTACATTCAAGCCTGTGTCTCATTATTTCTCTAGTTTTAGAAAATTCCTCCTCAAAAGCCTCTGAGGTTGATGTACTGATAATTCCGCCAAAATCCAATCTGACCTGACAAATTACCTTTCCATCTAACGCATAGACCATACCGCCTTTAAGTTCTATAAGACGATTGATTGCAGTTACAATATCCCTATCATCATATCCAACACAACCAAAATTGTGTTCTTCGTGGGCAAGAGAAATTGCGAAAGCACCTTTTTTTATTCCAAATCCATGAACAAACCCTGCAACAGGATTAAAAGATTTAGAACGGCTTACAAGAACAACTTTTAAAATGTCATTTGAAATATCGCTGATAATTTTGTTATCAGAGGTTTTTACAGTAAAGGTACTTTTAATCGTATTTAATTCGTCATCAACTGCATCAATGACATTCAGTTTTACTTCAGGTAAATTGCATATAACCTCAATATCTTTTTCAGTGATTTTTTTTGCATTTACATTATTCAAGGGTTTTAATTCAACTTTGGGAGAAACAGATAAATCACCACGTTCACAATCAAAAACACATTCACCTTTTATATAAGTTTTTAAGACATTGAAATTTGAAAATCCATCAATAACAATAAAGTCAGCACTATCACCTTTCTGCAGCAATCCACATTTTAAGCCATAATGTTTTACAGGATTTACGCAGGAAGCTTGAAGCACGTTAAATACGTCTACACCGTAATTTACAAGTTTTTTTACAGCCTCGTTTAAATACCCTTTTTTCTTTATATTTGGTCCAAATACAATTTCTGAACAGAGCATTGTCTTCTGAGGAAACTTCTCAATAAGATCTTTCATGCTTAAAAAATTAACAGAATCCCTTGTCTGAATCTCAAGTTTAAGACCCGCTTTTATTTTTTCATAACCTTCTTCAAATGAACGCACCTCGTGATCTGTAGAAACTGGTGTCAGGCAGAATTCTTTGAGATTTACGCCAGTAAGTCCAGGAGCATGCCCATCTATTTTTTTGTTGAGTTTTACCGCAAGTTCAAAAAGTCTTTGAGGAATATCCTCGTGAAGTATAACTGAAGGAAAATCCTTTATTTCACCTAAATGTGTAACCTCATCTAGTTTTAAAAGTTCTTCTATATCTTTTTCTTCATAAACACCAGGAAAAATATTTGCTGGAGCCGAAAAACCAAAATAAAAAGGAGATTTTTTTGAATTTTCAATTAAAGCCAGAATTCCTTTTTTTCCAAGTACACTGCTGATATCATGACAATCTACAATTGCACCTGCAACACCCTGACTTAAAGCAAGTCTGGCATATTCACAGGGACTTAACATCGTCATATCGAGGTGGAGATGAGAGTCTATAAAGGGAGGAAGAATATATGTAAGTTTCTGAGAGAATCGATATGAAAGAAGTTGATTTACTTCCGCTTTTTTAATATCAGTGATGACACCGTCTTTATAAGTTACAGTTCCCGGAAAGGAAGTTCTGTTAACGACATCAACTATTATTCCGTCCACCACACCCATGTTATTCCCCATATATAAAAGGATAACATCAGGTGTTTTATTTATCAAATAAAGAAATGATATATCTAAAAAATCATGCTTTTTTCCATGCATCAATAAATTCAATCATAAACTGCTGCACGTTATTAAACCATTTTTCCTGAAATTTTACGGCTTCAATACCGATATATCTGAAATGCCAGCTTTCCCAGCGATAGCCTGTTACATCTTCGTATCCTTGAGGAAAACTCAGACTCCATCCAAATTTTGAAGCATTAGCATATACCCACTGTCCGGCTTTTGTATCTGCAAATGCATCATCCACCGGCGCAAAATCTAAGGCTAATCCAAGCTGATGCTGACTCGTTCCTTCCCTTGCACTTTCTCTTTCAGCTTCTTTCAATCCGTCAACTTTTACCCAATAAGCAAAAAGGTTTTTCTGATATTCATAAGAACGATATGTAGAACTTATGGTCAGAGTTATACCGTCATTTTTGGCAGCCTCTCCCAAAGACATCAGGGCAAGATATGCTTCTGGACGAAGATATAAATTATTTTTATTTACAGAAAAACAATCGTTATTATCAAGATGAATCATATTCTTTGGTTCATAAGTTGAATCTACAGCATGAGTTTTATCTATAAGATAGAACGGACTTAAATCATTCTCGCTGAATTGTTTTTCACTTTCTAAAACCTTATCAAGATCTGCTAAAAATTGCTGAGCATCTCCGCCTGCAATTGCCTCCTGACATCGTGGACTCATCATTTTTATTACTCTGGAAAGCTTTTCTATCCTTTCATCTTTTTCTACTGAGGTTTGTTTTGCATTAGACTTGTAACAACCAGAAAACAAAAAAGCCGTAAGTAAAAAAATTACATATATTTTTTTATTCATAATAATTAAACAACCTCTGTTACAGAATGAATGAAATAAAAAGTATCGCTAAAACCAGTATCATCAATGGCCTGTCTTACCTGGGGAGATGGATTCATAATATACAGACGATGCCCGAATTCCTGGGCATCATTAAAGCCTGCCATAATGAGACCAACACCAGCAGAGTCAATTGCCTCAACCATTGACAAATCAAGTACAAGATTTGAGTCTATAACAATACTGTAAATTTTTGTTTTCAGTTCATCAAGTGTATATGAGTTGATAACTCCAGACAATTCGTAAAGGGAATAATTTGAACCAAATTTTTCAACAATCTTAACTGCATCCATTTATCTTATCTCCTTCAAAAATCCTCTTTATCATCGCTTACGCTTTATTTGCCAGACGCTTAATTACAAGAATTGAAACGTCATCATCAAATTCTTTTGACAGATAATTTTCTGCAGTTTGATACATAGCTCTTGCCATAACATCGGCAGAATAAGTAGTGCTTTCGGTAATTGACTTTTGAATTCTTTCTTTGCCGTACATTTCACCGCGCAGAGATTTTGAGTCAATTAAACCGTCAGTAACTGTAACTACAATATCACCTGGATTAAGTTTTACTTTTTTTACCTTGATTAAATGACCGATATCTTTTACAAATCCTAAAACCCGCCCTTCACCTTGAATTTCGATTACGTTATTGTAAGACCTTGTATAAAGGAAAAGAGATGGAACACCACAGTTGATGTAATACATTGTGTCATCTGTAAAATCAATTAAGCCAAATACACCTTCAAAGAACGTTCCTTTTGGAAGATTAAAACGAATAAAACGATTTACTTTTTCCACAAGAAGTTTAAAATCCCGAGTTTCCTGGAGGTAAGTACGGATGATAGATTTAATGATGACCATACTCATGGATGCAGAAATTCCTTTTCCGCTTAAATCACCTAAAACAAATATGTGACGGTTTTCTGTAAGACGAATCAAATCAACAAATTCACCACCAATATTGTGAGCATGTTCCATTATATATCCTGTATCATATTTAGGATTTTTAATCGGATCCATGTTCTCCTGAATTGAAGTAATAATCTGACTAGACATGCGGATTTCGCGGTTTACTGTTCCGACAATAGACTGGTTTGCAATATTACGCATGTAGTAACCGAATACAAACAGATATGAATAAAGTTTTGTAAATGTGTTGTAATCATAATCTGCATAAATATTTCCGCCGGCTTTTTCTCCTAAGGTAAGTGCGCCAATTATACGACGACCTTCTGAAAGAAGAATTATTGCCTGAGAGTTAGTTGAATCAAAGAGTTTGATTAAATCTTTTCGAATAGATTCAAGTACGTGATTATTATCAATTTCACTTTTTAAAATAACAGTTCGTCCCTGGTTCAGCATTGTATCAAATACTGGATTTTTAACATCAACTGTAATTTCTTTTTTACCTTCTTGATCATAAATTGAATGAAGAATGTTTTCACTTTCTACAAGAACATGAATTTCAGAAAGACCAAGATTATGAATAAAAATATTCTGCATTCCCCGAACAATATCTTCCGGCTCTCCAGAATAATCTAATTTCGAAAGCTGCTCTTCAAAAACCTGTGCATACTGAAAAGATCGGAAATACTGTTTGCGTTCCAGAAATTTAGAAACCTGATAAGAAATAGTTATACAAACAGCAACTACAATTGAAATCTCTAGAAAGAATGCAGGTGCTGATTTTGAAAATTCAGGCCACAATCGCGGGAAGAAAAATCCGACAATGTATGCGGGCAGAAGATAACTTACAAAAAATGTAATAATAATTCCAATTACATATTTAATATCATATAGGAAATTTTGTCTTTGATTATATGAAAGAATAACCTGAGTAAAACCAAGCCCCGTAAGAGAAAGTGAAGCGAACATGGGAACTCGTCCACAGGCACGGTTGATTGCATAAATCGCCAGCCATCCTGCAACTACGGCAAGGGCATTGATTAATGACTTCTGCATATTAAGGCGGTCTTCACGATTTTCTGCACGCAAAATCATTATCAAAACACTAAGAGCTGGAAGCCCAACCTGAATAATTGTACGGAACATTTCGTACCAGGTGATTGGAAAATAGTTTGTAAGACGGCCCTTAAACAACGGCTGAGAGTCAATATTAACACCTAAAAAGTCAGTAATAGTAACAGATGATACCATTGTAAACGAGAACCAGAGACTAACAGCAATTAAAATCCATTTAATTGTTCTGACAGCGGCAGTGCGAGTAAAT
>JAZSJM010000021.1:0-16187 GCA_045534325.1 Treponema sp. | reverse complement strand
TGCAATTGCAGTTGCTGCTTCTACCATTTGCAGGGCACTTACAGAAATTTCCTGTCCAATTGCAATTGTCGGTTTAGAACGGGCAGACCAGAATCTGTCGCTCGTATTTCGCACGGCTCCAGCCGTTTCTCCAGGAAGTTCTATCCCAGTCTTTGAGCCAAATCCAAAAGCACGAATTCTTCCTAAAAACTGTTCGCTTTCAATTTTTTCTGACATCTGGGCAAGTGCATCATTGCACGAATACTTTAAGGCTTCTCTTGCTGAAATCCAGCCATGATGATCCAGACAGGTTATTTTTATTCTTTCTCCGCTAGAAGTCCTCTTTTCATAAACGCCATCACACAAAAATATATCGTCCTGAGAAATTGCTCCAGAATCTAAAAATGAAGCAATAGAAAAAATCTTAAAAACTGAACCTGGCTCATAACTTTCTGTCGCAGGCCTGTCTTTCATTTCCTCGGGAGAAGCTTTTGTATATTCATTTAAATTTGTTGCAGGAAGAGATATATAAGAAAGAATTTCTCCTGTTTTTGCTTCTGCCGCAATAAGCATCAGGCTTGCTGCCTGTGTTTTTTCGATTGCATCTCTTGCGATTTTTTCAAGCTTAAACTGAAGTCCTGCATCAAGTGTTAAATATACATTTTTTCCTATAACATCAATCGGTGCATTAGGATTTACTGGTGGAGAAAGCGTGTTTTGTTGTGTGTATTCGATTCCCGAAAGACCGGTTCCATCACTTCCCATATAACCTATTATCTGACTTGCAAGGTTGTTTTCTGGATATATCCGGCCAGGAATTTTATCAAAGCGTACAGCTGAAATTAATCCGTTTTTATCTGTAATATCCCGTAAGACTTCATAGGTACTCTGGTCAATTTTTTTCTTTATATAAACAAAGGAAAGATTTGCAGAAGAGGTGATTATTGTTGTAAGTTCTGATTCGCTCATTTCAAGGATTGGGGCAAAGAGGTGAACGAATTGAGAAATATCTTTTATTGAGGATGGAGTTACACCCACGTGATAAAAATTGGTTGAAACAGCAAGAGGTTTTCCATTTTTATCAAAAATTGAACCGCGCTGAACCAGCGGAGAATAGGTTTGCTTTTCTGGAGTTTTTTTCAGGGCGAGTACGGCGTATTTATAAAAAACATACAGGGAGAATAAGGCAGCAAGAGCACACAGAATATAGACCCTTATCTTTCTTAAATATCCGTTCATTTGCATATTACTTTGCCCAAAATATTCCTCTGATTAACAAAACCATAGTCTCTTGAATCAACAGAATGTTCATAATTGTCCCCTATACAAAGTATATATCCCTCAGGAACTTTAGCAACACTTTTTAATTTAAGATATTGAAGTTTAGTTAAAGGAATTTTTTTATCCCCTACAGATAAAGTATATATCGGTTTTGCTGAATATTCTAGTAATTGACCTTCTTGAGCTACGCAGCGTTTTACTACAATTTTATTGTTATAAAGGTAAATTACAACGTCTCCCTCTTTTGGTTTATTCCATGAAAATAAAAGGTGATCTGACCACGGTTTTACAAGTCCATATTTAAGTTTATTAACTATTACAGAAGATTTATCCTTTATCGCAGGTTCCATTGAAATACCAGAAACATGAAGATAATCAAAGACAAACAGTTTTAAAACAAGTCCTGTAAAAATTCCAAGACAAACCATAAAAAGAGCTGATTTAAAAAATGAAGTAAGTTTTTCTTTTATCATCTTTTTCTAATATACCGTATTTTTTTATCCGATAATAGATATATGCAGATAATTAGTTATGTTGGCACTTCATATAATCATAAGAACTCATTCAGAACAAAAAGTTTATTATTAAAGTTTAAGACTCAAAAACAGAATATTAACAATATATTTGAGCGTTCAAAATTTACTTTTTCAATTCCCAAAATCAATTTTCGTAGTTTTTTAAAACCTGTCAGACTGACAACTGCCTTAATTTCATTATCTGTTATAGTTTTAATTCCTTATGTTTCTATTAAAATTTCATCCTATCTTCAGTCTTTTACAGGTCCTGTAAAAATGAATTTAAGCTATGACAGTGAAATGGACATACTTAAAACTGCAATGTCAAAATTTGCCATGGATAATGCTGGTGGAAGTTTTGATGAAAACGGCAATGTAATTAACGATGAGGGAAAAGTTTTAACAGCTTCTTCTCTGGAGATTACAAAATCTGTTTCTTATCAATCATATAAAGTTAAAAGTGGAGATACTATTTCTTCCATTGCCTTAAAATTTGGCCTTACAAATATCTCTACTTTGATTTCAGTAAATGGAATTGATAATGTAAGAACTCTGCGCTCAGGTCAAAAAATCCGCATTCCAAATCAGGACGGAATTTCTTATGTTGTTGGTCGTGGAGACAATCTAAATGCCCTGTCTTTAAAATACAAAGTAAGTGTTGAACAGATTGTAGATGCGAATGATTTAACACATGGAATTTTAGCTGTTGGTCAGGAATTATTTATTCCTGGAGCTAAAATGGACTCTGCTTCCCTAAAAAAAGCTATGGGTGAATTATTCGTAAGCCCGATAACTTCTAGATACAGAATTTCCAGTCGCTTTGGACTTCGCTCTGATCCGTTTACAGGAGTTAAATCTCATCATACAGGTGTTGATATGGCCTGTCCAACCGGTACTCCGATTAATTCAGCAATGAGCGGTAAAGTTGTTTATGTCGGATGGAGTAACATTTTTGGAAACTATGTTATAATTAATCATGGAAACGGATATCAGACTCTTTACGGACACATGTCGAAAACTTTATGTCGTACAGGGCAGTCTGTAAGTCAGGGAACTAGAATCGGTTTGGTCGGTTCAACTGGTTATTCAACTGGTCCTCACCTGCATTTTACTGTATATAAAAATGGAAAATTGATAGATCCTTTAACTTTAATAAAAAAATAGCAGAGGAAAAAAATGAAAGCCGTTTGTGTTTGTGGTGGATGTGGTAGAACAATAGATAAGGAATTTTTATACTGTCCGTGGTGTGGTCAGGAAAAAAATTATAATAATCAGGATGCTTTGGATGCTGTTTTTAAGAGGCTGGAAGAAAAGCAGGCAGAGGATAGGGCAAGACGCCTTGCTGTACTTGAAAAACAGCTTGATGACTTGGAACAGGATCTGTCAGTTCTTGCCCTGAGTGCGGAGATGGCAAAATGATAAAATCTTTAAGAAAAATAAAATTTATGACAGCGGTTGTTTTTTTTGCAGCCGCTTTTTGTGTTTATTCAGAAATTTCTTTTGAAAATCCTAATCTTAACAGTCAGGATAAACTTCTTTTTTCAATAAACCACGATTTTAGCGGAACTCCTTCCTATTCAACTGTTTTTTTAGGAGACGCTAAAACTCTTTCTGATACAAAAATTCTTACTTGCTATCCAGAAAAGATGGAAGTTTTATCAAAGGGCGCAGTTTTACAGATAAGGAATAAATGGGGAACTGCACGTTATAATGTTTATGATAATACTCTTGCTTGGATAAGCAGGGCAGATAGAATTCCTTCACTTTCTCAAAATCTTTTGCCACAAAATGTAAGCCCTGATGGTAAATGGATTTGCTATGTTAAAAAAGATGGAATCTCAAAAGGAAAACTTATTTTAAAAAATGCTTCAACCTTGCAGGAGACTGTATTAAATCAGAATGCAAATTTGGACTACGAAAGAGTTCCTGTTTTGTGGAATCCTGACAGTACAAGCGTTCTCTACGAAAAGGATGGAACAATATATTTTTGCGACCCGAAAGCTGCATTCCAAAAAATTCAATTAACAGAAGAATATAGAAAAATCGGAAAGGGTAGCATTAACAGTGTTTATTGGGCCAATTCAAAATCATTGTTTTACGTTGACAGAGATTTAGTATATTTAATCAGTTCCAATGAGTTATATACCAGAGGCTTGTACTCGGATGTAGTGGGTGCGGGAACTGTTGTTGGAAGACTTCCTGTAAAATTTGACAGCATTCATGATTCATTTACTGTAAGTTCAAAAAACTCATCCCTTGTTCTGGTTCAGGGAAAAAATATTATAAATATGTATAAACTTGCAGATAGAGGTTTTGAATATCTTTCACCTATTTTTGCAAAAAATATTACTGATATAGACGGTACAGTAAATGATATAAAGGTCTTTTGGATTGGTGAATCAAAATGTTTGCTTTGGATTTCTGCCTTAGGATTTAATGACGGTATTCAAAATACATATATTTATAATCTTGCTTCTCAGATGACTTTTATTCAAAGTTTTAAAGAGGCAGGAGACCCTCAGATAAGCGTAGACGGTAAAAAAATTGCTTTTTCACATAATAAAAGTCTTTATGTCTATGACATTAACTTATGGAAAAAATTGTATCAGTGGGATGGAGAAGATTATATCAGTTATATCTGGGGTTCAAACAATACAATTTTTGCAGGCGGTAAATCAGTAACAAGAGTATTTAATTTTGATGAGCAGTCTGAAAAAACTTCTTCAAAAATAATTCTGCTTTCTGCTTCTAAGAACGCTTTTTGGAATTCTGAAACGGCAATTTGTGCTGAAGACCCTGTTACCAAGGGTGTTTTTTATGATTATGATATGACAAGCGGAAGATGGTCAAAAAATCAGGCTAAATCTGTAGTTTCTGAAGGGACTGTTCAAAACGGAAAATATAGGGTTTTTGCAGGAAACACACCAAATAAGAAATTCAAGAATTCTCTTTATGTGCGCACCCTTTCGGGAAAGGCTGTAACCCGTGCTTATTTTCCAGAATCGGTTGTTAAGGCTGACAGCGCAAAGAAAATTCATCTTGCAATCGATGCAATTGATGATGCCCAGGGATTAAGCAGAATAATTTCTGTTCTAAAAAAATATGATATTCCTGCAACATTCTTTGTAAACGGTGAATTTATAAGACGATATCCAAAAGAAACCAGACAGATTGTAAAAAGTGGATTTGAATGTGGTGCAATGTTCTTTACAAATGCTGATTTAACTTCAAAAGGTTTTATCGTAGACGAAAATTTCATAAGACGGGGACTTGCGCGAAATGAAGATGAGTTTTTTCAGACAACAGAAACCGAACTAAGCCTTATATGGCATACGCCTTTTTATAAATCTAATCAAAACATAAAAACAGCAGGAACAAACTGCGGATATAAATATGTAGAGGCTGGTCGTTTTTCCCTTGATACAATCACACTAGAAGATGCAGCCGCCGGAAAAAGCGGTTATCTAAGTGCTGGTGAACTTGTTAATTTTTATGTAGAAAATTCAACGGACGGTTCAGTTATTCCTGTTTGTACGGGACTTTCAAAAGGAAGTAGAAGTGACTATCTTTATGAAAAGCTTGATTTACTGATTGTAAGTCTTTTGAACGCCGGTTTTGAATTTGAAAAAATAAGTCTTTAAAATCTTAATTTAGCAAGTGTTCCCCAGAATCTACCCCACAGTCCGGCTTTTTTTATTTCCCGGTCAGCAACGAGAGGAACTGTTTCTAAAACCGTGTCATCGATTTTATAGTTTATTTCACCGTAAATTTTTCCAAGTTCTGTTCCGCCGTAAATGTATCGGGGAATAGAAACTTCTGCCGTAACGTTCTGTGCATCTTCTAAGGCTGTCTGGGATTTTATGTGGGGCACAGTAATTGAATTATTCCATGCAGGAACAAGATTAACATATTTTTCTTTTGCTCCAGGAACTGCAACTGTGTAAGACTGGGGAATTTTTTCCCATGGTCTGTAATCTGCAAAAGAAGAAAAGGCCCAGTTCATTAATGTATTTGAGTCGAGGGTTCTGTAATAATTTCCTTCGCGGGAACCTCTTCCAGGACCTTTCATTGTAACACTTAAAAACCTTACACCATTTCTCATGGCGGTAAGGGCAAGATTATACCCGCTTTCGTAAATAAATCCGGTTTTTAAGCCATCGCATCCTTCCATATTTCCTAAAAGCGGGTTTGTATTTTTTTGATAAATTGCCATTGAATCTCCCCGGGAAGAAAGCCATGACGGAAGATTTTTTTTGAGCGGGTAGCGGATTTCTTTTAAACTGTGATAATCCCTTAAACTCTGGGGAAAGCGGTTAATGTAAATGCGGCAAAATTCTGTAAGTTCCCGGCAGGTCGTTATGTTTTTTTCTGAATACCCGCTCGGCTCCTCAAAATGAGTGTGAGTAAGTCCTAAAGCTTGTGCTTCGTAATTCATTCTTTCAACAAATGCCTTTGTGCTTCCGGAAATTTTGTAGGCGAGGGCAATGGCTGCATCGTTTCCTGAGGCAACAGAAAGTCCCTGCAAAAGCTCATGCACAGTTACTTTGTGTCCCTGCCCTAAAAACATCAGGCTTGCATCAGAGGGCATGTTCACTGTCCAGCTGTTTTCAGGAGGGGCAACAAGGTCGTCCAGAGCCAGGGTCCCTGCTTCTATTTCCTTAAAAACAATGTACATTACAAAAAGTTTTGTAATAGAAGCCGGTGGAATAAGTTCATCTGCGTTTTTTTCGTATATTATGCAGCCGTTACTTGCATCAACAAGAACACAACTTTCGGCTGCAATGTTCAATTTTGACGGAACAATCGGATAGGGAAGGGGTTTTAGTTTTTCACCACGGTTTAATGAATATGTAGAGTTTAAGTAAGCGGTTAAAGACTGACTTTGGCTTTCTGTAAGCGGTTTAATTTTGTTTAATTTATAAAAAGAAGATGACCATATTATAAAGGTAGCTGTTATAAAAAAAAGAATAAAAAAGGCTGCACTGGAAAAAATAATAGTTTTTGTATTTTTTGAAAGATTTTTGTATGAATCACAGATTTTTATTTTCATACAATTATTTTACTGAAAACTCCAGCGAGGGGCAAATATGTCTTTTATTTATTTGATTTTAAAACAAAAAAGGGGAGTGGCTCACGCATGGCGTTGCTTGCTCCCCTTTGACCGGGGGCTTTTACCCCCAATCTACAATAATGTAACGTTTTAAAAAGTTATTTTCCCAAACTGTCCATAACCTGCTGTTCGTAACGAGCCCAGTATTTGTCATAACTTTCGATTTTACCGTCCTGATCTACAGTAAATAAAAGTTTTCCGTCGTTGTTTTCTCCCATAGCATTTCTTGGGTGAACGATTGATGGGGCAAGTTCAGGAATATTTTTCTTGATTTCTTTTGCAAATTCTCCCGCAATAACAAATCCACCAAGTTTATTGTTATGGGTTGAATCTCCAGGGAACATTAATTCCCTTGCTTCTACGTTATTTCCGCAGTCAGAGTATGCTTTTTCGTAGAGAGTTTTTGTGATTTCAAAACCGTCAATCAAAAGAATTTTCTTTTCTTTTGCAAGCTGTCTTACAGCCTCTACATAAGCATTATTTCTTGTAATCTGAGTCTTAGTAGAAGTTTCCTTTGAGTCGTGATGTGGGGTAATTCTTCCTTTTCCGTCAAAGTACATGCGGCTTACAGGTGTTACGAGAACTGGAGTTGCACCAGCTTCAAGAGCAACATTTACATATTGCATTAAATACCATTTGTATGTTGCACCGCAGTTGTAAGAATAGAAAGTTGTACCATACTTATCAACATAACTGTCAGGAGTCCTTACTTTTTTTCCTTCGTTAATCGGATAAATTCCCTTTTTGTTTGGCTCTCCAAGAGGAACATAGCGGTCTTCAAGATATCCCGAACCGTTAGAGCAGTCATTATGTCCAAACTGAATAAACAGATAGTCGCCTTTTCCAATTTGCTGTCTTATTTTTTCAAGAGAACCTTCATTGATAAAGTTACGGCTTGAACGGCCTCCGTTTGCGTAGTTTTGAACGCTTACAGCTCCGTTAAAGAAGCACTGTAAAAATTCTCCCCAGCCACCTTCATTTCTTGTTTGTCCTGCACTCCACATACCAAGGGCAGAGTAATCTTTACATGTAGAATCAGATGCCAGGAACACATTTACTTTGCCTTCTGCGCGCGGTCTGATTGATACGGCTTTTGAAGGAACAGAGTAACCTTCGTTTATTTTTTTATCCAGGTTTACAGTTATCTGTTTGCCAGGTTTTCCTCCACGGCTTTGTGGTGTAATTACAGCTTTAATGTTAAATCCTGAGTCTGCTGTAGAAATAAGATATGTTTTTCCAGCAAATCCTGTAGACTGTTTGATTAAAACATCTTTTTTGTCTTTTGTTCTGTACCACTGAATAAGAGATACGTCATCATCATCTCCGCTGTAATTGTAATGAAGTGTAATAGTGTGTCCTGGGTATGGAGTGTTGATGTCATCATCAGTTGTAAAACTTGCCTTTTTGATTTTTACTTCACCGCCTTTAGGGGCTTTGTAGTAAACAGGAGTCCAGTTAATAAAGTAATTTGTAGGATTATAAGCACTTGCATCAGCAATAATTTTACCGCCGTCGCGATGGCTTACATCAACTGTCTTTCCGTCCCACATAGAGTTGTATTCAAAAAAGTTTGCATTTCCTGGCTTGTTTCCGCTCATGCTTGTCCAGCCAAGACTGTCAATGATTCCGTCATAACTTAAAGTTGTGTTTACAAATGCAACGCTTGCCTGTGGTCCCCATGGACGTCCAAAATAACCTGGAGTCTGAAGATTGTTCTGGTCCGCACTGATTGTACAGTTGTAGAATAAATATCCTTTTTGGTTTGCTGTACGAGCGGCAGTTAAATAACCTGGGTTTTTTGAATCTGAATAACCAGCCCAGGCAATTTCACAATTTTCAAATACTACATCTCCGTCTCCAAAGATAAAGTCTGTATTTCCTTCGATATAGCAGTTGCTATAGTACTGTCTTGTTCCTGTTCCAGTGTATAAAGTATCCTGAGAACCTAAGAATTTACAGTTTTTGAACTCACTTTCATCTGCTTCAACACAAATTGCAGCCGAGCGTTCTGTTGCTTTTTTAGACTGAACATCAGAGTTTAATTTGCGTACAAAATTGATTGTATCTCCGCTTACTTCTACACCATCTTTCAATTCTTCAGCAGTTACATATTTATTGAAAGATGTTTCAAATGTAATTCCTTCAGCCCTGAAAAAGTGTGCGTTCTTTTTTACGTAAGTTGCAACACCCCATCTTGCTACAGATTTTTTATCGAACTTATCATAAGCTCTTTCTTCATCGTAATAGCCTGAAAGGTCAGCAGAGTAGTATGAATAACCTATTCCATAATACCATGTAAGTTTAACTTCCTGATTTGGAGTATCATTTTTTAGGGTAATGTAAGGAGTATCAATTAAAAGCTGAGCCCGATAAACACCAGGAGCAATGTGAATTGTAATGCGGTCGGCTTCTGATTTTGGAGACATTGCCTGTGCTGCAAGAATGGCTTCTTTTACAGTTTTGTAATCAGCTTTCTTTCCTCCAACATAAATTTCTTTTTTAAGAGGAATCTGCTGAATAGTCTTATCTTTTTTTGTCATAAGGATGTCTTTACTTACATTTGCACCACTTACGACAATATGATTCATTGTTTTTGCAGTTTGAGTTTCTGCTATTACTTCGTATTTTCCGTCTCGGAGTTTTACACCGTAAATTCCGTTTGCAGCAGCCCCGTTATAAACATATCCATCATCAAGATTTTTAAACTGGATGGAAGACGGCATTGGATCTACAGCTCCAAAGAATTTTCCGTTTACATCAAATACAGGTTTTGCTTCAACTTCAATATCTTTTGTAAATGCTTCACTGCCTTCAAAAGCAATATCGCCTTTAAGCTGATAATCGTTTGCACCACTTAAAGAAGCTGTGTATGCAACGGCAGGTTCAAGTTCTCCCTTAAATAGAATTACATCATCTTTTGCTGTAACATTTATTTCTACAGGAAGATAAACAGAACCTTGAGGGGGAGTCATGATGATTTTTACATCGTCATTAACCTTAAAATCTTTTGCAAATCCGTTTAGTTTTCCGTCAACAACATAGGTTTTCATTTCTGCTACATTAAGATTCTTTTTTATCGAAGCAGGAGCATCTTTTGCAAGTGAAAGAATCTTAGTGTCAGATGAAATTCCAAATCCCTTTATTCCTCCCAAAACTGCCGTAAAATTAAATCCGGCTGGAAGAGTTGCGCTATATGTGTTTCCCGAAATTTTTGCAGAAAGTTCCTGTTTTGTTTCTTTTATTACAAATCTAAGTTCGCCTTTTCCAGAAAGTCCAGAAATTGAACCAGAAACATTAACTGCCGGGGTGCGTGTTATTCTGTAATAAACAGGTTTTGCCCCAGTGGCTTCTGTGTAAACTTTATATGAGCCGTTTGTTGTGGCAATATATGAAAAGCGTTTTGAAATTGAATTTAACCAGGCTGTATCATCTTGAATTCCTGTTTTTTCGCCTTTTTCGTTTACACTGGCAAAATGAACTAAATCTTCGCTGGAGTTAGAAGCTCTTCCGTAAAATGTAATTACGTCTCCGGCTTTTACATTTTTAAGGAGAAGATAACGTCTTCCTTCTCCGCCTTTTCCGTTACAGTAATAAATACCGTCAGAAATGTATCCGTCCTCAAATTCTACTGACGAGTATCCTTGTGTACCGTAATTTTTTGCACCATTGTAGTAAGCACGGTCGTTTTTGTCAGTTTTAAGGGTTAAATCGCCAAATACATATTCTCCGGCTTCAAATTTTCCGTCAGCAGCAAGACCAGAAAGTTTGTCGATATCTGCAATTGTAATGTGGTTATTGGCATTTTTTTCTTCAACACCACCAAAGTCCCACACATCAACTTTACGGCTTTGTGCCGAAGCTGAAAAAACTGCCACAATACTTAAAAAAATGGCAGTTAGCCTAAAAACTTTTTTCATAAATTTTAGCTCCTTTTTATTAATTAAACTCAAAAAAATTCTTTCAAGTTTTAAAACGAACAAGTAATTATAACATTGAATTTATTAGAATAACAGTGGAGAATTTTTAAAAATCTGATTTTTTAGTTTGGGGCTTTCCTGCCGCTAAAAGCGACAGGTCGGGCTATACGCAGTTACGTGTCTAGGCACTTCATCCTGCAATTTCGCTTTGCTTCATTGCAGGACGCTTCGCGCTGCTTCTATCCCTAAGCCAAGCGGGTAGCCCTGTCTTGCAACAATAAATCGCACAGGGCAATAGAAGTCATCGCTTCAATTACAGGAACAATCCGCGGACAAAGACATACATCGTGCCTGCCTTCAATTTTTAAGCTCGTGTCTTTAAAATTATTGTTCGAATCTGTGCATACAGTTTTTTGTTCTAAATATATAGAGGGAACTGGTTTTACAGCTACCCTAAAGAATAATTCGTTTCCGTTAGACATTCCGCCTAAAACTCCGCCGGCATTATTTGTTTCAAAAATAACGCTTTTTCCGTCCTTTGAAGCCCTCATTACATCGTTATTTGTGCTTCCTGTAAGGTCGCTGGATTCAAAACCTGCACCAAATTCAATTCCTTTTACAGCACCTATGCTCATAACTGCATGGGCAAGAACAGCATCAATCTTGTCAAAAACTGCCTCGCCAAGTCCTGCCGGAAGACCTGTAACGCTTGTTGCGATTATGCCTCCTGCAGAATCTCCGTTTTTACGAAGTTCTTCAATTTTTTCGTTCATTTTTGCAGCAGCTTCATTATCAGGGGCCCTCAAGGCATTTTGCTCAATCTGAGAATAATCTACTTTAGAAACAGAAATTCCTGCTGCTCGTTGTGTATAAGAAGTGATTTTAATGTCTGGATAGAAATGTGTTAAAATCTGTCTTGCAATTTCTCCAGCCGCTACTCGAACTGCCGTTTCTCTTCCAGAAGAGCGACCGCCACCGCGATAATCCCTAAAACCGTATTTTAAGAAATAAGTTAAATCCGCATGTCCCGGTCTAAAAGTTTTTGCAAGATTTGAATAGTCTTTTGAATGCTGGCTTGTGTTTCGGATAATAAAGCCTATGGAAGTGCCTTGAGTTTTTCCTTCAAAAATTCCGCTTAAAACTTCTATAATATCGTCTTCTTTTCGGGCAGTAACTGATGCGTTGTTTTTGTTTCCAATGCTTTGCCCAGGTTTTCGTCTGTCCAGAGCCTCTTGTACTTTACTCAAATCGATATTTATGCCAGAGGGTGCGCCGTCAATTACTCCTCCCAAAGAAACTCCATGGCTTTCTCCAAAAGTAGTAACCTTAAAAATCTTTCCAAAAGTGTTGCCGGACATTTTTCCCCCTGTTTTTTTTAGAATAGCAGAAATCTGTATTTGTGTAAAATGTGGAAGTTACAGTTTTGAAAGAGAAGGATTTTTTTTCAATTGTCTTATAAATATAAATGAGACAATGCCTCCTGTTAAGCCAGTTAAACTGTTTGAAACAAGCATGGCAATTCCCACTCCCTGAGTTCCAAGGTTATTAAAAAGGGCAGGGGTTTTCATAAAAAGTAAAAGAACGGGAATCCTAAAGACAAAAAGCCGGGCTATGTTCAGTGCCATGCTGACCTTTGTTTTTCCAAATCCGTATAATAGTCCCATAACGCTAATATTTAATGCGATTAAAATGGTGTCCAGTCTTTCCCATGTGTAGATTTTGTCAATTTCTAATGAAAACGCAAGGTCTCCTTTTGCAAATGCGTAAATTATTGCACTCTTAAAAATTCCTGTAATTGCAAAAACAAAAAGAACATAACCCACGTTAAAAACAATTGACCAATAAAAAAATCCTAATGCACGCTTTAAGTTCTTATTCCCCAGATTGTTAGAAATTAAACTTGACTGTGCCTCCTGAACTCCTCCCGGAGGGTTTGTTGCAAGCCCACAGATTCTGTCGCTTACGCCCAGGGCCCCCACAACTGTAGGACCAAATCCCGAGCATAAGGAATTTACGATTGCCTTTCCAAAGGCAAAGATAAATTTTTCTAAAAAGACAGGAATTCCAAGTTTTGTAAGTGGAGAAATAAAATCTTTTACAAAGGTACAGTGGCGCAAACTTATTTTAAATGGGTTTGATTTTGAGGTAAGGTTTAAAAGTGCAACGACAGTAAGGCTCAGGTGAGCAATAATTGTTGCAAGGGGCAAAAAATAAATTCCAGAACTTCGTTCAATCGTTCCGCTGTTAATTAAACTGATTGTTACTATATTTAGTGAGGTTTTTATGGCAAGAACTTGGAGATTACCCCACATGATTACTTTTGTATTTCCCCTGCTTTTTTGAATTGAAAAATAAATTGTATTTATAAATTGAAAAACAATGCTTAAGACAACAAGACTTGAATAAACGCTTCCAGTTTTTATAAGTTCGTCCGGCATTTTTAAAATACGGAGAATCGGATACATCAGGGGAATAAAAACACATAGAATAATAATGCCTACAAAAAGTGATAAAAAAAACAGGGTGCTGATTTCCCTTCTTACTTTTTCCATATTTCCTTCGCCATAAGTGCGGGAAATAATTACGCCTCCAGCAATTGAGAGGGCTGAACTTACAGCCAAAAGCATTTTTTCTATTTGAACAACAAAACTTACGGTGCTTACAACATTTGAGCCTATGTTTGCCGCAATCCATGTATCAATAAGCTGAAAAATCTGTCCGATGGTTGCATAAAAAACGAGGGGTAAAGAAAGGATAATCAAAGCCTTATACATTTTTCCGCTCAACATAAGAGAGCGCCGTTGAGCTTCTTTTTGAGAAATGTGTACACAACTGTCGTTTTCAGGATGGGACATTTATTTTATTTTAGCAAAACCCATGAATAACGTATACAGTCAGGAAATAATAAAAAAAGCCTGTGAACAAAAACTTTTAAAAGTTTAAGTCCGCAGGCTTTGTTTAGTAGCCGTTTAGGTTTTAATTAAGTCTAGTTAGCTTCTTTAATAACGATAGATTTGATATAAAGTTCATTTGAAGCACCAATGTAAATATTTGTAGCGTCAGTAAGTGTAATAGTTTCCTTTTCGTAAACTACATCACCCTTTACTGTTCCAGCTGCAAATTCTTCTGTTGTTCCAGCATCGCCGTATGTTACCTCAAGATTTCTAGCTGAAGTTGAATTCTGATAGAAATTAATAACGATATTAAATGTTCCAGCAGGAAGAGTAAACTTTAAGGCATCTTTTTTTATCAAAAGACCTTTTGTTGAATCTGCTTTATAAGAAATTGCAACAGGAGCTGCAGAAATATCACTATCTTCTACTGTAGGCATTACAGCACTAGCTCCTGTTTTTGTTTTACCAACGCCAGTACCTGTGTAGTTTTTGAGATATAAAGTTATATTATTACTAGAACCATCAATATCAACGTCATTTGCAAGAACTGTATAGTCACTTGTAATGCCAGTAGCTGCAGTACGTGGATAAGTTGTTACTTCGGCTGTAGTGGTTTTTGCATAACTAATTGCATTTGGTGTAGAAATATTTGTAATTGTTGTGCCTGTTAAATTGATTGTGTCGTAATCCTGCCAGGTTGAATTAGCAGAAAGTATAGCTGTAGCCACTTTTGTCATAAGTGCTTCAGTTGGTTCTACTGTAACGTAAACAGTTGCTTCCTTGTCAATTGAGTCTAAAGCTTTAGCTTTTGCTGTCTCTAATGCAGAATCATCTTCTGCCACATCAAATGCTTTCCAGTCTTCTACACTTGCAAAATAAATAAAGTTTATGTCTGAGCTAGTAACTGTTACTGCACCGCTTGCAGCTCCACCTGCTGTAAGTATTTCATTTATAGATACCTGAAATTCTTCAATAATTGTATTTAAAGTATTTGTAAGAGTTGTGTCAGCAAGAAGCTTTGCACTTAAATCCTCTGCACTTATTGATGAATCATATCCGATTGAGTATGTTTTAGTTGTTGTAACTGCACCTTCGTCAAGTCCTTTTTCAAGATCTGGAATAATTACAGATACGTTTGATTCAACTGCGTCAGATGCATCTTCAAGAGTAATTGTCTTAATAAAAATGTTGTTTGAAGCACCAATATATAAATCTGTTCCGTTTCCTGCAGAAATTGTCTGTGTGTAAGGAGTCATCGCAACATTACCGCTTGCAGCTGATGTTGTTGCCTCATTTCCGACTGAAGTTGTTACACCAGAAGCTCCTACAGTTACTTCAAGATTTCTGTCGCCTGCTGCCTTATTTGCAATACATGACCATTCGATTGTAAGTTTTACCTTTCCCTTTATATCAGCAATCTTAAAAGCACCATTCTTTAATCTAAGACCGTCAGTAGCACCTGCCGAATATGAATAATTTGTTGCTTTTGTGGATGTTCCTACGCTGTTGCCGGATGCAGAAACCGTAAGAGTAAGAAGATCAGCAGCTCCTTTTACGGAAGCATCTGCAGAAATAGTGTATGTACCGTCTGTATCATATTTAGATGTATCTTTTACAACTGTACTTCCTGCAACATCAGGGTTTACCCATATAGCATTTGCATAAGTTGTAAAATCCCAGCTGTCAGCAGTACCTGGACCAGTGTAAGTTACATCTGGCTTTGTTTCAGGTTTGTTATCATCTCCGCCGTCTGAACATGAGGCAAAGCCAAAAAGCATGGCGCTTATCGCAAGAAGTGACGCCATTTTTGAAAGTTTTTTCATAGTTTTCCCCTTTTTTTCTAAAATATGCACAATTTATATTTTTAAGTGCATGTTTAGATTAAATAGAGATTATTCTTGGGGAAATTGTGGAAAAAGCTTTTTTTTTGTAATTTTCCGACATCGATGACAGCTAAATTTTGCTTAATTTGTAAATTAACGCTTTTTTTAATAATTTCCTGTTTTATTGAAAAAAATATATTATTATACTAATATATAACTTATTAAGAGGAGTTTTTATGAAATTACTTAAGTGTTTTGGTTTTGCATTGGCAGCATTGCTGTTATTCAGCTGCGGCACAACTGCAAAAACAACGGTTGAAGGAACTGGCGGATCATTAAATGAAACCGCAGAGGTTGTTCAGTATCAGGGATTAAAAAGAACCGTAGCAATTGCACGCTTTTCTAATGAAACAGAATATGCGAAAGGTGCTTTTTATGATAAGGAAAATGATCCTGTGGGTAAACAGGCTCTGGATATTCTTTCTGCAAAGCTGACTGCAAGTGGAAAATTTATTCTTCTGGAGCGTGCAGATGCAGATAAAATTCAGCAGGAAGTAGAAAAACACGGCGGAACAGCTCAAAAAGTTGCTTCTGATTATCTTATTATTGGTTCAGTAACAGAATTTGGACGAAAAACTACCGGCGAAGTTGTTTTTGTTTCAAGAAGC
>JAZSJM010000147.1:0-16438 GCA_045534325.1 Treponema sp. | reverse complement strand
GGCCTCCGACTTGATGAAGAAAAATGGCAGGGACCCTATATAGATAAAAAAATTACCCCAGATCCATGGGGAAATCCATATATCTATTTTAACAGCAATGATGGAGCTAAAACTTCTTTAGATATTTCTGTCACTCAGCTTCCAGAGGGACTTCCCTACGGAATAATATGCCTTGGTGCAGATGGAATTGAAGGAGGAAACGGAGTTGAAAAAGATATTTTTTCGTGGGAATAAGATAAACGGCGGTTTTATTCTGATACAGACTGTACTGTTAATTTTTGTCTTTTCAGTTTTGTTTGGTTTTATGGTTGAAGTTTACAGGAGTAAAATCCTGCTGTTAGAAAAAAAATCTTGTCTACTCAAAGATAAATATCAGATACAGGAGGTAATAGATGAAAATAAGTGAATTTGTCTGCTCCATACTCTTATTGACTTTGAGCGTGAGTATTGTTTCTTCATCGATTATTCCTTTTTCTAAATTGATAAAACAATATGATGCCCTTAATCATGAATATACAAGAGATCGTTTTATTGCGGAAAGTTTTTATTCTATGTGCTGCGATAAAGAAAAAACAAAGGCAGATTTTGATGAATGGGGAAAAATGTGCAGTTCAATTTTTAAGCTGAAGCTGCTTTCTGTTGAAAAAACTGGTGGTGAACAAAAATTGAAATGTTCCTGGTCAACAGCAAGGGGAATAAAGGTGATGATATGCAGAAAAGAGTTTTAAGAAATAACGTTATAAAAAAAGAAGATTTTGAACTTTATTCAATATCTATGCCTCTATCAATAAATGCATTTCGGGAAAGAAAAGCGCTGATTGAGCATGAACTTGAAAAGAGGCATCCTCTGTTTTCATCAAATTTTATGACTTTGATTCGTTATGCCCTTAAAAAGAGAAAAATATGTGTTGAAACAGCGGTAATTGATAAAAGTATTTTGTATGAATATAAAAAAAAATCAGGCGGAAAGACCTTATACTTTGAAAACTCACGGTTTAAGTACAAAAGGATTAACAAAAAAACAGCTTTTCTTTTTACAGGTCTGTTTTTAACGGTAATTTTTTTGTTCTTGTTCTATACGAAGGATGGAAATAAAACGACTGAAAATATTACTGATAATCGAGTGTCGGAGGAGGTGAAAATGAAATCAAAATATTATCCTTCAGTTGATGAAATTGCGGACCTTGTGCTCAGTCGAATTTACGAAAAGCATGGTTTCATAACTTCATTTGAGTGGAAAGATAATAACTGTACGTTTAATGTTCAAAACTGTAATCCAGAAGAAATAATTTTTGATAAATCCTGTACGGTCTCATATAAAAACGGAGTTCCGTCATTTTCGATAAATTTTCCTGTCAGTAAATATGAAGGAGAGTCTTCTGACATGTGCTCACAGGCAGCAGAAATTCAACATGAAGTACGTAATAAAATTATTGAAGCGGGAGGAACCCTACAGCAGGAATTTTTTGATACAAAAACAATCAGTTTTAAATATTTAATACTTGAAGATAAACTTGCGGCAGTTTTGCGCTCCATAAAAAAATCGATTGATTTAAGTCTCTGGCATGAAAATTCTCTGTCAATTACTTGCTCTGCAAATGGAATATTTGTTTCCAGTGAATTCTCAAAAGGTCAGGTTACGGATAATGAAATCAGTTTAATTCTTTCCTCATATCATTCGTTATTCAGAAATTCAGCTGGAAATAAATTTACAGTGTTGAAAAAAAATAATAAAACAATTGCTCCTGAAAAAAGGAATGACAGGCAGAAAATTGGAGAAATAAAAAAAGGAAATGAAATATATGTTTATTGGAAATATCAGAACGGAAAAATAATTTCAGAAAAAGGAGTTGTAAATGAATAAGAAAATAAGTAGTGCAATCTGGAGAATAATTTATTTAACAGGTGTGTTTTTTGTTGTGTCGTTGTGTTTTTCCTGCGCGTCTGTAAATGCACAATTTCAGAAAATCTTAACTGGAAGAGTTTGTTCTCCAGATGGAAGGGGAATTGAAGATTGCGTTGTGAAAATTGACGGTAAAAAAACAATCACTGATTCAAGAGGTTATTTCTTTTTTACAGTGAATAAACTCAAAAATCTAAAAATTACAGGAGGTAAAAAAGGCTGGTCGTCTATCCAGGAATCCTTAGAAAACTGGGACGGAAAATCCGTTGTTTTTATTCAATTGATTCCTTTCGAGTCGAAAATTCTTTTATGTGAGAAATTCCTGAAAGCAGGAATGTTTGATGAAGTTGATAACTTATTGATGTGTGAAAAAGAAAATAACGGGAACGAGAAACTATATAAGTTTTTTTTAGGCTTGTATAACTTTTGTCTTTATCATAAAGACGAAGATAAAGAAAACTTGATATCTATGGCAGGAGAATTATGAAAAATTTTAAAAAGAAATTACTTGGTATTGTTTTTTTTGGACTATGCAGTTTTTTGTTTGCTGAGGACAATGCTCCATATTGTTTTACTTCGTACAAGATGAAAGCCGGTGCAATCGAAGGATTTACAAAATACGGATATGTTGAAGTGTTCTTAAAAAATCTTGATAAAAAAAAACTGGTTTACTATGAGCTGATTCTTTCGGTGTGTGATAAAAATGGAGAAGATCCGTTTACGCAAACAGACAATTACTTTGTATGTACAGTAAGTTTGCCTATTGAAGGTGGAGAAACTTTTGGTCTTGCGGTAAAATACGAAACTTTTTTTGAAAACGAAGTAATAGAAGAACCTTTGTATTTACAGAGCATGTACATTAGAAAAGCTGCTTACGAAGATGGAAGGGTATGGCAGGATGTGGGTGGATTTTACAGCGTATCGGAGGATTTACCTTGAAAAAAGAGTTAAATTTCATATTAAACTTTGTTTTTACAATCATCATATCGACAATGTTTTTTTACAGCGGATGCTTTCTGCAGGTAACTGATGAAGAAAAAGTAGAAGAAAAAAAAGAATGGAATATTTTGATTTATATGGCTGCGGACAATAATCTTGAAAGTTCTGCAATCAGCGATATAAACGAAATGGAATCAAGCGGGTTTGACACTTCGAAAATGAATATTTTTGTTCTCGTGGACAGAGCGCTTGGAAATGATGCTTCAAACGGAGACTGGTCTGATACAAGGCTATTGAAAATCGTAAATGATAATTCAGCTACAATTGCTTCGACAAGATTGAATTGCAATGAACTGACCTTAAACGAGAATACCTGTGTTGAGCTTGATATGGCAAACAAAGAAGTTCTGGAAGGATTTATTCAATTTGTGATGAATAATTTTCCTGCCAGGTATAATGCATTTATTGTATGGGGACATGGGTGCGGTTGGCGTTATTATTCAACAGATATAAATTCTCAAACTTCTCTTTCTTTGTATGATTTAGGAACAGGATTAAAACGTGGTCTTGCTGGATACAGACCGTTTGATTTGATAGCTTTTGATACATGTTTTTCATTAAATCTCGAAACTATCTATGAATTAAAAAATTACGGAACTATTTTTGCTGGAACTCCCGGATTAGAAATTAATGACGGATGGAACTATAAATTTTTAGGCAAGGCCTTAAAAAGTGATTGTTCGCCGTTGATGCTGGGACAAATCATCTGTGATTCATTTAGAGAAGAATATGGTTCATACGAATACGGCTCTTTCGCTCTGATTGATTTAAGTAAGGTAAAAGAATTTTGTGAAGGTCTAAATATGTATTTTTCAAAAATCTCTGAATGTATATGTAACCGGGAAAAGCAAAATTCGTACCGTACTTTTATTAAATCAGATGTCATCGGATATGACGCATTATCTTATCCCTGCGACCACTATTTTGATATCCATGATTTTGTAAGCAAAGTAAAAGTAATTGAGGAAGATATTGATTGTACAAATATCGAGAATTTGTTTTCAGAAATGTTTTTGTATACCGTCTGTTCATCTTCTATGTGTTCTCAATATCCCCTTGGTCTGTATTTTACCACTTATATTGCCGATGGTGTTTGTGATGTCTCACACCCCTTAAGCTATACTGCACTTTCAAAAGTTTCAGGAAAATGTTCCTTGGTTAATGATTTAATATCGTATGTTCCTACAACAGAAGGTGAAACCTCTTTTTTAGACTGTCTTTTTTATAAGAATTTCAATTTATAGAAGAACCTTAAACTTGACCATTAGTCAAAACTTATAAGCATTTATCAGAAATATACTTTGCTGCCATTTCTGATGCTGTGCATTTCTTTTTTTTACAGGAGGATTTTATATGAAAGCCAAGAAAATTAAGATTTTTTGTTTAATCTGTACACTTCTTTCTTTATTTTTAGTCAAAGCATATTCGTGGTCAGATGATGATGCTGCTGAAAGCTGGGATAGTGACCAGCAGGAAGACGATAATTTTTATTCAGGTAATTACGATGACGTGGATTGGGATAGTTTTGATCATGGGACTATAGATGAAGAAACTGCGGCCTATAATGCTGCTTTAGCAGCATATCAGGCTATGCTAGCAGAAGAGGACAAATATACTCTTGTAGAGCTTCTGCAGGCGAAGGATGCTGTGGAAGAAGCCTTCGGAAGACTTTCTGCGGCATATGCTGAAGAAGGAAAAACAATCAGCATGTCTACAACAGGTGAATACGGAAAAATACTCGACGAAAATGGTAAAATCGTCGGGGTAATAGGAGATCCTGTTCGCGTAAGCTCAGGAATTTACCTGCATAATGTAAGTGATTTGTTTGCTGAATATGGTGCATGCTCTCTGCATATTGAAAGAACATTTTTAAGTGCCAATTCAAAAAATAATGTGAACTTTAGAAGTTCATTTTCCCCGTCATTTTTTGGACGTGGCTGGAAAACAAATTTAGAGACCAGAATTATTCGGGGAGCTTATCCATACGGAACTTTTGATGAAGAAAAATATAATAAAGCTAAAGAAACCTTAGAATCGTACCTGGAGGAGTGCCGGGAAGATTATCCTGAGGCAATTACTCTGTTTGAGGAGTTTGAAAGCGAAAATGCAGATTTCAGGGAAAAGTGTGAACAAAGTCAGAAAAATAAAGAACGTAATAAATTTGTTGATTACGGAGAAGGCGGAAAATATAGTGAAAGTATCGAACCTGATTCTCTGATTTTTGTAGATGAAAAAGGTTTTTCCTACATCCTTACACTGGAAGATGGTGTATATCAAAATAAATCATTTGAACACGCAGAGTTTGTTGTTGAAGAAAACGGATCTGGCTATGTTGTAAAATATCAGAACGGAAAATCTCTTTTTTACAATTATTATGGACAACTTGAAAAAGAGATTAACATACATCAAAAAGAAATCTGCTATTTTTGGAACGGAAAAGAATTACAAAGTATAAATATAAACAATGGTAAAAAAATTGCATTTGAGTGGACTGACGGAAAAATCAGCGGAATATCTGACGGGGCAAAAACTCTTTCTTATTTGTATGATGGTGACTATTTAAGTAAAGTTTTAGATACAGATGGTTTTTCAGTGGGGTATTCCTATGACGAAAACAAAAATATCTCGGATGTAATAAAATCTGACGGCAGTTTTTCTAGGATTTCCTATTATGCGCCTGAAAAAGACAAAATTTACGTGAATTGTGTAAAAAATGAAAACGGAGCAAAAGAATATTTTTCCTATAATTTAAAAAAGCGTTTAACACAATATACAGATCCAGACGGTGTCATAACTAAATTTTACTGGGATGGGCAGGGGAGGACAATTTCGGAAGAGTATGCAGATGGAAGGTTTAATTCATTTAAATATAATTCTGATGGAAAACTTTGTGAGGCTGTGTGCAACGGAAGAAAAGCTGTTTATACATACGACAAAGAAAATCATTTACGCTCGATAAAATACGATGATTCGGCAGTTCAAGAATATTCATATTACGGTAATAATCTTGTTTTTTTTATGAGCGAAAACGGGATGAAATTTAACTTCTCATACAATCCCGCTTCTCTTTGTACACATATTTTTTGCAATAATGAGCTTTTGTATTCGTACGTTTATGATGCAAAGGGATTTTTAATAAGTAAAAAAGATTGTCGTGGAAATGAAGAAAAATATACATACGATATATACGGGAATTTAATTCAAAAAGGAAATGAAAAGTGGACTTATGATAAAAAAAACAGGATAGCGACTCATTTTTCAAAAGATGGAATTGGGGCGACCTTTTCATATTCAAAAAAATCAGCATGTATAGAATATTCAAACGGACTGAAAGTAACGCAAAAATTTTCAATACGCGGTGATGTTATCGAGCAAATTGAAGAAGATTTATTAACTGGCCGTAAAAAAATATTAAATTACGAATATGATTCAACTCATCACCTTTTAAAAATAAAAAATGACAAAAATATATTGAGAGAGTTTACATGGTCTGGTGGTGGAAGATTGCTTGAAAATATAGTGTATAACTTTGGAGTTTCAAATGACTCTCTTTCAAAATTCATTTCCCGTCAGGTCTGGAAAAATGGTTTAAGAACTTCTTTATCGTTGCAAAGATTCGATGAAAACGCTGATCAGATTGATTTAAAAAATTGTGATTTTTCTACTGTGATTGACGGTCGCAGAAAAACGGTTTTCTCCTTTTTTGATGACGATACAGTTACTCAAGAAACCTTTTATGATGATATTCCGGAAATTTATAAAATTAATGGACAGACAGTTACTGCCTTCGACATAAATCCTGCGGCTCAAATAATAAAAAAAAGATTTGCCTTTGGCTCCTACGATTATTTGTATGAAAACGGAAGACTTTTATCAATGACGCCTTCAAGCGAAGATTTTACAGGTGTAAGTTTTAAATATTATCCAGATGGGCTGTTAAAAACATTTACTGATAAGTATGACATAGAATGGAATATAGAATATGGACAGAATAATAAAATAAAACATGTGAGTTCAGATTGTGGAAAATTAAATTATCACTTTGATGAAGCAGGAAGATTTACATCCCTTGAGATATATGATGAAAAAAATCGACTTATAAGAAAAACTGATAGAGTTTATGCAAAAGACGGCAGAAGCAGTCAGACAATTTTCGGAGAATATATAAAAGTTGAAAATAAATATGATGCTTTTGGAAACATTGTTGAGCAAATTGACGGAGATGGAAATTCAACAGTATTTGAGTATGATGATTATAATCGTCTTATACAAAAAAAAGATTGCAGAAATAATGTTTGCCGGTATTTTTATGATTCATGCAGTAATTTAACAAGAATTATTAATGAAAATGGTCAAACTACTGATTTTTTTTATGATATAAATGGAAATTGCATTGCAGCCCGCGATGTAAACGGATACTTGTTTAAGGCAAAGTACGATAACTTTAATAATCTTATTGAATATGAGCAAAGACCTTTTTCAAAAAAGAGAATGTATGTTTACGATGACTTTGGGCGTGTTCTGGAAATAAAATCAGATGAAACGGTTCTTGCAAAAAATGTTTTTGATTCTTCTTCTCCAGGTTTTTTACAGCTTGATGGTAAAGGTAAAGAACGAAAGATCAAAAAAGATAATTATGAAAATTTTTTATCAGTTCAGAACCGACTTCTTGAATCTGAATTCTTTTCGTACGATAGATTTGGGTTTCTTAAAACATATACCGACTACAATGGCAATAAAACGATTTATGAGCGAAGCAGTAATTTTAGAAATAAAAAAATGATTTTTGATGATGGTACCTTTTGTGAATATGAAAAGAATTTCGCTGGACAGTTGATAAAGGCAAAAAATGAAAACAGTGTTTTAAGTTATGAATATGATTTGTCCGGTAATCTGATAAAAATTGAAGATAGTTTCAGTGGAAAAGTGATTTTATATCAGCGGGATTTTTGTGGAAGAATAAAAAATGTCTCCTGTGATGAAAGGCAGATTCGCTACATATGGAAAGACGGACTTTTAGATTCAATAGAAGATGTAAATGAAAATATTAAGGTGAGCTTTAAATATAGCAAGACAAAAAAAGAAATCGAACGGATTTTTAGTACTGGAGAAACCATAAAAACCTGGTATGACGAGTCCGATAGAACAATACTTAAAGCCGGTTATTTAAAAAACGGTACTCTGTGTTTTGTTAATGGAAAAGTATATGATAAAAGGGGATTTATTACATATACATTAAATTCTGATTTTTCTGTTACAAAGTATGAATACGATGAAGACGGCAGAATTCATCGCGCCGGGTATTTGTGGACTGATGAATATGAAAAATACTTTAAAAATCTTTGTGGTGAAGCCGGTCTTTATGTGCGGGACACCCCTCTATCTTCAAATATAGTGAATACAAGCGAGGAGGATTATTGTGCACTTCAAAAACTTTGTTCATATCTTTCAGGCTCTTCAAATCAGATTCATCTAACTGCTGAGCTTCTAACAGTTGAGTATAAATATGATATAAACGGAAACTTAATAGAACAGAAAACACCTTTTGGGGCTATTCATTATAAATATGATGATGAAGACCGCCTTATTCTGTGGGGAGAATCATGTTCTGCTGTATGGGATAAAAACGGTAACCTCTTAAAAAAAATAACAGCTTTTAATTCTCAAATTTTTGAATACACTCGTGAAAACAGAATTAAAAGAGTTGAATCTATAAATTTTATTGATAATTCTTTTACAGTGCAAAGATATTTATATGATGCGCTTGGACGAAGAATTCAAACATATTCAAGTACAGAAGGTACAATAAAAAATGTGTATGCTGGTTTTTCCTTTGAAGTTTTTTATTCTTGGTTGTCAGAAAATACAGCCGCTTCAGAAGAAGAGATTGAAAACAATTACAGATATTCAAAAATTGAAAATTATTCATCAGAAAATTATAGATTTGAGACAAAATTAAATCAAAAAACAAAAAATGCTGCAAAATCAATCTTTTATACGATGTATGACAATGCTGGAAGGCCGATGTTTTTGATTAATAAAAATGCATCTGCTGAGTGGCAACGTCAGGCGCTGTTCACTGATTTTGAAGGAACTGTCGTTAAATCCTGTACGGAAGAGGATATTATTTATGATTATGAATATGATTGTTTTGGAAGCGTCATTGATAGCGATTCAAAAATGATTTATGGATTTGCTGGTAAAAACTATGATAAAACGACATCTCTTTACGATTTCGGATACAGAAATTATTTAGGACAATGGGGTAGATTTATTACTGTTGATCCAATAAAAGACGGATTGAACTGGTACAGTTACTGCAATGGAAATCCAGTTAGTTTTATTGATATTGATGGTCTTTTTATTACTGATCCAGAATTTAAGGATATGCATGATGATCAATGGGATGACACAACAATAAATTACACTGGCACTACAATTGGAGAAGCAGGATGTACAGTAACAGCCGTTGCTGAAGTTATGAGTTCTCTTACAGGAGAAAATTATACACCTTCGGATGTGGCAAATATGGATATTTTCAGTTCGGCAAAAGGCCAGGAAGATTGTGTTGACTGGAGTAAGATAGAGAGTTTTGATGGTAGAGAATATGATGTAACATATATGGGCCAGGAGCAGGGGTATTCATCAAGGGATATTGTAAGTACGATTGTGGATTGCAAAAATAGCGATTCTCATTATGGAATTGCCGCCAGAGTAGAATATAATGAAAATCGTAATACTCACTATGTATGTCTTACAGGTACTTTTGCAGCAATTAACGGTCATCTTATGGCTGGAATAGTAGGAACCTCTAATCGCGATAATAACATTTTGGGAAACTGTCGGGAAGGAAGAGGCTGGACTTCAAAAGATGGACAGACATTTGTGCCTGTGGAGGCAATTCTGTCGATTGTTACTGTAAGGGCTTCTAAAGACAGATAAATAAAAAACCGCCTGAACTTTTTTAGAATCAGGCGGTTTTCGACTGTTCAACTTATACTTTTTTATAGAGGAATGTTTCCATGCTTTTTGAGCGGTTTGTCAGAAGCGTGCTTTCCTTCTAGAATTGCAAAACTCTGTACAATGCGTTTTCGTGTTTCTTCAGGTTCAATAACTGCAGAAATATAATCACGCTGGGCTGCAATGGTTGGTGTCATGAATGTGTCTTTGTATTCCTGACCTTTTTGCTGAACCAAAGCTGCATTATTTGGATCCTTTAATTCTTTAGCGTAAAGAATTCCGATTGCTCCTTCAGCACCCATTACGGCGATTTCTGCTTTTGGCCATGCATAAACAAAATCAGCACCAAGATGTTTTGAGCACATTGCAATGTATGCCCCACCGTATGCTTTTCGAGTAATTACAGTCACTTTAGGAACCGTAGCTTCAGAGTATGCGTAGAGAATTTTTGCACCATGGCGAATAATTCCTTTCTGTTCTTCCTGAGGACCTGGAATAAATCCTGGTACATCTACAAAGTTTACAAGAGGAATATCATAAGCATCACAGTAGCGAACATGTCGGGCGATTTTATCTGATGCATCACAGTTTAATACACCGCCAAAATATCCAGGATTATTAGCAACTACGCCAACAGTTTTTCCTTCAATTCTGGCAAAACCTGTAACGGCATTGCCTGCAAATTCTGCCATTGACTCAAAGAAAGAATCATCATCAACAACACGATTAATAACTTCGCGGATGTCATACCCTTTTGTTGCTGCTTCTGGAAGAATTGAGTTAAGTTCTGCCGCCTTTTTTTCGCTATATTTAAAATCTGATTTTGTTCCGAAAAGAGCTTTCTTTTCCTTTGATTCAAACGGTTCTTTATCGCCGTAGTAGTGTGGAATGTAATCAAGAAGTTTTCTGACTTTTTCTATACACTCTGCTTCTGTTTCGCAGCGGTAATGGGCAACACCTGATTTTTGAGAGTGAATTGCAGCTCCGCCGAGATCTTCTGAAGTAATGTCCATAAACATTACCTGTTTTACAACTTTTGGACCTGTAATATACATTTCAGAGATTTTATCAACTGTAAAAATAAAATCAGTAAGTCCTGGAGAATAAACAGCTCCTCCTGCACAAGGACCTGCAATTACTGAAATCTGAGGAATAACTCCGCTTGCTCTTACATTCTGCTTAAAAATATCGCCATAACCGCAAAGTGCATCTACACCTTCCTGAATACGAGCTCCGCCAGAATCATTTAAGCCTATTACAGGACAGCGAACTTCTATGGCTTTAGCAATGAGTTCTGCAATTTTTTGTCCGTGAACTTTTCCCAGTGAACCGCCCTGAACTGTAAAATCCTGTGCGTATACAGCAACCTTCTTTCCGTTTACAGTTCCAAACCCGGTAATAACACCGTCATAAGGAATTGTTTTTTTGTCCATTCCAAAACTTGTACACTGGTGGGCAGCATCTGCATAAATTTCCATAAAACTGTCTTTATCGCAAAGAAGATTTATTCTTTCAATTGCATGAAGTTTTCCTTTTGCATGCTGTTTTTCGATATTGTATTCAAATGCCATATTTTCCTCACTAGAAAAATTATTTTCTCAAAGAGCATACGACAAAAAACAATGAATTGTCAATATGACAAAAAATAAAAAAATGTCATTTTAATTTCAGCTTCCTGCTGTTCCTCTTAACGAATATTTTTTCGACGCACTTTTCTACCTGTCAAATTCTTTTGCTGCTGTGGAATTGAACTTTTTAATCATTCCTGGAATTTCTGCACGAATTTCATTTTCGGCCGGAACAAAGAAATATTTTGACTTTAACTTGTCGCTAGCTGTCTTTATGCTGCCGCCAGAAGTTTCCAATGCAGTGATGTAGTCTTGTTTATATTCTTTTGTTTTGTAAGAAGAGGGCTTTTGTTTTCCCCTGATTGATTTAACAAGCCATCTTTTACCATTCCAGACAAGTGTTACATCTTCAACTGCTTTATTTACAGATATTACATTGTCTCCGTCGTTATGAATAAAATTGTATTCAACTCGGTGGATTTTTGTATCACCTTTTTTTAGCGATTTCTCACCGTCTTTTACCAATGGATTTTTTTTGTCCATGCGACGAGGGTATTTAAAAACTGGAGGATAGCTTTCGCCGTCGATTTTAAGGTTTGTTATTCCATATTGCCAGAAATCTGTTTTTCCCTTAAAAAACAGCCACTGGGACGGGCTTAGTGTTCCGTTTTTCTCATCAACTGCCGCCCGCTGCTTATTCGTAACATAAAATCCTGCAACGCTTTGAATCAGGCTTTTTGTCTCTTTTCCCTTCGATATTTCTTGAATTATTGTTACATCCGCGGTATGTATGCCTGTAAAAAGAGTCTGCACAGTCTGGATTGAGGTAAGACCTAAACTTGTAGCTAGTTTTTGGTTTGTTTTGTGAAAGCTGTTTAATCCATAAATTCCTGCGAGTATACAGATTAAAGCAATTTTTATCGTTTTTGAATTGCGGTTTAAAAAACGTTTTATTTTGAGTTTAGCCGAAAGTTTTTCTTCAAATCTTAATCGTTTCCGCTTAAAATCCATATCGTCTTCATCATTTTCTAAAGTTGATTTTCTGGTAAAAAAATCCTGAAGAAGTGAAAATGAAAAACTCTGTGCTTTTTTAAGGTATAACTGTCTCTGGTTTTCGTATTTTTCGTTTATAAATCGTTTTTCGCCCTTAATTACTGGTTTTTTACGTTTTAGTTTAAGTGCAGAATCAATTGCAATATATAAATCTTCTTGTACATTTTTAACCATATACTCAAGTGGTGTAAAATTCTCGTCGGTAAAATCAGCCTGGCGTTTCTCAAAATTCATCTGATTAAAAGGCTGCTTGCTGCATACCGCCATGTATGCCATTACGCCTCGAGTAAAAAGAGCGTTTTCAAAAACTTCTAGTCCCCGGTGTACAAAAATACCTTGTATTTTGTCGTACTCGCTTGAATTCTGGGCACACCGTTCAAAAAGGTTTCCTGGAAGAACAAGAATTTTTAGATTATCATCAGAATCATTGCTTATAAAAATACCTTCCGGCCCAGGAATAAAAGTTTTTTCTGTAGTATCTGCTTCTTCGCAAATTATTCCGTTTTGGATTATATGATCTAAAACCTTAAAAACGTAAATAATTTTTTTATTTTCAAGGGGAGTTCTTTCATTTCTGTTTTTTAATAAAAGCGATATAAGTGATTGGCTTGAAAAACAGTTTCCCTCAAAGAGAACAGTTCCATCATCCCTTACCACAGTCTTCTCAAAGTTCCAGTCGTTGTATTTAAATTCGCCGTCCACACTGCAGGAGGCTAACGTGCCCTTTTCTTTTAAGAAATTTACAAGATCTGTTCTGCCAAAAGAGTTTTCCTTCAGGCAACTTGAAAGTAAAATTTTTGTATCATCGGATTTAATGAAAGAAGATTCCATAAAATATAATTTATGAATAAATGGAAGAAAAAACAAGAAAAAACAAAAAAAACGGCACACTGAATTTATTTCAATGCACCGCTTTTTTTGTATTCTGCTGTCTACTTAGTTTGCAGTGTTGTTTGAAAAATATTTTTCGTAAGCCTCGGCCATCTTTTCCTGTGTGTATTGAGCAGAGGATGTAGGATTGAATTTTTTTGCAGTTTCTTCAGCCTGTTTTGCAAGTTCTGTAACAAAAGTTGACTTAGGAAGAAACATTAAAACATAAATTGTTCCGTCTTTTGCCTTATACATGTCAGCCTGTTCAGAACCATTAAGAATTGCTTCTGTTGTAAGAAGGGCATTTTCGGTAAGAGCTGCAAGATACTGTCTGTCTCCGTCTGCACCCTGATCATCAACAAAAGTCTGTGTTACGCCTTTTACCTGAACCTGAACTTCTTGAGCCAATTCCAAACGAGCCTGTGCTTTTGCCATTTTTTGTGATGTGATGTCGTTTGAGAGTTTTCCTGCTCCCACCGCATAGATTCCTGAATTATCTTTTTTTCCTTCATAAACCCATGTTGGTACGCCGTCTTCTATTGCCTGCTGAGCAGCTGTTGTCTGTTTTGAGCCACAGCTAAAAAATATTGCACTGAACGCAAATAAAATAACTGTAAGAATTTTTTTCATTTAGTCCTCCAAAAAACATACAGAAATCTTTGTCATATTAATAAAAATGTTTTTCAAAGATTTCTAACGTCAATTATAGCACTGACAGGATAATTTGTCAGAAAAAAGTTTTATGCCCCCTTAAATTCAATAAAGATTCGGTTATGTTTCTAACAAAAAATACAATAATAAAACAAATCTTTTAACTCATTTTTCCTCATTACATTTTATAATTGAGTCTGGTATGAGAGTGAAAAAACTGTTTGATGGACTTGAAAATAAATATCTTCTTTTCACCGTTTTTACTCCCCTTGTAATGATTGGTGAAGTTGTTATGGAAACGATAATCCCGCTTGTAATGGCTCACATAATTGATGATGGCATTGCAAACAACGATATAAGTTATGTAATTCGTACTGGCTTTATAATGATTGTATTCACCTTTATTTCACTTTTGTGTGGTGTTTTAGGAGGACGATTTGCCAGCGTTGCTTCATACGGGTTTTCAAAAAATCTCAGGCTTCTTTTATTCAGAAAAATCGAAAATTATTCTTCAGGACAGATAGAAAAAATAGGAACTCCATCTCTTGTTACAAGACTGACCACCGATATTACAAATGTTCAGAACATGTTTCAGAATTTAATCAGAAGTATGGTCAGAGCGCCTCTTATGATGATTTTTGGAACTGTTATGGCATGCTTTATTAATGTAAAACTTGCAGTAATCTTTTTTATTTCAATTCCAGTCCTTGCTACGCTTTTGATTTTAATAGCCTCACGAGCTTATCCTCTTTTTAAGGATATGTTCGAAAAATATGACTTGTTGAATACGGTCGTTCAGGAAAATCTGATTGCAATAAGAGTTGTAAAAGCTTTTGTCCGCGGAGAATTTGAAACTCAAAAATTTAGCGAGGCGGCTGCAAAAGTCCGGGATGCACAGGTCAGGGCCGAAAAAATTGTAATTATTAATGCACCCATAATGAAATTCGTTATTTACATGTGCATAATTGCTACCCTTTGGTTTGGCGGCAATATGGTTTTAAGCCAGACGATGAAAACTGGTGAACTTGTAAGTTATCTGACCTATGTAACGCAGATTCTGATGAGCCTTATGATGCTGAGCATGATGTTTGTTCAATTTATTTTATCAAGGGCATCTGTAAACCGTATTTTAGAAATAATTGAAACCGACTCTACGGAAAACGAAAATTCAGTGGAAGAAGACGCAGATAAACAAACTGTTAAAAACGGCGATATTGAGTTTGATAGCGTATATTTTTCCTACGAACATAAAAAAGAAAACTGTGTCCTTAGTGATATAAAATTAAAAATAAAATCAGGGCAGACAGTTGGCATTACAGGGGGAACAGGTTCCTCAAAAACAACACTCGTTGCCCTTATTCCTCGTATTTATGATGTGCTGGAAGGTTGTGTAAAAGTCGGCGGAATAGATGTAAAAGATTATCCGTACAAAGCACTTCGAAAGCAAATAGGTTTTGTCCCTCAAAAAAGTGTTCTGTTCAGCGGAACAATTCAAGAAAATCTTTTGTGGGGCAATGAAAACGCTTCGCTGGACTTAATGGTCGATGCATGCAAGATTGCGCAGGCTCATGACTTTATTATGAGTTTTCCCGAAGGTTACAAAACAAATCTGGGGCAGGGCGGAGTAAATTTAAGCGGTGGTCAAAAACAGCGCCTTTGTCTTGCAAGAGCTCTTCTTAAAAATCCCATGATTTTAATTTTAGATGATTCTACAAGTGCTCTTGATACGGCAACAGATTTAAAAGTTCGCACTTCTTTAAAAGAAAAACTTACCCAAACAACAAAAATTATTATTTCACAGAGAATCGCCTCAATACAGGACTGTGATTTAATTATTGTTTTGGATGACGGAAAAATAAGCGGCTCTGGATCACATGATGAACTGCTAAAAAATAATCCGATTTATAAAGAAATATATGACTCTCAAATGAGTAAAAACTAAAGTGAGGGAGAAAAATGCCACCGGTAAAAATGAGGGGTGTACAGCGCCCAAAACACACAAAAAAAACTGTTTCCCGACTTCTTTCCTATATGGGTTCGTTTAAGCTTTTGTGGCCTTTTGTCTTTCTTTTTTTAATTATCACTGCAGCGGCAGAAGTCTACGGAACCTATCTTATAAAACCGGCAATAAATGATTTTATTGTTCCCTTTATTGCAAACGAAAATCCTCCCTTGCAGTCATTTCTATCACTGATAATTAAACTTATAATAATTTATACAATCGGCTGCATCTCAACATATCTGAGTCAGCGTATTCTTCTTACCATATCGACTTCTACAATGTATAAAATCAGGACAGAGCTTTTTGAAAGACAATCACATCTTCCCGTAAAATATTATGATACGCACACCCACGGAAGTTTAATGTCTTTATATACAAATGATACAGACACGCTCAGGGATATGTTTAGTCAGAGTATTCCTCAGCTTATGA
>JAZSJM010000195.1:0-3464 GCA_045534325.1 Treponema sp. | reverse complement strand
CAGATCCAAAGAAAAATCCGGAACGTTCTACAAAGCAGCTTCTTGAAAAGCTCGATTCTTCGTTTTTTAAGCTGCTTGATGAGCTTACAATTGCACGCTCAAGGAAACACATTACCAAATTCTATAATGAAGCTGATGTCGGAAAATTCCCGGAACGCAGGAAACCGATTCCTGTTTATTCCAAAATTGACACGCTTGATGAATTTCCAGAATATGCGGCAATCAACGGACAAATTTCAAATTATCAGTTGTCTATATTCAATCCATCAAAATATATAAAGGAAAACAAAAAAGATTATTATGCAAATCTTGCAGGTTCTTCGGTTGAAGCATTTATTCAGGAAGACCGTGAAAAATCGTTGATTGGCATGATGAAAGTGGGCTACCTAAAACGCCTTGAAAGTTCTATCCATTCTTTTGCGATTTCAATTGACCGCACTGTAAATCAGATAACGAATCTTCTCAATAAAATAGACGAGTATGAAAAGCTTTCTGAAAGTGAAAAAGAAAAATTTGCTCTGCAAAATCAAATTGAGCAGGATTTTGATGACGATGAAAACTTTTCTGAAGATGCAGATTCATCAGGTGATTTTGACAGTGAGAATCTGTTCGTTGGTAAAAAGCTCAAATTCAGTCTTGCGGATTTAAAGCTTGACGAATGGAAAAAGGACTTGCGTGCTGACCGTTCGTCAATGATTTTGATAAAAAACTCAGCAAAAGAAATTACAGCGGAACGCGATTCAAAACTGCAAGATTTGAAAAAGCTGATTTTCGACAAAGTGAAAAATCCTTTCAATCCGCAAAACAAAAAAGTTATTGTCTTTACGGCATTCTCTGATACGGCAGAATATCTTTATAAAGAAATTCAACCCTGGGCAAAAAAAGAACTTGCGCTTGAATCTGGTCTTGTGTGCGGTTCAAAAAGCTCTGCATCTTTTGGCGACAGCGAATTCAACATGATTCTTACAAATTTTGCACCAAAAGCAAAGCATCGCGATGAGCTTGATACAGATAAGTCAAAAGAACTTGATATTCTTATAGCGACAGACTGTATCAGTGAAGGTCAGAACTTGCAGGACTGCGACTATCTCATAAATTATGACATTCACTGGAATCCAGTACGCATTATTCAGCGGTTCGGACGAATTGACCGATTGGGAAGCACGAACAAGTCTATTCAGCTTGTAAACTTCTGGCCTACGCAGGATTTGGACGATTACATCAATCTCAAAACCCGCGTAGAAAGCCGCATGGCACTTGTTGATTTGACAGCAACAAATGAAGACAACATCCTTGCAAATTCGGAGACCAAGGAACTTATTTCCGAGGATTTGAAATACCGCGACCAGCAGCTTAAGCGTCTGAAAGATGAAGTGCTTGATTTGGAAGATATGACGGATTCAATCTCGCTTACAGATTTTACCCTTGACGATTTCCGCGTGGAGCTTTCAAATTTCTTAAAGAGCAACGAAGAAAGGATAAAAAACTCTCCCGATGGAATTTATGCGGTAGTCCCTTCTCCGTGTTGTGAATCTCTTTGTCATGCTGAACGAGCTTGCTTGCAAGCCAATTCAGCATCTGAAAATGAGATTCCGAATCAAGTTCGGAATGACGGTCTGAAAAAGACTTTTGACGAGACTGCAAAAAAAATTATCAAGCCGGGCGTGATTTTCTGCCTTAGACAAAAAAATGCCTCCGAAGAGTGCGAAAAAATCAATCCGCTTAATCCATATTTTTTGGTATATATCTACGAAGACGGCTCAAAGATTTTCAACTACACAAGCGCAAAATCAATTCTTGAAGTATACAGACTTTTGTGCGAAGGCGAAAAAACACCTTATAAAGAGCTTTGTGCACTGTTCAATGCAGAGACGAAAAACGGTTGCGACATGCAAAAATACACAGAATTGCTTGAAAAAGCGACAGCCGAAATCAGCACAAGTTTTAAGAAACGTACCGCCGCAAAACTTGGAATGAGCCGAAGTGCCGTGCTGATTTCAACTGACAAGCAGGCTTCGAAATTGAGCGACTTTGAGCTTGTAACTTGGCTGATAATAAAGTAGGGGAAAAACGAATATGAATGAGGTTCTTGATATATCACAATTCCGAGAAAACAACCGCTATGAAGCAAAACTTGCACAAGGCGGACTCCCGGGAAGCATTTGGGAAACATATTCTGCATTTGCCAATACGGACGGAGGTTTAATTCTTCTGGGAGTAAAAGAAAACAAAAACCATACTTTTGAAATTGCTGGTGTAGAAAATCCTGAATCCTTGTTGAGCGCGTTTTGGGATACTGTAAACAACCAGAATAAGGTTAGCCTCAATATTCTTATGAATAAACATGTTCGTGTTCAGGAAATTGAGGGCAAGAAAATAATTTGCATTGAAGTTCCCCGGGCAGAACGTCAGCTTAAACCAATATATATAGGAAATAATATTCTTACGGGAACATTCCATCGTAATGGTGAAGGCGATTACCGTTGCACAAAGGAAGACGTTTCCGAAATGCTTCGTGATGCCAGTGCAACTACCGCAGACACAAAGATTTTGAAAGAAATGGATGAAAGCGTGTTTTGTCCAGATTCTGTAAAAGGCTACCGCAATGTGTTCAACAACATCCATTTGAACCATGTTTGGGAATCTCTGGATAACACAGATTTTTTGCGTAAAATCGGAGCAATGGCTTTGAGCGCAGAAACTGGAAAACTGCATCCAACAGCAGCTGGACTTTTAATGTTCGGCTATGAATACGAGATTGTTCGCGAATTTCCGCTTTACTTTTTGGATTATCAAGAAAAATATGATGACGCAATAAGGTGGACAGACAGAATTGTTTCCAGTTCCGGGGAATGGAGTGGCAATGTATTTGACTTTTTCTTTAAGATTGCAACAAAACTCACCGCTGACATAAAACGACCGTTCAAACTTGAAGGAATATTCCGTGTGGATGATACTCCTGTGCATAAAGCAGTTCGGGAAGCACTTGTTAATACACTGGTAAATGCGGATTATTACGGCAGACAGGGGCTTGTTGTTCAAAAGCACCCGGACAAATTTGTGTTTGCAAATCCCGGCAGTTTTAGAATTCCGTTGAAAGACGCATTTGACGGTGGAACATCAGATCCTCGCAACGCGACTATGTTGAAAATGTTTGCAATGCTGGATATTGGTGAACGTGCCGGCAGCGGAATCCCTGGAATTGTTGCAACATGGGAAAGAGAATTCAATTTGAAACCCCAATATATACAGACTTTTTCTCCGTCTCGAACCAAGACTGTTCTGAACTTAAATGATTTGCAGAACAGTAGCTACCCAGAAAATTGCACGACTGCCCAGAAAAATCACGAAAACTACCCAGAAAATCCCACGACCACCCAGAAAAACTACCCAGAAAATCAAAAAACTACCCAGAAAATTATTTCTGCAATAGAGAAAAATCCTTCAATAACAAGAGAGAGACT
>JAZSJM010000223.1:0-3064 GCA_045534325.1 Treponema sp. | reverse complement strand
TACGTGATAACTTAAACTGTGATAGATTGGCATTATGACACCGTCATCAAGTAAAATCTGTTCTGCCTGGCTTAGCAGTTTGTAGCGTTCTAATGAATCTGTTTCTTCATCTGCAAGTTTAAGCTTTTTTGTAAATTCTTCGTTTTTCCAGGCAGTCTGATTTAAAGTAGAACCATCCCTGAATAATTCTAAAAAAGCAACAGGGTCTGCAAAGTCTCCAATCCATGCGTAACTGAAAATATCATAATTAAGATATGGAATTGAAGTAAAATAATCTTCTTCCCTTATATTAAAAGTTATTAATTCTACTCCAAGGGGTAGCCATGCGTCTTTTAAGATTTTTGCAGTTGCTCTTGAATATTCTGAATCTACTATTCCAAATGAAATCTCGAGTTTTTTATCTGATGGAATTTTAGCATTTGCACGAGCTTCTTCCATCATCTCAATAGCTTCATCTGTATTATAGTCAGAAATTCCATCTACTTTTGGATATGAGGGAAGAGGGTATACGAGAGTTGATGCCGGTACAAGATTATTTTTTCGCAACTCTTTCCAAGGTATCGCTGTTAAAAGTGCGTTTCTAAAATCACTTCTGTTCCAGATTTCATTTTTACAGGTAAAAAAAAGATATGAAGTTCCAAAGACATTGTTAATATTAATGTCATCTTTTGAAAGCAGAGTATCTGCACTGAATGCAGAAATTATCCAGTCAGCTCTTCCTGTGTTATACATCCAGGAATTATCCTTAAGGTTGTCAGAAAAAACAATTTTTATTTCACTTAACGCAACATTTTCCTTATCCCAGTAGTTTTCGTTTTTAGAAAGGGTAAGGCCGGTATTGTCAATATGAGCTAAAGTGTATGCTCCTGAATAAACATTTTCTTCGCCTGTATACACACTGAATGCGTGATGGCAGAGAAGCCGCAACAAGTAGGCTGTGGGAGTATTTAATGTTACTGTAAGTTTCTGTCCGTTTGCCTTAAGACCAACTCCTTCAATTCCTGTTTTGTTTTCACGATAATCTTTCATTCCCTTTATGCAGTCTAAAAGCGAAGCATAAGGGGCATAAGGTGTTTTCTGAAGTTTTAACCAGCTGTCAACAACAGACTGGGCTGTTATTGGCTGTCCGTTACTGAATTTAATATTTTCTCTGATTGTAAAAGTCCATTTTTTTTTGTCGCGGCTGATTCTGTATTCACTTGCAATAGCAGGAACAGGTTCAAGGGTTTTTGGTTCATAAGAAAAGAGCCCTTCCTGCAAAGCATTAATAATCTGCGCTTCATGTGTATAACTTGAGGTGTGGGGATTGTAATCTACATGAGAAGTACTTGTATAGATAAAAAATGTTTTTTGTAAATCACTGTTAAATTTCTTATTATTTTCTTCTTCTGCAAAAGCAGAAAAAAAAACGGAACATGCAAAAAGTAGCGGTAATAGTTTTTTAAACATTTGTAATTCCTAATTTTTTTAATTGTGCTTCTTCTTCGATATATGCTGAGTATTCAGAGCGATGCTGGTTTGCTTTTACAACAGAGTTTTTCAGGGCCGTGATTTCCATTTTTAGACCTTTGATTTTTGCCCTGTTTTGAGGAAGTGGTGCAGACTTAAAAAAATCATTAATTCCATTTAAAAGCTTAAGCATTTTGTTGCACTCTGCAATCTGCTGATTTATGTATTCTAAAATTTTATCTTCGCTTAATTTAACAAGTTTCTCGTAAATCGGAGCTTTTCTGATTCCAGCTGAAGCAAAACGCCTTGCTTTTAATTCAAGTTCTTCAATGAACTGAAAATAATTAATTTTTTCGTGCTGCTTTGTGTCAGTTGCCAAATCTGTAATTATAATGTCATAAAAAACTGGTTTTTCATCCAAGTTAAACGCTTTTCGTAATGCACGTTTTAGTTTATCCCAGAAAGAGTTGTGTTCACTTTCCAAAATTTCATGATTTTCCATTATTTTTTCTTTAGCCTGTAGAATTTGTCCTGGCATTGCCCCAAACACTCTCAAAGCTACAAGCAGAATTTCTTTTGTATTGATTTTTTCGACTTTTTCAGATGTTGAGGAATCTTGTGTTGCAAGTTTTGCCAAAACTTCTTTTTGAATTTTTTCTCTATTCGGAGAATGATCTTCATCAACTATTTCTTCTATCAGTTCATTGTAAAAAGGAATTTTTCCCATTGTAGATGAAAAGAGTTTTCTTATCAGTCCTGCTTCGTCTTCAGGACTTTTTGAGGCTTTTTCTGCGTCAAATTTCGGATGGCTGAAAATACTCTTACGGATATTTGACTTGTAAACTTCCCTCTGAAATTCAGTCAGTCCTTTTAGGCTTTTATTAATGCTTAAAAGTGCTTTTCCAGCTTTTGAAATGCTGTCGTTTATCATGCTTGCAGAAAGAGCATCTGAACTTTGTTTTGCAGAAAGAAGCATTGTAGCAAGTGTTCGGGTATTTACATTGTTTGAATTTACAGAGAATGAATTCCACTGAATTGCATTATTCAAATCAATTAATTTTTTTATATTCGGAATCTGAAGGTTTGAAACAGAGAATTTATAGTAGTTGCACAGAAAGTCTAAAATGCTGTCATAATCTGAAAGTCGCATTCCCATAACCATTGAGCGTTCGTTTTCCACAAAATTTGTGTTTTCTGGAGTGCTTATGTCAGAAATTTTTTTGTCACTTTTATACGGATCCGGTTTAATAAGTGCTTTTTTTAAGAGAAATTCAAAGATGTTTTTTTCGCAGGTGTACAAAAGACGATACTGCTCTAAAATTTGAGGGAGCTCGTTTGTGTCGAACCAGACTGTCTTTTTTTCAATTGCAGCAATATACTGCTCTGTAAAATTATTCTCTGCCATATCTACTATTATCGGCATTTTTTTCAAATTCTACAAGATTATTCCGTAAGTTGAAACAAAACATTCAAATCGATATTATTTATAGAATATAATTTATTTACGGCTGTCTGTTTCAGTCGTAAAGACAGGGGTATCTTTTATGGCAGAAAATGAACATTTACAAATCGTTCGCCATTCATGTGCGCATGTTATGGCAGAAGCAGTTAAACA
>JAZSJM010000201.1:0-1527 GCA_045534325.1 Treponema sp. | reverse complement strand
TTTTATGTCTTATAAATTGAATGAATTCTTCTTCAGGAAGAGGAGTTGAATAATAATACCCTTGGATATAGTCTACATTTAAATTCTTAAAGGAATCTGCCTCATTTTTATTTTCAATTCCTTCTACAAAAATTTCCATTTTCAATTCTTTGAACATATGAATCGAATCCTGAATGACATTCCACATTAACCCATTATTCATTTCATCTACAAAACTTTTATCAAATTTAACAACCTTAAATGGAAGGCTCGTAACTTTTTTGATATTTGAGTAGCCCGTTCCATAATCATCTAAGGCAAAAATAATTCCCATATCATGCAAGGCCCTTATATTCTGCTCTGCAATGACAGGTTTAAAATCTGCTGAATCTTCTGTAATTTCAAGACGAATTCGTTCTGGAGAAATTCCATAGTCATTTATCGCTTCAATAAATTTATCAACCAGATTAGCCTGGACGCACTGAGATTTAGATAAATTTATTTCAATATAATCAAGATTCAGGGCAGAAAAAGCATCATTTGAAATAAATTTACATACTTCCCTTAAAACAAAATCACCAAGTTTATAAATCAATCCGTTTCCCTCTGCCACGGGAATAAAAACTGACGGCGGTATGTAACCATAAACAGGATCTTTTAAGCGCAACAAAGCTTCTGCACTGACAAATCGATTTTCTTTTACTCCATAAACAGGCTGAAAGAAAACTTCAAAATGATTGTTTTTAATTGCATTTGAAATAATTTTTTCTATTTCACTTTTTATTTTAAATTCAATTGTTGATGAAATATTTTTTATCAACACAGGTTCTAAAGTTTTTCCGATTATTTTATCAAAATTTAAAGTGAAATATTCAAAAAACTCCACATCTTTAATATCGCCGGGTATGTCAAAAACACAAAGTGATATTTCACTCTTTAATTCAAAATCAGAATAAGCAATTTTTTTATTCAGTTCATAATTTATTTCATCTGCAACTTTTAATAAATTTTTTTTATCAGCAATTTCACAGCTTAGTACAAAAAAAGCGTCGCCAGGATAATAAATGTCAAAAACATCTTTATATTGACTGGTGATACAAAAAAGAATATCAGAAATATATTCTAAAAAGCCTGAATAATTTTCCTGACCAATATACATTGATATATTTTTGTGATTTACAATCTTTATAAAGACAACGCTCCGTTCCCGCCCCAATAAAAAAGTCTGACGACGTTCCTCACTAAATGCATCGGCAGATTTAGCATTTACAGATGTATTTATCATTAATTCCGGACGTTGCGTAAATAAAAGGACAAGATAAGCACACATCGATAAATTAAACATTTCAATTTCCCTGAAAAAATTAAACCATTGCAGCGAAATTAAAATGATAATAACAGAATAAATAATAAGAGCTAAATATATCTTAATTTTTGAAATACCTCGGCGGTATACCCACATAAGGCATATTCCGCAAATAATAAATACGAGGGAAAATAGTGTTGTAACATAAATGAAATTTGTCTCATAATACTTCATTCCCCCTG
>JAZSJM010000221.1:0-3435 GCA_045534325.1 Treponema sp. | reverse complement strand
CTTGCTAATTTTAAGGATAATAAAGAGGCTAAAAATACGATTTTGGAAGCTATACGGGATTCCCATGTTTCTGTGCGTTTAGAAGCCATTGAAGCAAGTAAAAAAAATGATTTTAAGGATGCCGTTCCTTTTATGATATATCGCCTTGAAAAAGATAAGGAAGATCAGATAAAGAAAAAATGTTACACAGCAATTGCAGAATTAAATACAAAAGAGGGTAATGAATATTTAATAAAACAGCTTACAGATAAAAAAGTTGCTGATACTCCAAAAAGCAGAATTGCAACTGCACTCTTAGAAAACAATTACGCTGGTATCAAAGAAATAATTGAATTGGCAAGTGAAACTGTAAAAGATGACAGAAGAAAACAGCTTCGTTATGCACTTGGTAAAGAATTTGCAAAATACAAAAATCCGCAGTTTTCGGATATCTGTAAGGAATACCTGGCTTCTAAAGATACGGCAACGCAAGGAACAGGACTTGATATTTATGCAAAAGGCAGATATTCAGATGTAACGCCTATTGTACAGAATATTGTTAAAGAAGCAGCAAAAAATCCTTCTAAAAAGAATGCTAATGCAGAAAAAGCTGCCCGAATTTTAGGTAAAAATGACAGTGCTGTTCAGGAAGCAGAAAAAATAAGGGAAGAAGCCGTTGCAAAGGAAGAAGCACAAAAAAAGGCTGCCCAGGAAAAGCTGCAGAAACAGACAGGTGTATATAAAAAGAAGACTACCGATGATTCAGTAAATGCTAACGCAAAGTAAATTATTCATACATACCGTTAAGTACACGGTACAATATATTTACTTTTTCTTTTTGTTCTGGCTTTAGTGAATTTGTAACATCGTCAATTAAACTTTCTAGTGAGGCTAAACTTTCATTTAGGGCTGTTGTAAATCCCCGGCTCACTTTAAACCAGTATGTTCCCCTGTTATCGCTAAATAAAGTGATAAAACCGAATTCCCGGGATTTTGATTTTGCCATTGTTAGTTTCATCACAAAATCAAGATTATTGATTAATACTTTGCTGTCTTCGTTATCATTAAGGCTGATATTAAAATTTTTCGGCCATTCTTTTTCATTAACGGGGAGCAGAGACAGATTTTTTACTACTTTAATAATCAGTTCAATTTTTTCACCGGCCAGAGCCGTTCCACCTTTTAGAACAAGTTTTCCTTTAAGTCCTGCGACAGTTGCCAGACGGTTATTGTCTTTTTCTGCATTTATTGCAGCCTTAAATTTCTCAAGTGGCAAAATAGCCTGTTTTTTCCCTTTAACTTTTTCCAAATCAAAAATTTCACCACCAAAGAATACTGTGTTTTCATCCCTGCGTTTCTTTTCTGCCTTATCAAATTTTCCGCCGAACCTTCCATCATCTTTTCCAAGACGGCCTTTCTGCTCACGGAATGTAGTTCCTTTGTATTCAATATTACCCGTGAGGCTTTTACCTTTTTTCCCTCGAACATCAAGAAGTTGTTTTTCAAGCATCGGGTTTATTTTTGCAAGCAATGCTTTAGTTAATGGACTTACGCTCATCGCAAACATGCGGCTTGTGCGGACAATTTCTCCAGCAACAATAAATAATGGATCTGTTCTGAACATGCCGCTTCCTGGATGAATTGAGATATGGTCGGCTGTAAGAGAACGATAGTTTTCTTTTCCTTCTCTTATGCAGACAAATTGAATCATTCCGCTGGCAATACAACAAAGATAATTATCCATTGAGCCGCCACCAGTTACAGGAATCCCCAGGGCACGAATTTCTTCTTCCAGCTGCTGCTTTATATTGTCGATTTCTTTCAGGACTTTTTCGTCAAGATAATTATTCTGGCAGAATCGTGTCTTGTTTTCCATTGACTGCCATCTTCTGAATAATTTTACATAAGAAACAAAGTCACCCTGCATATCTCGGAATGCATGATGAGCAGCACGGGCATCCATTTCTTCTCCTTGCGGAAGAATAAATGGGGATTGAGTGCTTAAAAAGGCTGTAGCAATTACAACTTCTTCAAGTACATCAGGATAGCGCATGATACTTTCTACCAGAATACGACTTACCCGGGGTTCAAGAGGAAATTCAACCATAAGTTTTCCGATTGAAGAAAGCGTTCTGTCTTCGTTCAATGCACCCAGCATGTTCAGAGTTTCAACAGCGCCTTTTATATTTTCAATTTCAGGCTTGGAAATAAAATCAAAATCTTCAAATTCTGTGATTCCCAGTTCGCTCATCCTTAAAAGAACTTCCGATAAATCTGTTCTGAATATTTCTTCTGTAGTGTATTCGCTTCGATTGTCAAAATCATTTCTTGAATATAACCTATAGCATGAACCTGCACATGTTCTGCCGGCTCGTCCTCGTCTCTGGTTGCAGCTGGCACGGCTTACAGGGGTTTCTATTAAACTTGAAGTAAATGTCTTTGGATTATAAAAATTTAGTTTTGCAAGCCCTGAATCAATTACAGTGGTAATACCGTTGATTGTTACTGAAGTTTCAGCAATATTTGTTGATATTACGACCTTTTTTTTGCCAAAAGGGGCGCTGTCAAAAACTTTTTCCTGTTCTTCTTTTGGAAGTCTTCCGTAAAGTGGAATTATATGAATTTTTGAATGAAAAGATGAATAGCTGAGGCGATATACGCAATCTTTAATGATTTTTTCTCCTGGCAAAAAAACAAGAATATCTCCATCGTCTTTATTATCTAAAACCCGCTCAATTGTTGATTCAATTTTCGAAAGAATAGCCTCACAGCCACTTTCCGTTGAAGTCGTAGCTTTTATAGCCGGCGGATCATAAACAAGGGTAACAGGAAATGTTTGCGTTTCAATCGTTACAATCGGACAGTTATTAAAATAGCGTGAAAATGCCTCTGCATTCATTGTGGCAGAAGATACAATGACCTTAAAGTCAGGCCTAACTTGCAAAATTCTTTTTAAAAGTCCTAAACAAAAATCAATATTAAGACTTCGTTCATGTGCTTCGTCAATCATTATCACGGAATATTTACTCATCCACGGATCAAGTTTCATTTCCTGAAGTAAAATTCCGTCCGTCATGATTTTTATTCTTGTCGTTTCGTCTGTCTTGTCATCAAATCGCATTTTATAACCGACAAGGCCTGGATAATTTGTTTTCAGCTGTTTTGCAATGAATTCACTTACACTCAAGGCTGCAATACGACGCGGCTGTGTAACGGCAATAATTCCATTTTCTGAGTAACCTGCTTCATGCAAAATAACTGGAATCTGAGTTGTGATTCCTGAGCCGGTAGGTGACTGAACAACTATTACCTGATTTTTTGAAAGTTCGTTGAGAATCAATTGTTTTTGTTCATAAACAGGAAGTTTTTTATAATCTATTGCCATTTTGGTTTTTACAATAATATATTTTAAATTATTTATCAAGATTCGATATATTTTGCCCAGGTTTTAAGTCC
>JAZSJM010000064.1:0-4554 GCA_045534325.1 Treponema sp. | reverse complement strand
TATATGTTTTAACATCTAATTTTTCATATTCTCAAATTTCTGGAGATTCCCCTGAACTGCCAGGTCCTGTTACAAAAGCAGAAGATAGTATTTTACCCTCTGTAAATGATTTTATGGATTGGAGCTGGATTACAATTTCTTTTCCATTTAGAAAAATGAATGATAATTATGAGTATGAAAATTTAACTGGACAAACTGTTGAAGTTCCAGAATTTACCATTGGAGATAATAAAATCCTTGCTCATAATACAAAAGTTTTAACCTATGATTCTTCCTTTTGTAGTTCAATTTATGATAAAATAGATAAGTTAGATTATCCTGCTGTTGAAAAAATGATGATAAAACAGGGGAAAAATTCAAACTTTAATTATACGAAAAATACAGGTTCAAGTAGCGAACGAGGTGTAATAATTTCGCTAATTTTCTTTGCTCTTGTACCGGCTTTTTTATATTTATACTTTATTGCAGGTAATAAGAAAAAATGGCTTTAATATATGATTTTCTTTCCGAAGATGACGGACTCATAAATAAAACTGTAAATGGTTTTTTACCGTCAATGGCAATTATTCCGTTAAAATATGATAATCAGGAAAATGCCGAGATAATTGTAAGGGAAGGTGAGACGGTAAAAGAAGGTCAGGTTTTATCACGCATTAATGGTTATTGTATTCATTCTTCCATACCAGGTACAGTAACTGAAATTTTTGAAACAGATTTTGCCGATGGTAAACATGGAACTGCTGCAAAAATAAAATTTTTTGGTTCACTGGCTTTTTCTGGAAAAAAGCTGACTAAAATTAATCCAAATTCCTTTGATTCTTCTTCTTTATTATTTTTGTTTAATGAAAAAGGTGTTTTGAATACTTTTGAAAAACCATGTTCGCTTACAAACCAAATTAAAAATCTTGATTCTAAATCAAATTTGTTTCTTGTAGTCAGACTCTACAGCGATGATCCCAGCAGAATTACAGAAGGTTTTCTTACTGATAACTATTTTGAGCAGATTAAAGAAGGTGCTTTTATCATTGCAAAAGCCATGAAATCAAAAGGAATTATTTTTGCTTATGATTCAAATAAATCTATGCCTGATTTTTCTTTTCGTGATTTAACTATACCTGTAGAAAAAGTGGGACTTGATGCAAAATCATATCCAAATGGATTTAAACATGAAATTGCAAAAGCCGTAAAAGAACAACTAAAATTCAATGAAACCTCAAAAAAGTTCTTAAAAATCGGAAATAAAGAGCTGTATGTTGACTGTATTACGGCTTTAAATGCATATAACGCAGTTGTTTTAAATGAGCCTTCCATAAACGTAAATGTTCACGTTACAGGTGATTGCTTAAATGCGGCAGGAGTATTGAAAGTTAAGGCTGGAATTACTTTGCGTGAATTGACAAAGCAAACCGGCGGATTTAAGCGGAAATTAGGGAAAATTGTGATTAATGGTATTGTTACAGGAAATTCCCTCATGAACTTAGATATTCCTATATCTAAAGACGTAAAATCTGTTGCTTTTATTCCTGCTGATAAAAAATGTGATCAGAAGATGCAAACCTGTATCAGATGTGGAAATTGCAATAAAATTTGTCCTATAGGTTTATATCCTCAAAGTTTATACAGATATTCACTGAATAAAGAAAAAGATGAATATCAATATACTTTAATAAAACAAACATCATTGCTATGTACTGAATGTTCATTATGTAATTCTGTATGTCCTTCAAGGATTCCGCTAAGTCAAACAATTGGTAAAATAAAAGAGGAATTAAAAAATGAGTAAAAATGCTGGCATTACCTTACCTCCATACAAATATTTGACCTTCTCTGAAAGAACAAATTCAATTTTTATTCTTGCGTTTTTAATTCCTCAGATAATAATGCTTTTGATAACAAAAAGCTGGTTTAATATCCTGCTCGTATTTTCAACTACTGTAGCAACAGTTTCCGTCGAATTTATTGAAAAAAAATATAAAAATAAAACGGACTATGATTTTATTATTTCAATAATACAGGGAATTTTTATCGGACTTTTTTTGCCGTCATCGTTTCCCTTTTATACTGCATTTATAACTACTTTTTGTGTTTATCTGATAAGCAGATATTTTATTGGTGATCATGCAGATATTTGGATTAATCTTGTAGCTCTTACAATATGTATTTGCTGGATTTTAGGCGGCACGCTTTTTCCTTCTTATCAACTTTCTGGAGAAATTTTAATATCTAAAAATCCGGCCCTGACATTGATAAATAATGGTACATTTCCAGCTATTCCTTCTGATACTAAAATAACTTCTTTTTTTAACAAAACTGTTTTTTCTATTTTTGGGGTTTCAATTCCTGATGGATATGTTTCCTTGTTTTGGGATAATCACTCTTCAATTGCTGCATTCAGATTTAATATTTTAACATTAGTTTCGTCTATTATTTTATTTTCACTGGATGTAATAAAAATATTGATTCCAGCCATATTTTTAGCTGTGTATTGCCTACTTGTTTATTTTGTATCTCCTTTGTTTTATTCTTATATGCCATCTCAGGGAGATTTATTGCTGGCGTTGTGTACCAGCGGAATTATTTTTTGTGCATTATTTTTGCTTCAATTTTCAGGAACTACACCTTTAACAACTTTTGGCAAAACAGTTTATGCTCTAATAGCAGGAATAATTGCTTTTTTGATTATTGGTGTAGGTACATCTCCTGTTGGGGCGATGTTTACTATTCTTATAATGAATATGCTAAGTCCTTTGATTGAGCATATTGAATATATTTTTGAACTAAAAAGGACTAAATCAGAACTTATAGAACGTATTGATGAGCTGAAGGAAGGAACAAATGCTTAGCGAAACCTCAAAAGCGCGTTTAATTAATATCTCAATCCTTACAGGTGCATTTTTGCTTGTTGCATCTTTTCTAGTTGCTTTTATTTTTTTAGCACGAAATTCATGGACGAGCGGTTTACGAGAAAATGTTATAGAAACAGTTGAAGAATATGAAAAAGGAGAATGGAAGATAGGGGATAAGATTGATTTTAAATCTTCTCTATCTACAAGTGCGGCTGTTTATAAATGTACAAAAGTAAAAAACGACGGTAATGAATATTTTGCCGTTATTATCAGAATTACATCTATTGCAGGACCTCTTCCAGCAGTTTTTATTTGTAAAAAAAATGATTCAAGGTTTATTGGATATGCAGTCCAAAATGGAAAACTTTCCAATATATTAACTGAACAATTTTCTCCCTCTCATATAAAATTCTGGCAAAACAGACTTCCAGAAATTTTACTTCAGGCAGGTGTGATTGATGACTAACTTCAATAAAGTTTTTTCATGTATGGCTGCAACATTAGCAATTACTCTTGCCGTACCGGGACGTTTAGCTTTTGGTTTATTTGTTTTAGTTCATTTTAATCTTCTTATTGTCATAACAACTCTGCTGATGCATTGTATTAGATTTTTAAAATTAGAATCTATCAGAGTTGGTATTCTTGCCCTTGAAATCATCGCTTTAACAATTATGTTTAAGCAACTTTTAATCATTTTTTGTCCGGTAGTTGCACTGACTCTTGGTTTTTCAATTTATATGCCCTCAATTTCTGCAGTAATATTAACCATTATTTCTTCAAAAAATTTACAATCTCTTAAGGAAGATGTATTTGGAAAGTTTAAGGAAGCCCTTAATGTTTCTTTATTTTGTTTTATTATTTTCTTTATTAAAGATATATTTGGATTTGGAACTATAACTCTCCCTTTCTGGAAGAATCTTTTGGTAATTAATCTTCCTGTTTTAATAAAAAATGCTTCTGTTTCTGCTTTTTTGGCAACTATTCCAGGAACTTTAGTACTGACTGTTATTATGTTTTTTTTATATTTAAGAATTAAGGAAAAAAACAATGCTTAGTTTAGTTTTATATTACATTCTATCCAGTTCAATTATTCTCTATTACGGAGTTGGTGTAAATCGAATTATAACTCTTAAGAAAAAAACTAGTGCATATATTTTAAGTTTATTAAAGGCTTTAATTATTACCTGTTCAACATCATCTGTCTGTTATTTATTAAATTATTTTTTGCTGATTCCATTACAGATAAATGAAATCTTTCCTTTTTTTACTGCCCTGGTTTTTGTTTTAATTTCATTTGGTCTCCATTCTCTGATAAAAACAGGATCATTTGATTTAGCAGAAGACTATGTAGTTCCTTTTATGATTATTTTAATAAGTTTAAATGATGGGGGTACAATCTTAACCTGTCTATTTATAAATATTTCAAGTGTTTTTTCATTTTACCTTCTCTTACTGATTCTTATTTCTACCAGACGCAGGTTTAATTTGTATCAAAGTGAAAAGGGTTTTAAGCCATACTATATAATGCTTATTACAATCTGCATTCTTTTTATTGCTGTTTATAGTATTAACGCCTCATGGTTGATGCTTGATTTAAATTCTTAAAAAATTCTTTTATTTTTATAATTTTTGTTATAAACTATTAGAACACGCATTTAAAAAACTTATAAGGAGGAGTTGTGAAAGTTTTAAATTTGTGCATTTCATT
>JAZSJM010000287.1:0-5760 GCA_045534325.1 Treponema sp. | reverse complement strand
TATGAAAAAAAGAATATTTGCGTTTTTTATAATTTTAATTTTTTTATTATTTGTTTTTTTTCTTGGTTTTGTCAGTTTAAGAATTCCCTCTGGAAGTGTCGGTATTTTGACGTCTAATACATCCGGGGTTTATTCGAGAGTTATTGAAAATGGAAAATTCTGCTGGAGATGGGAAGCGTTAATTCCTAAAAATTCAAAAATTATTAAGCTTTCAAAAAATTCATTATTATTCAATCAATCATTTAACGGTTCCTTGCCTTCTGCTGAAATCTATTCTGCGCTGATAAAAGGAACTCCTGATTTTTCATATTCCTTTGATTTTGATATATTGCTTAGCGTTTCCCCAGAGGATATGCCGTACTTTGTGAATCAGAAAAACATTCAATCTGAAGATGAATATATGAATGAACTGAAAAAAACTGCTAAAAAAATTGCTGATAATTTAAGTCAAAAGTTAATTCAGATGAATGAAAATACAGTAATTGCATCGTATGATGTTCAATTTTTGATTTCTGAACTTGATTTGCAGACTAAATATAAACCGGTAAAAATTGATGATATTTACATAAAAAAAGCAAATGTTCCTGATTTAAAATTGTATAAAATCGCTCAAAAGTCCTATGAGAAATTTCAGGACATTGTTGATGAAAAACTCTCTGAATATGCTCGGGAACATGCAGATAAAATCATGAGTGATGAACGTTCTGTAAAAAAACTTACAAAAATCGGAGAAATTTTAAAACAATATCCTGAACTGAATACTTTGCTTACAAATGGAAGTACGGCTGAAGTTTTAAAAGCAATTAATGATATAAAATAAGAAAGAAGGGGATTAAAATGAATTCAATGTTTTATTTAAAAAAAAGAATGAGGCTGTATGGTATAAGGGGAGCAACAGGCTGTGATAATACAAAAGAATCAATTACTGCGAATGTAATCGAAATGTGTAAAAATATTTTTGCGGAAAACAACATCCTCGCTGAGAATATCGTTTCAATTCAATTTACTATGACAAAAGACTTAAATGCTTTAAATCCTGCTTCTGCATTGCGTCGCGGTGGTGATTGCGGTATAGATGTTTCTGGTGTGCCGCTTTTTTGCAGTCAGGAAGTTGATATTGAAAACAGCCCGGAGAAAATGATTCGAATTTTAGTTACCGCATATCTGCCTGTTAATTCAAAAGTAAACCATGTTTACATAAACGGCGGAGAAAAATTAAGACCTGATTTTGCAAAAAAAAATTAGAAACTTTTAAAAAAAATGAAAAAACTGTGTTGACACTTTTTTTAGTGTTTGTTATAGTACCAATACATCGTGTGAGTCACTTGTGATTGCACGAAACATAAAAATGCTGCCTTAGCTCAGTTGGTAGAGCACGTGATTTGTAATCTCGGGGTCGAGGGTCCGAGTCCTTCAGGCAGCTTTTTTTTATTAGGGGAGTTTCCCGAGTGGTCAAAGGGGACAGACTGTAAATCTGCTGCCTAGTGCTTCGTAGGTTCGAATCCTTCACTCCCCACAAAAGCCTTAAGTGTTGTGCTTAAGGCTTTTTTTTATTTATGAGTGTTTTATGCTGTAAAATCTCCAAAATTCCATACTTTTAATTTTTATTCGCCTGTTATATAATTCCTTAATATTTTTAACGGAGCTCATATTGAATGTAAAATTTTGGGGAGTAAGAGGCTCTATTCCGGCCCCCCTGTCACCACAACAGATTCAAGCTAAAATTTCTGCAGTAGTGCAACGTATTACTGAAAAAGATATTCAGGATTCACAGTCAAGGGAAAAATTTATTGCTTCTCTACCTAAATGGATTTATGGAACTGCCGGTGGTAATACACCTTGTGTTGAAATAACTTCCTCAAAAAATAAAAAAATAGTTTTTGATGCAGGTTCTGGTTTAAGGGCGATGGGTAAGTTTGGGGTCCCTCCGGAAGATCATCATTACAGTCTGTTTTTTTCACATTTTCATTGGGACCATATTCAGGGATTACCATTTTTTGATCCTGCCTATAATCCGAATTCTACAATTGATATTTATTCTCCTTTTACAGATATGGATAAATATTTAAAAGAACAGATGGTTTCACCATACTATCCTGTTACTTTTGACTGCTTTTCAAAAAATATAAATTTTCATGTTCTGCATACAGGAAAAAAATATCAGATTGATGATGTAAACATTTCATGTGCAAGAATGAGTCATCCAGGTGCTTCTTATTCATATTCTGTTGAGGAAAATGGAAAAAAGTTTGTCTATGCTACAGATGTAGAATTACAGAGTGATTCTTTTGAAAAAAATGAAGAAAAAAAACTTGTATTTGAAAATGCTGACATACTTGTTTTGGACAGTCAATACACAGTTGAAGAAGCAGCACGAAAGGTGAATTGGGGGCACAGTGCTTTTTGTTATGCAATAGATTTTGCTGTTGCCTGGAATATAAAAAAACTATATCTTTTTCATCATGAGCCGACATATGACGACAGAAAGCTGTATTCGATTTTAGAGTCGGCAAAATGGTATTCTGATTATATTACGAATGGAACTGTTAAAGTATACCTTGCCATAGAAGGAACAGAAATACGTTTATGATTTCTTTAGAAAACTCTCCTGAAGACGATAAAATAACTGAAAAAACTTGTGATTTTGGTTATAATTTTTCACAAGAAGAGATAAAACTTCTTGCACTTTTTTTAAGAAAAAATCAAAATCAGATACCTGGTGGACTTGAGGGATTTGCAAGACAGGTTGAATTGTATATCTACAGCAACATGTCCATCGATGAGGTTGAAAAGTTTTATTCATGAAAAACAGATTTATTTATAAATATTCTTTTATTTTTATTCTGGCATTTTTAGTTTTTTTTATTGTTGGTACATTTTTTGTACAGTTGTATGTTCCGGTTTCTCTCTCAGAAAACGCTGATGGGGTTCGTATTGAAATTCCTTCAGGTACAAGTACCATGGCCATTTCAAATATTCTGAAAGAAAAAAAACTCATCCGCTCAAAACTGTTTTTTTATGGTGCCAGTCGCTTTCCCGCATTAACAGGAAAATTTTCTCCATTAGTTTTAAAGTCTGGAGTTTATACAGTTTACAGAAATATGAACTGTATTGAAATTATTCGTCTTCTGGAGTCTGGACAGCAGGAATATATAAAAACTGTTTTTCCTGAAGGGTTGACGATTACAAAGATTGCTCTAATTTTAGAAGACAATGGTGTGTGTAAAAGTGATGATTTTATTATTTCGTGCAAAAATAAACTTTTACTTGATAAATATGGAATTCCAGCCTCAACTTGCGAAGGTTTTTTATTTCCTGACACATATTATTTTACTCCATCGATGAAAAGTGATTCGGTTGTTGAGATGATGATTGATAATTTTATTCAAAAAACTTCATCTGTTTTTTTGGGAAAATCAGTCAACGATTATTATAAAACTTTGATTTTAGCTTCTGTTGTGGAACGCGAATATAGGGTAGATAAAGAAGCTCCACTGATTGCTTCTGTATTTACAAATCGCATAAAGGAGAATATTGGACTTTATTCCTGTGCGACAATTGAATATATAATTACGGAAATTCAGGGAAGACCTCACCCTGATGTAATTACATATGATGATTTGAAAATTGATTCTCCATACAATACTTACAAATGGGCAGGGCTTCCTCCGACTCCAATTTCTAATCCAGGTTTAATTGCTATAAACGCTGCTGTTAATCCTCCTTTAACTGATTATTATTTTTTTACTCTTTCTGATGAAATTTCCGGGACTCATACATTTACAAGAAATTTTACTTCCCATACCCGTGCTGGTAGTCAATTTAAAACAAAAAAGGCGGCATCAAGCAGATAATGGCAGGTTTTATTTCCCAGGATTCAATTGAAACCGTAAAAAATGCAGCTGATATAGTCTCTGTTGTTAGTGAATATGTAAAACTTGATAAGCGTGGCAGTGATTATTGGGGATGCTGTCCATTTCATGGAGAAAAAACACCTTCTTTTCATGTAATTCCAGAAAGGAATGCTTACTATTGTTTTGGATGTCATGCTGGTGGAAGTTCATCAATAAAATTTATTCAGGAAATTGAAAAACTTTCTTTTCCTGAGGCAGTTGAATTACTTGCTAAAAAATTCAATATAACTCTTCGATACGAAGAAAACGGTAAAACTGAATACAAAGTAGATCATACAAAAGATGATTTAAGGTCTTTGTATAACAGGTTAGCTGCCATGTTTAATTATATGCTTACTCAAACTCCACAGGGTAAAAAAGCTCTTACATATATAAAATCTCGGGGAATAACTGACGAAATAATTGAAAAGTTTAAATTTGGATATACTCCACAGGATAGATACTGGCTAAAAAAATTCCTTTTAGGAAAAAACTTCAGTAATGATCTTCTTGAAAAATCCGGTTTGTTTTCAAAAAATTATCCTGATATAAGCATGTTTTCTGACAGATTTATGATTCCGATTTTTGATGAAAAAGGGGATTGTGTCGCCTTGAGTGGCCGCGTTATACCTCCTGCCGATGAATCTCAGCGTAAATATATAAATTCACCTGAAACGATTATCTATTCAAAAAAAAATACATTATTTGCTTTAAATCTGGCAAAAAGAAGTATGAGTGAAAAAGGTTTTGCAATTATTTGTGAAGGTCCAATGGATTGTATTGCCTATCATCAGGCAGGAATTACAAATGCAGTGGCATCCTGCGGTACATCATTTACAACCGAGCATATTCAAAAACTCAAGAGGTTTGCCTTTAATAAAGAGATAGGTACTGCTGTTGTTTATCTATCTTTTGACTCTGATGGAGCGGGGCAGGCTGCGACGCAAAAAGCAATATTAGCTTGCAGGCGCGAGGGGTTAACCGTAAAAATTATAAAACTTACAGGCGGAAAAGATCCTTCTGAAATTCTTTTAAAATATGGTAAAGATACATTGACGTCAGACGTAAATAACGCTATATTAGATTCTGACTATCTGTTTGCATATTTGGCGCAAGAATATCCGATTGATACACCGGAAGGGAAAACTAGGGCCGCAATGGCTTTTTTCCAGTATGTAGATGCGCTTCAAACAAGCATTCAGAAAGAATCAAGTTTAGAGCTGCTTTGTCAAAGACTTAATTTGTCTCAGCAGGCAGTGCTCAGGGATTACAACAACAGGGAAGAAGCTCGTACACGTATAAATAAAGTTGAGTTAAAACAAAGTATTAAAGCTGATTCCAGTCTGAAAAAAGATTGTGAATTGAGAGTTTTGTTTGCTGTTATTACAGATACAACTTTATTTGAATCCATGCGTCACGAAGTTAACGAAGATGTTTTTGAATCACCTGTAGCAAAAAAGTTATTCATCATTCTGGAGGACTTATACCAGCAAAATAATCTTTCATTTAGTTCAATTTGTGAAAACTGCGATGATAAAGCCCTCGTACAGTTAATTACTGAAGTTGTAATGTCAGGGGAATATTCTAATAATACCAGTCAGATCGTTAGAGACAGTATTGAACTTATTAAACAGAAAGATTTGCAGCGTCAAAAGGGTTACATCATTGATAGAATTAAAATGTTGAATAATCCGTCAACTCCACAGCAGATAGAGGAATTGAATTCTCTTCTCAAAGAAAAAATGAATATCGATAATCTTATAAAAACAAATAAACTGTAATTTTATAAGATATTTTAATACTTACGAGGAAAAAAATGGATCAGGAATTAGATCCCGTTGTTACCAAACTTTTAGAATATGCAAAA
>JAZSJM010000013.1:0-5384 GCA_045534325.1 Treponema sp. | reverse complement strand
CATTGTTTGTTCCGTAAGTAATATCGCAGTTATAAGCCTGTTTTCGGGCTTCATTATCCATGTTTGAAAGTATTGCTCCTGTTGTACATCCAAGATATTCAAAAACAGGACGCATTGTTGCAGCATCACGCTCAGCAAGATAATCGTTAACTGTAACAACATGAACACCTTTGCCTGTAAGGGAATTAAGATATGAAGGAGCAACAGCCACGAGAGTTTTTCCTTCACCTGTTTTCATTTCCGTTATGCGACCCATGTGCAGGTTTATTGAACCCATTATCTGAACATCGTATGCCCGTTCACCTCTAACACGATAAGCTGCTTCGCGGCATAAGGCGAATGCTTCTGGTAAAATATCATCAAGGGTTTCGCCGTTTTGAAGTCTTTCCTTAAAAATCTGAGTCTGTTTTGGAAAATCTTCTGGAGCAAGGGATTTTGCCCATTCTTCTTTTGCATTAACTGACTGTACTATTGGAATAAGTTTTTTTACATCGCGTTCATTTTGAGAACCGAAAATCGCAGTGAAAATTTTATCTAACATAATATTAATAATATACACAAAAACATTTCTTTTGTGTAGAAAAAAGTGATTCTAATGGTAGAAAAAAATATGAAGATTTAATTTTGTGATTTCCTTAGAAAGGTATAAAGCAAGTTGACGGTAGACAGTCAATTTTATATTCTTACTTATATGAAAAAAAGTTTATATTTTATCTTTTTTACCTGTATTATTATATTTTTTTATTCATGTAAACGGTCAAACAGCGTAGTTTCAATAAAGGAAAATGATCTTTTTTCCATTAATTATGGCAGTTTTGAAGATGAATTGAATCTTTTTAACTTGAGTTCCACTGGAAATATAAATACTCACATGACGATGCTTGACGGCTTTTTTTATATTGCGAATGGTGAATCAAAAAAAATTATGGAACTTAACTCCTATGGAGATTTATTAAGTCTTTATTACAACGAAGAAATTACTAAGACTCCGTCTTTTGCCGTGGATGATTCTGTTAATTCTACTAAAAAGGCAATTTCCTATCCCTTTAATTCTTTGGGAGTGCTCGCTGTCGATTCAAAAAAATGTCTTTATGCAGTGGACATTCTTCCTGCGGAAAGACAGGAAAATGATTTAGAAAACAGGCTTTTGCTAAATTATGTAGTTTTAAGATTCAATAGCGATGGAACATTTCGCGATTATCTTGGACAGCAAGGTCCGGGGGGAACTCCATTTCCCTATATAAAAAACATATATGCAACAAAAAATGATGAACTTGTTGTTGTCTGTGAATCAAATGAAGGTTCTATCGTGTACTGGTTTAACAGTTCCGGGTTCTTGCTTTATAAAATTCCATTTACTCAAGATACAATTCCAAAACTGAAGGAACAAAATGATTCTGAAAATGTATACTACGTTTGTCTTGAAAATGTTATTCCAGATAATGTAAGTCATAAACTTTATGTTCAAGTTAATTATTTTCAGAACTATCTTGATCCTGCAACAAAAGTACAGTCTGGAATTGATTTTGAAAAAACTCTTGTTTATCCGTTAGACGCTGAAACGGGATTTTATGAGGAAGGGCTGGATATTCCGCCGTATGAAGATTCAATCAGTGAAAATTTAAGTAAGGAAGTTTTTTCAATACCGTTTAATTTTCTTGGTGTAACAGATAATGGCTGGCTGTTTTTTATGATTCCAAATGAGCGTGGGTATCTCGTGCAGATGGTACAGCCAAACGGGCAAAAGATTTTAAAGAGAATTCTTTCTGTAAATCATAGTGAAGTCCTGTATTATGATCTTTCTCTTAGTGGAAGCGGTATTATATCCGGTCTTTTTATAAAAAATAACAATGCACAGATTTTGTGGTGGCGAACGGATTCCCTGGTGAGCGGATTAATGAATTAGCGGCTGGTAAAACATTATGGATTTTAATCAGATTGAAGAAGGAAGAGAAGATAATCAGGAAGAAAACATTGTTTTTCACTACAACAGGGATGAAAGAATAAAAAAAGCACCATCAATAGTAAAGGATTACTATAATGGAACTCTAAAGGCTTTTAAGCCAGGTCTTTTTAAGGCTCTTGTTGCAACAAAAGCAAACCGTTTAATGCTTTTTGCCCTGGCAATCTGTTTTTCTGTAGTTATTTTTGTCGGGATTTTTAACAAAAAAAATGAAAATACATTATGTGGAATTCCCCTGAAATTGACTGCCTTTTCTTTTGAGGAGACAGTCTATGCAAGTTTGAATTTTGATAATGCTCCTCCGTCAAAAAAAAATAGTGATGTTGTAAATACAATAGTTGAGATGGATTTTTTAGATTTAGATAATCAAATAGTGCATAAAGAAACATTTGCACATGTTTATCGCGGTGAAGAAACTTTTTTAAGGACAACTTTTCGTGATTATGATATATTAAATGTAGAAGCTATTGTCTTGATTGGCGATGAATCGACAAAATTAAGATGCGCTGTAGAAAAAAGATAATTATATAGTTGCAGGAGAGTTAAAAATGTTACAGTTTTATTTTCTTTCAATATTGTTAAATATTCTTGCAGGACTGATTATGGTTTATGCAACCGACTTTATGAAAAAAAGTTCATCTTTACAGCCGTCAGAATCGGATATCGGTGAATCAGTTAATGCTGGCATGGATATACAATCAGATGATGAGTCTGAAAATGACGGGGATGAGGATGATTCTATTTTTGATAAAAAAATTGAATTTGCACTGAACTCAAAAGGAACTTTTTTTGATGACATGACATTCCGTCTAGTAGTTGCCATTCTTTCGGGGCTTGTTGGTCTTATGAAATTATTATCAACTGTTCAGGAAGATGTGCCTATTATTGGTGATTTAATTCCGGCTATAGCTGGAATGTCGGCTTGTTTTGCACTTTTGATAGAGTTTTACGCACAAAAATCCAGTGTTTCTTTTAATTTACCAGAGGTGTTGACGTCTATATTTGTGGGTGGAAGAAAGTATTTAGGAATTTTTTGTATAATCGCAGGAGTTTTACATTTTATTTTTCCGAGAGTTTTATTCTTGTAGTGAAAATCTGGAGATATAAACAAAATGAAAAAAAAATCTGTAGCGTGCATTGCTTTTGATAAAAATAAGGTTTTTATTGCTCATAGAAATCCTACTGGACAAATGGGCAATCGTTGGGACTTTCCTTGTGGAAAAGTTGAGGATGGAGAATCTGAGCAGGATTCAATTATCCGTGAATTCAATGAAGAGTTTGGAGTAACGGTTTGTGTAGGCGAGAAAATTGCCGAGGCAAAATTCAAGCATAATGGGGATGATTTTTCATTAAGCGGATATCTGATAAAACTTCCTCATAATGGAATCGAAAAAAAATTTGTTCTTTCAGAACACTATGAGTATAAATGGGCCGAACTGGCAGAAATTCCGACGCTAGATTTCGTTGATTCTGACATGCTGATATATCCGCAGGTATGTAAATATCTTGCAAATAATTTGTAATTTTTTCTGGGAAGATAATGTCAAATAAGAAAATAGTTTTTTTTTGCATATTTGTTACTTTGTTATTATTTATTTCATGTTCAAAAAAAGATAAGCCTCTTATTTTTGATTCATCTGAGCCTTTGGCCATAGAACCGGGAGTTGAATGGCTTTTAGTAATATCTCCTTACGTTCCCTGTCATAAGGAGGGGGGGTATGAATCTTTAGTGGTTGAACATTTAAGACGTGGTGAAATCAGAATGGTTGAAGGTAACTGTGTTGTAAAAACAGATGAAGAATATGAAAACTGGTACAAAATAAAGGAAGGATGGATTCCTCAAAACTCAGTTGCTGTTTTTTCGAATAAGCTTAAGGCTCAAAAAGCTTTGTCGCAGCTTCCGTAAAAAAAACTGTACCACATAATAGGGTACAGTTTTTTAGTTTCAGTTTTTAGAAAATGCAATTAATCGTAAAACTGTTATTTTTCTGAGAGAATTTTTTTGCAGGCCTGTTCTATTGTTAAATCTGTAAACTGTTCTCTCGTAGATAGTTTTTTTAATGTAAGGGTGTTTTTATCGGCTTCATCTGTACCTATTAAAATTCCCCATGGAACTGATTTTGCCTGTGTAAGAGCATACTGTTGTCCCATTTTTTTTGCTTCTGGAAAAACTTCTACATTTATTCCATTCTTTCTTAGGGCCGCTGCAACTTTCTGATAGTGAATGGATAAAGAATTGTCCATACAGTAAATTTCAGCATCAAGATAGGAACCTTTTTGAATCGTTTTTCCTAGCTGTTCCAGTCCTGCAATTAGACGGTCTAGCCCGATTGATGCACCAACTCCAGGAAGTTTAGTTTTTGTGTAAAGACCTGCGAGATTGTCGTAACGACCGCCTGAACAGACAGAACCAATTGACGGAAGTTCATTTAAAAATGTTTCGTAAACGATTCCTGTGTAATAATCAAGACCTCGTGTAATTGAAGGGTCAAAAACATAACTTTGCTCTATGTTTGCAGCCTTCATCATTTCATATATATCCCGCATTCGCTGTGTGTCTGTGTCTTGTCCACCTGCCATTTGAGTAAGTTTATTGAGTGTAGATTCAAAATCAGTTTCGGGGGTTATGTATTGTAATATCTGTTCTGCTTTTTCCTGAGAAGCGGTAAATTCAATCAGTTCTTTTTTTACTTCAGCTTTTCCGACTTTTGCAAGTTTATCCACAGAACGAAGAATATCTTCTGATTTTTCGATTACACCAAGTTTTGTTAAAAATCTATTGAATATTCCACGGTGATTTACGTGAATCGTAATGTTTTTAACTCCGATTTCTTCCAGAGCTGCCTTCATTATATTTAATATTTCAAAATCAGCTGCGGCAGAGTCTGAACCGACCGTATCGATATCACACTGTATAAATTCGCGATATCTTCCTGCCTGAGGCTTTTCTCCACGCCATACCTTTGCAATGTGGTATCTTTTGAATGGAAAATATAATTCACTTTCGTGCTCTGCTGTAAATCTTGCAAACGGAACTGTAAGATCAAAACGCAAAGCTACATCTCTTTTTCCGTTGTCTAAAAATCTGAATACCTGTTTTTCCGTCTCGCCATTTGATTTGCGCAAGAGAATTTCAGAATATTCAAGAACTGGTGTGTCAATCGGGACGAATCCGAAAGCTCTGTAAACTTTTGTAATTTTTTCGATGAGTTCGGCACGTTCAATTTCGTTTGCCGGTAATATATCGCGAAAGCCTTTTAATACGCGAGGTTCAATTAAATTTGCCATAAGCAGAATAATAACGAAAATATGTCTTTTTGGGAACAACTTGGCGAATATGCAGGTTTATTCGATATATTACAAAGTTTCACCTGATCCATTTTTTTCATTCTTTAATAGTTTTTTTCCGATAAGCTGTTCA
>JAZSJM010000164.1:0-12304 GCA_045534325.1 Treponema sp. | reverse complement strand
TCCGACTTGAAAAATGCGGGCCTTTATGTAAAACTTGTTCTTCAAACTCGCAATAATAAAATAAAGATTGAGGTAAGAAATAATTCTGAATTAACTGTTGAAGAATATAAAAGAATGCACGATAAATTGAGTCGTGCCCAGCAGTATACTTCTGTTGATCAGGCGTTAAGTCAGGTTTTGGACGATACGGAAGGTGCTGGTCTTGGTCTTATCATTATGATTTTGATGCTGGAAAAAATCGGTCTAACAGAGGAGAATTTCCAGATTTTATGTGAAGGCGGAGAAACAATTACAAGAATTATTCTGCCTCTTAACGAAAAAACACAGAAAGATTTAAGCGTTGTAAGTCAGGAATTTGTAAACATAATTGATGAATTGCCACAGTTTCCTGAAACAATTGTTAAGGTTAACCGTCTTTTAAATGACCCGGACTCAAAAATGAGCGAGATTGCAATGCTTATTTCCAGCGATGTTTCCTTAACTACAGACCTTTTAAAACTTGTAAACTCTGCAACTTTTGCCCTTGCTTCACCTTGCCGCAGTATCGTAGATGCTGTAAAACTTGTTGGAATCCGCGGAATAAAAAACATGCTTATTTCGGTCGGGTCAATTAATAATTTAAAGTCGTTGGGCGGTGAAAAGAAAGATTTATGGACTCATGCTTATCAGGTAGCTTTTTACTCATATAATTTGGCAAGAAATTTTTGTAGCAATGATTTAACTCTTGTGGAAGATTCTTATGTATGCGGTCTTTTGCATGATATGGGTAAGCTTGTTTTTGAGACTGCGCATCCTGAGTTTATAAATAAAATAAAAAGTATATGTGCGCAAAAAGGAATTCCAGCTGATATTTTTGAAAAACTTCTTGCAGGCGTAAACCACGGGGAAGTAGGTGCTCTTATTGCAGAAAAATGGAATTTTCCAAATGTAATTGTTTCTGTAATCCGTCATCATCATGAACCTGATTTAGCACCAGATGAAACAAAAAAATTGACAAGCCTTGTTTATCTTTCCGATATGCTTTCTCACTACCAGACAAAGGAAGTGGATTATTATCAGTTCGATCCGGATGTGCTTGCTTTATTCCATATTACAAATGAAGCACAGCTTCAAAAAATAAGTGAAAGACTCGAAGAAGCTTTTAAGGCAGAACAGTAATTTTTGAAAAAAAAGTGTACCCCAAAAATTGTCTCCAACTTTTGGGGTACACTTCAAAATATAGTCCCTTTTTTTATCTAGTCTTTAAAAATCTTTTTAATTTCTGAAGAATAAATTGAATTTATTTTGTAGCGGCTGATTTCCTGTTTTGCAGAAAGTTCAACGCCGACTTCAAATTCTTTTGGAAGAACTGCTATTTTATTTATTCGTTCAAACATTTTAAATCCATTCTTTGAATTTACCCTTGAACTAATTTCTCCTTCTAAAAGACGTTTTATTTCCGGACTTCTTGCCAATTCTTCGTAGCGCTTGTAAGAAAGTTTTGCTTCCTGTGCAAATTGTTCTATTTCTTCCTTATTTGGAACAATAAGGGCTCCAAGATATCTTTGATCTTGTCCAACAACAACGGCAGTTTTTATGTACCGTGATTCCTGAATCTTCATTTCGATAGGAACTGGCTCAACGTTTTCGCCGCCCAGCTGAACAATGGTATCTTTTAAACGTCCGCATAAGACAATTTCACCATTTGCAGTTAATCGAGCAATATCACCGGTATTAAACCAGCCGTTTTCGTCAATTACAGATGCAGTTAAGTCAGGACGCTTGTAGTAACCTTTCATTACAGTAGGTCCCTTTACAAGAAGAGCACCTTTTTTTCCTCTCTTTACTTCTTTTCCGGTTGCAGGGTCTACAACTTTTGCGGCTAATTCACGAATAGGACGTCCTACATTTCCTAAGACAGGTCTTTTAAATGGACGCACAGAAATGATAGGAGCTGTTTCTGTTAAACCATAGCCTTCAACCAGAGGAACACCGATTGCCCAGAAGAATTTATCGATGGCAGGAGGTAATGCTCCTCCACCAGCAACAGCACCTCTAAAGTTATTACCCATCATTATACGGATTTTACGGAAGATAATTGCTCCGCCCAAAAGTTTTATCGGATAACAGATTAACCATGGAAGAACAAATGCCGGCCATTGAAGCCATCTCTTATCCATGCCGTAGCGGGTTGTCCTGTCAAAAAGAACACGGTCAAGTTTTGAATGGAATAAAGCAATCGATACAAAAAAATTGAATAATTTGAGGGTTATACCGCCAGTTTTACGCATTTTTTTGTAAATACCGTCATATACGGATTCAAATACTCTTGGCACGGCAGGAATTACCTGTGGGTTTAAATATTTGAGGTCTGCAAGCAAAATTGGGCCAATGGGTTCTGAATAACACAAAGTTGCTCCCTGAGAGAATACAACATATTCTACAGAACGCTCGAATGCGTGCCATACAGGTAAAACTAGGATTCCCCTGTCGCCCGGGTTCAGGTAGATTCTTTCATCAATATCTTCAAGTTGAGATAAGAAGTTTCCGTGGGTAAGCATTACGCCTTTTGGTTGACCTGTTGTACCGGATGTAAAAATAATTGAGGCAAGATCATCCCATTGCCCCTTATTCATTTCCTCGTCAATTTTGTCAGGGTTTGAGGAATTAAATTCTTCACCTTTCTTTTCAATCTGAGCGAATGTATAAAGTGTGATTCCTGCATTTTTACACGTGTCGAATACTTTTTCGTCCTGATCTTCGATTGAAATAAAAGTATCAACAAGGGGCAGTTTTTCTTTTATGCCAATGATTTTATCAATCTGGCTTTTATTTTCCACTATGACAGTTTTTACTTCTGCAAAAGAAAGAATATATTCCAAATCGCCAATTGTTGCATCGCACCCCCGAGGTACATCAACTGCTCCAATCGATAAAAGCCCTAAATCGGCCTGCTGCCACTCTTTTCGGTTATCAGAAATTAAGCCCACATGGTCTCCTCTTTTTATACCGATTAAAAGTAAACCAGCGGCAAAGTTTTTTATTACAGTTAATGCATCATTATAAGAAACGCTTTCCCAAACGTTTTCTCCTATTTTACTCATCTGAAATGTTACTTCTGGATAAGATTTTGCAGTTGCTCTGAATACGCGCGGAAGTGTTTTTTCCATAATCTAGTATGACCTCCATTTTAAACGAAATGACAGAAATTGTAATATTGTCATCTAAAAGTAAATTATACAAATACTCTTATCAATATTCTACTCTATTTTATTTTCGTTGACAAATAAAGATAGTGTCAGTAAACTAACAAATGTTAGTTTAAAATATTTAAGGGAGTTTTTTGTTAATGCCGGCTGAAAAAATCACTCATGAAAAAATAATTCATGCTGTTTTAGATTGTGCCTTTGTAAATAGTGTAGGCGGAACATCCCTTGCTGACATTGCCGGAAAACTTGGAATAAAAAAAGCCTCGCTTTATAATCATTACGAATCCAGAGAAGCAATGCTGGAAGATACAGTGCGATATTGCGGAGAATATTTCAGTAAACTTTCTCTTATTCCATCTGAGATGGATTCAACTGCACAAAAATATACTGCGGAAGCCGTTTTAAAAGGAATCGTCCATCGCTGGTTTAAAGTAAATGAAAAAGAACCTCTTCTTCAAATCTATTCATTTTTAGAAAGTGAAAAATATTTTTCTGCTCAGGCAATGAAAATCGTAATTGACTTACGGAACAGGCTGCTGGAACAGACTGTTGAAGCCTTTAACAGTCTTTGTGTTGCAAAAAAAATAAGCGGAACGACAAAAAAAATAATGCAGGTCAGGGCAAAGCTTTTTATTCATCTTTTATACAGTATGCTTGATTCATACATTGTTGAAAAAAAGAATTATATCCGCTCAAATCCAGAGACAGGTGAAGGTGAGCTTTTTAATTCCTTGCCGATGGAACCTGACTTAAATTCTGCCGATGCACTTGTAGAAGAATTTTGCACACTTTTAAAATAAATACATTGCTTTTTAGTGTTTTTCACATTATTATTAAAATGTGTCGACACTATATATAGTTGGTACGCCGATTGGAAATCTTGGGGATATTACATTTAGGGCTGTTGAAACCTTTAAGAGCGTAGATGTAATAGCCGCAGAGGATACAAGGCATACACTGCAGCTTTTGAATCATCTTGAAGTACGCAAACCGTTAATTTCCTGCCGTTCGCAGAATGAAGCTGTTGCCGGACAAAAGATAATAAAACTGCTGGACGAAGGAAAAAGTGTTGCTTATGCAAGTGATGCAGGAACTCCAGGTATAAGTGATCCGGGAGCCGTTTTGGCAGGACTTGCAAGAGACGCGGGACACCGGGTTGTTCCTATTCCTGGTCCAAGTGCCTTTGCCACCCTCGTGAGCGTTGCAGGTGCCGGCGGTAAGACGCTTGTTTTTGAAGGATTTCTTTCTCCAAAACCAGGCAGGCGACGAACAAGATTAAAAGAACTGCTTGCAACTGGTGCAGCGGTGATTTTATATGAATCTCCGTTCAGAATTACTAAACTTCTGGCGGATATTGCCGATATTGATAATAGCCGTAGAGTAGTAGTTGGCCGTGAGCTTACTAAACTCCACGAAGAAATAATTTCAGGAACTGCGGCGGAAATGAGGGATGAGTTTTCTTCCAGAGCAAAGATTCAGGGAGAATTCGCAATTTTCATTTCTGGAATAAAAAATACTCAACTTTCGGAAGAAGATGCCGATATTTAATGAGTAAGGTAGGTTACAAATGATGGTAAATAACATTAACTCAATTAATCCACTTAACAACGTACAGAACACTCGTCGCGTTAACGATACAGAGAAATTTACATCTACATCTGCTCCAGACTCAATCAGCGTTTCTGACGAAGCAAAAGAAGCAGCTAAGGCATATTTTTTGAGTCAGGTTGCAGAAGAGACACCAGATGTTCGTTCTGACCTCGTTGCTTCAGTAAAAGAAAAAATCAAGGATCCTAATTACCTGAATTCAGTTGTAATCGGATCAACTGCTGACCGTCTTTTAGATGCATGGGGCTTCTAATTTAAGGGTTTTTGCAGAATTTAATAAAAAAAAGCAGAACATGGTGTTCTGCTTTTTTTGTTTAACGGAGAAATAATTTTATGTCAGATTTTGTATTTAGAGTTTCACCAAATATAGTAATTGCTTCTTATTCTGCCAGCCGTCTTGGACAGTTTGCACTTGAATTTGGAAATCGCTTTATGGTTGTAATGGATCCTGTTTTACGTGCAGTTGGATTGGCAGAAAAAATTACTCAGTCTCTGACAGACCGGAATGTAGATTTTTTTGTTTTTGATGAACTTAATGAAGTTTGTGATTCAAAGACAGTTGATGCTGCTGTAAAACTTGCCCGTTCTTCTCACATTAAAGGAATTATTGCCTGCGGTGGCGGAAAAGCTGTTTCTGTAGGACGAGCAGTTGCTGCTGTTTTTAACGAAAAATCAGACATATATTCATTTCTTGACGGTTCGACAATTAGTGCACAGCCTTTGCCGCTTATTGCCCTTTGTACAACATGCCGTGACCCTTATGTTTTTACAGACAAAGTTCCGCTTACAGATTCAAGAAGCAACCAGCTGAAAACCTTAAAAGTACCTAACGGTTTGTGTAGAGCCACTGTCTTTGATCCAAACATGTCTGTTACACTTACTGAAAATCAGACAGATTCTATGGAACTTGAAAGCCTTTGTCTTGCCACAGAAAGTTATTTTTCTCAAAAAGCAAACTTTTTCAGTGATATGCTTGCCGAAAAAGCAGCAGAACTTCTTCGCATTACGATGGACGGTTCTGATTCACTTTCAATTACAACCCCAAAAGAAGAACTTCGTGTTCAGGGGGGATGTATGGCAAGTTTAGCTTGCAGTGCAAGTTCATTTGGTCCTGCGGCTCTTCTGGCAATGGCAATAAATTCACGATTTAAAATCAGCCGCTCCCTGGTTGCTTCAATTCTTTTTCCCTATGTGATAGAAGATTGTGCAAAATTCAAAACAGACAAGGTTGCTAAATTCGCAAAACTTTTTGGTATTGAACCGCCAGAAAACGCTTCTGACGAAGATATTGCAAAGACATTTGCCGATAATATCCGTCAACGCATGGCAAAAGCAAATCTGCCGACCCGTCTGAAAGATTTGTCTGTAACAATCGAACAGCTTGCCCTGGCAGCAGAAGATGCAGGAAAACTCGAATATATAAATTCTCTTCCGCGCTCAATGACAAGTGATGATCTTTTTGAACTTATAAAGGCAGCATTTTAGACTATGATTGAACCAGGAAAACTTGAGCAGTTAGAGGCCGGTCAAAAAAGAAGAAAAATTGCCCTGACATTTGGTGCTTTGGAACGGGATATAGACGGAATCCCTGAAAAAGGAAATGAATACAATTATAAATCTATTTCCCGTGCCGAATATATTAAAAAACTGATTTCAATCATCTTAAAAGATCCGCAAATGCCAGAAGAATCAAAAAAAGCATTGGCGGATGTTCTGGGCGAAACACCTTTTAATGAAAAACGTGCCTGCAATCTTGCCCGTAACATTATGCTGGCCCTTATTGGCACTTTTCCTGCTGAGTGGGATTTAATCATTGCACCTCATCCAAATTTAAGTGGTCCTGATGGTGTTGTAAAGGAACGTGATTTTTTTAAGGACGTGTATGTTTATGCAGAAGATATCCGTTCGCCTTTTAATCTTGGTTCGATTTTTCGCAGTGCAGAGGCAATGGGTGCTCAAAAAGTTTTCGTAAGTCCATTGTGCGTTCCTCCCGATCATCCGAAAGCAGTGCGAAGCGGAATGGGTTGTATTGAGACCCTCGGCTTTGAAAAAATGAGTCTTGAAGAGCTTGAAGATTTTTCTAAAAGTAAAAATATACCGGTTTTTGTTCTTGAAACAGGAGGCACTCCAATTGAGGAATTTGCTTTTCCCAAAAAAGGAATTTGCATAATCGGCTCAGAAGAACTCGGTGTAAGTCCAAAGGCCCTTGAAAAGGCAACTTACGGGCGCGTTACAATCCCCATGAAGGGCTTAAAAGCGAGTCTTAATGTTGGGGTTGCTTACGGAATATTGATGCAAAAGTGGGTTGAGTTTTTGGAGCACAATTAGCGTCCCGCGACCGGCTTTTCGCCCTTACGCTTCGCTTCATCCGCTCATTTTGAGCGGACTAAAGGGGCTTCAATCCGGGCTAAATTTCGATTATTAAGGCCCCGGATTTTTTGTCGCGCGCAAGAGAGTCCGGGTCTTTTGGAGATTTTATCTCAATTAAATCACCGTTCAATGGTTTTACATTAGTCTTATCAACTGCAAGAACAAGTCCCAATTCACTGCAACAGTAATAAGCAGACTTGTGCAGCTCAGGTAGTTTTATAAAATCAGAAGCAACTCTAAGTTTGAGTTTTTTATCCTCAACTTTTTTTGTATCAGTTTCTTTTTGTCTTTTTAAAAGTACGTAAGAAAGACCTGCCCGGTCTTTTGAAAGGTTCGCTTTTTGAGAAAGTTTTAAAAGTTCTGCAGGAGCATTTTCTGTATCAAAGGCAAAGTTACACCATTTTCCCGCAGGGTTAGAAGTTGTTCTGCCCTCCATCGGGCAATAATGAATGTGGGGACATGGACTTAAAGGCACAAAATCTCGTCTTATAAAGGCATCCCTCATAAGGCTTATAAGACGTGCTGATTTCGGATCACCTGGTTCAACTAAAAGAACCTCCTGAGTGGTTGCAGAATCTTTTTTCAGGTATTTTTCTATATCCTGAGTGTAGCTTTTAGCCAGGTAATCCGGCGGCATCTGTGAATTTTCTCTGATTTCGTTAAAGACATTAGCACAGGTTACTAAAGCAGCTTTTTCTTTAATCGAGCTTCCAAGAGCTCCTTTAACACGAACAATTTTCCATGGTTCTTCATTGTTTTTTATCGTTTTTGCTGCAATGTTAAGATAAATTTCTTCGCCAGCTGCCAGCGTAGTTTGACTTAAATCCATGCAGTAAAAGGTAAGTTTTTTAGAGCGCAGGGCTGGACGGGATAGCCACAAGGCTATAACTACCGTAAGCGGTCCTGAACCGATATCAAGACATACATCGTTATCTTTTAAATTAAAAGAAGAGTCCGGAAGATTAGAAAAAAGCCGCGTAAGACGCACAAGATTCCACCACATAAAATAACTTATGTAAGCGGAAACAAAAGCCGCGTCATTCATGTAGCCAAGCCGTCTTTCTCCTCTCTGGTCAGTTAAAAAATGGCTTAATTTTTTTATCTGCGCGGCAAGAAGAGTCTTTTGTTTACCAGACATGTTTCTTGCTTCAAGGACGATATTCCCGAAATCATTTAGGATTTTTTGAGACAGCTCGTCGATATTTTTTGAATCAAACATAGGCTGTCGTAAAATATTTTTGTTGAAGTTATCACGACGGGCAGGGCGAGAAGGAGTTTTCTTTAAAGATTGCGTTTCATTTTGCGTTTTTGATACGGATTTTTCTTTTAGACGCTGTACATTTTTGGTCTTATGATTTTTTTTACCAGAAGCTTTTTCGTACCATTTTGATTCTTCTTTTGACATCAGACTGCCCCATCTTAAATAAATTATTTTCTGTATTTTCGTACGAGCATGTAAAGTCCCGTAAGTTCAGAGCGTAACTGTCTGATTGAGTCTAAGGTATCAGCTTTTGTATCATAATTTGAATTTTCACGCAGGATTTCGTCTCGCGCACCCTCAATTGTAAATTTTCGTTCATTGATAAGAAATTTCAGGCGAAGGATAAGATCTATGTCCCGCTGGGAGTAAATGCGCCTTCCTCCTAAATCTTTTTTTGGGGCAAAGCCTGGAATAACTTCTTCCCAATAGCGCAAAATATGAGATTTAATGCCTGTCAGTTCTTCTGCTTCGCCGATTGAGTATGTCATTGTCAGTTCACCTTAATCATCGAACCTATTTTCCCATTTTTTTCGACTTGATTTCATTTCAAGCATAACAGGAATCTGATCAAAACCTAAGTCTTCGCGGATACGGTTTTTTAAATATGTTACATAGCTTTCGGGAACATTATCCGGACTTGTTGCAAAAATTCTAAAAGCAACAGGATTTGTGCTTGTCTGGGTCATGTATCGGATTTTAAAGTGAATTGCCTTACTTGCTGGAGGCGGATATCGGAACAGCCAGTCTTCCAGAGCCTTATTTAAGGCTGAGGTTTCTACTTTTGTGTTAAGTTGTTTATACAGGCGCACGGTTGTTTCCATCAACTCTTTTATTCCATCTCCGTTAAGGGCTGAAAGCCTAAGAATCGGGGCAAATTGCATCTGCCCGAACATATATTGAATATAGTCAACTGTATCTTTGTAGACTTTTTTAGTCTGTTCTTTTAAGTCCCATTTATTTAAGACAAAGATTATTCCTCGTCCACGCTCGTATGCAAGGGAACAGATTTTTTTATCCTGATCTGCAAGTCCCTGTTCTGCATCTATCATCAAAAAAACAACATCACATTCATCCAGAGTTTTTATTGCCCGGTTAACGGAATAATATTCAACATTCTGTTTTACTTTGGCCTTTCGGCGTATTCCGGCGGTATCCAGAACTTCAAATTTTCGTTTTCCCCAGATAAAACTTCCTTCAACAACATCTCGTGTCGTACCTGCATAATCAGAAACAATTGAATTCTGTGTATTAGTGAGCCGGTTTGAAAGCGTTGATTTTCCTGTGTTAGGTTTACCAACTATAGCAATTTTAATGACAGGCTCTTCAAGACCTTCTTCAACTTTTGAAAAATCTAATTTAGAAGTTATTGTTTTTGCAAGTTCGGTTATGTGGTCGCCGTGGTCCGCAGAAATAAAAAGCAGGTCGTTGAATCCGTATTGAAGATAATTCCAGCTTACGTCTTCGCCAGAGCCACCTTCGCATTTATTTACTGCAACAATCACTTTGTTCCACTGTGGTCGTAAAAGGTGAATAAACTCTTCGTCTTCGCCGGTAATTTTTCCAGATTCTAAAAGCAACAGGATTACATCGGCTTTGTTTATTACCGAAAGTGATTTTTCTACAACGAGTTCGTCCATTTCTGATTCCCGGCTTTTTAAATCACGGTCAAGCTTGTATCCGCCTGTATCAACTAGATGTACAGGTTTGCCGTTGATAAAAGCAGTTCCCTCTACAGGATCTCTTGTAACACCAGGTGTGGGATCAACGATTGCAAGACGGCGGTGCATAAAGCGGTTAAAGAGAGTTGATTTACCCACATTCGGACGGCCAGCAATGGCAACTGTAGGAAGATTTATATATGATTTGTCAGGAAAAAATTTTAATTCTTCTGTAGCGTTCGTGTCTTTTTGACCAAATTCATCAGAATTTTCTGGAGGTGCAATAAAATCTGATTCCTGTTCTTCTGGAGCAGATAGCTCTAAATTTTGTTCTTTCTGAGGTTTTGGTTTTGAGAAATCTGGTTTTGCTTTTTTAGCTTTTTTCATAACAGTCTATTTTACAACGAATTAAGCTGTTTTGACGAGATGTTTCTAAGTTCTTCTACAGAATAGTTTGAAAGTAATTCCTTTATCGTACAAATCATTTTTGGACCCATACTTAGATTTCTTACTCCCATTCCTGCCAAGACAAGAACACTTGCTGGACGACTTGCCATTTCTCCGCAGACTGATACATCAATCTGAGCTTTTCGTCCTTCTGCAATTGTATGGTGAATCATGCGCAGAACTGCAAGATGAAATTCATCATAAAGGTTAGATACACCAGCGTTTTCTCGGTCTACACCGATTATGTACTGTGTAAGGTCGTTTGTACCAATTGAAAAAAATTTGCTTACCTGTGCAAGACAGTCAGAGGTTAGTGCAGCGGCGGCAGTTTCAATCATTATTCCGATGGGAACATCAGGATTAAAATCTACATTTTCTGCGGTTAATTCTTCTCTTGCGGTTTTTGCAATTTCCAGAGTTTTTAAAACCTGCGAAACGTCGGTAATCAATGGTAGCATTATTTTAAGGTTTCCATAAACACTGGCACGATAGAGCGCACGGAACTGTGTTTTTAACTGGAGTGGATTTGCAAGACTAAGGCGAATTGCACGAAGTCCCATCAAAGGATTTTTTTCTTCTGTATTTAAATGGAGCTCTGGAGAGTTAATAAGTTTATCTCCACCGGCATCTAATGTACGGATTGTAACGGGTTTTCCCTGCATTGTCTGTAAAACTTCTTTGTATGCGTTGAACTGTGCTTCTTCATTAAAAAGATTTGAACGTCCACCGTTGCTTTCGCTCATAAACAGAAATTCAGTGCGGAAAAGACCAATTCCATCGGCACCTTCTTCAAGGGCAATTTTTGCTTCTTCAACTGTACCGATATTGGCATATATATGAAAGCGTTCTCCGTCCTTTGTTCGGGCTTCAACATTACGGAATTTTTCAAGAGCGATAGCGTGTGCTTTTTCAGATTCAATTTTGGCTTTGTAATCTTTTATGGCATCTTCTTCAGGGCTTGAAATTACTTCTCCGTTGTTTCCGTCTACAACAACAGTTTCGCTGTTTTCTATTTGTGAAGTAATGTTATCAAGGGCAAATACAGCTGGAATTCCATAGCTTCTAGCTAAAATTCCCACATGGCTTGAAACACCGCCTTCTGTCAATGCAAGCCCTGCAATTTTCCTTTTTGAAAGAATGATTGTGTCGCTTGGGTTCATCTGTGTGGCAACTATTACGGCTCCGTCTGGAACTGTATCGATGCTGAAAGGGTGAAAATCAAGGAGTTCATCAAGAACTTTGCCAAATATATCACATATGTCCTGGGCCCGCTCAGCAAGATAATCGTTTCCGCTTGAACGAAGTTGATTTGCGTATTTATTTGTCTGGCGGTCTAAAACAAATTCGATGTTGAGGGAATGAGCATAAAATGATTTTTTGAGTTCCTTTAAGAATTCCGGGTCATTGAGCATAAGAAAATAAGTTTCATAAAGTTGATTCTGAATCTTATTATCTTTTGATTCTGACATTTTTACAGAAATATCAGCCGTAACCTTTTCAAGAGATTTTTCAAAATGTGCCCACTGTTTATCGTGTTCATCTTCTGAAATTTTATTTCGTGGAATTATTCTTTTTACAGCTTCTGGAATAACAAAGGCTTTTCCGATACCGATTCCAGATGATGCAGAAGTGCCCAAAAAAACATTCATAACTGGTTTTATTTTAACTTTTGCCGTTAATGGTGTCAAACATAGATTGCCCTGAGATTGAATTGGAAGAAGTTTTTTTGTTATACTTAACACACTTTTATTTTACAGGAAGTTTTAAATGGC
>JAZSJM010000250.1:0-1936 GCA_045534325.1 Treponema sp. | reverse complement strand
AGAAGGTGTTTTGATATATGCCCGTAGAGAAGACCGCGAAAGTTAAAGAACTGCGCGGTCTTTTTTTTACAAGATTTTTATGGAGGAAGATTTTTGCTGTTAAATAAAATTAATTCGCCTGATGATTTAAAAAAACTCAGCAGAAAACAGCTTCCTTTGCTTGCTCAGGAAATACGGAAAAAAATAATTGAAGTTGTTGGAAAAAACGGCGGTCATCTTGCATCAAATCTTGGCGTTGTTGAACTTACCATTGCACTTCATAGAGTTTTTAATTCTCCTCAGGATGCAATCATTTTTGATGTAAGTCATCAAAGTTATACCCATAAGCTTTTTACTGGTCGTTATGAAAAATTTTCTTCAATAAGAAAAAAAGGCGGATTGTCAGGTTTTACAAGAAGAAGTGAAAGCCCCCATGATTTTTTTGATAACGGACATGCTTCTACTTCTATTTCTCAGGGGCTAGGTCTGTTAACAGCATGGGAGATTCAACAGAAAAAAGGCAAGGTTGTTGCAGTCATTGGAGACGGAGCATTGACAGGTGGGCTTGCATTAGAGGGAATGAATCATGCAGGTCAGCTGGGAAAAAATCTTATAGTTGTATTAAACGACAATCAGATGTCAATAAGCGAAAATACAGGAGCAGTTTCCAAGTATCTTTCCAAACTTACTATGTCTTCCTGGTACCAGACTATTAGGCATAGAATTGATGCTTTGGTTTCAAAACTTCCTAATTCAAATAAGCATCTTGGAAAATTAATTTATAGATTTAAAAGAGCCGTAAAAGGACTGCTTTTAAGCAATAACTTTTTTACGGATTTAGGATTTGAATATGTTGGTCCTTTGGATGGTCATAATATAAAAGAACTTGAAAAAGTTTTTGCAGATGTTAAAAAATTAAAAAGACCTGTTGTTGTTCATGTAGTAACTAAAAAAGGAAAGGGATATTCTCCTGCAGAAAATGACCCTGCAACATTTCATGGTATCGGACCCTTTTTAATTTCTGACGGAAAGGTTGAGCATTTTGATACCATGAGTTTTACCCAGTGTTTTAGTGAATTGATTGTAAGGCTTGCTGAAGAAAATCCAAAAATTTGTGCAATTACTGCGGCTATGGCAAAAGGAACAGGTCTTGATTCTTTTGCACGGCATTTTCCCGACAGATTTTTTGATGTTGGAATTGCGGAGGAACATGCCGTTACATTTGCAGGCGGATTGGCATGTGGTGGAATGATTCCTGTGGTTGCTGTTTACTCAACTTTTATTCAGCGCTCTGTTGATCAGATTATTCATGACATTTCGATGGAATCCTTTCCTGTAGTTTTTTGTTTGGATAGAGCTGGAATTGTTCCGAATGATGGAGAAACTCATCAAGGAATGTTTGATATTGCTTTATTTTCTTCAATTCCTAATATTGAAATTTTAACTCCTGCTACGGCAAATGATTTAAAACTTTGTTTTGAGTGGGCGGTATCCTCACAAAAGTGCGTGATTCTGCGGTATCCAAAATCAGCCTGCCCGACAGAGCTAAATGCTTTTAGTCAGCAAATTGAATATGGAAAAGGTGTTTATGTCAAAAATGATGAATTTGCTCCTGGCTTAAGCATAAAATTTGATGATGAACTTTCTCTAAAAAAGAATAACAAAAATATTTTATTTATCTGTACTGGCGGGATGCTTAGCGAAGTGATTCAAGCATCAAGAATTTTAATGCAGGAAAATATTGAAGCAGATATTTACTCATTAAGATCTGTAAAGAATTTTGATTTTGACGATATTTATAAACTTGCAAAAAATCGTGATGGGGTTGTTCTCGTAGAAGATGGTGTCATTTCTGGCGGAGTAAGTGAAAAAATTATAAATTGTTTTTTTCAGAAAAAGTTTTTCAATGTTAAGATAAAGGCAATCCCTGATGATTATATTTCCTGCGGAAGTCGTG
>JAZSJM010000152.1:0-2269 GCA_045534325.1 Treponema sp. | reverse complement strand
AACTCCCTGGCTCACAGAACGACATGGCTACGATCCGACTTGTGTGCACTTTTGCAGGGGTCAAGGCGTAAAGCCGCGTACTAAACAGCTACATAGCTTCACCCTAAAGTTAAATTTCATTTCATAAAGCAAGCTTGACTTGCTTTATGAAATATTCTCCTTACTTTTCAGCCAGTTTTATGACTTCAAGTAGACATAAATCCAGCGGATTAAAATCTTCCTTAAAATTTTCGACTGGAGAATACCAGTCTGTTTGGGCAAATATTTCAATTAAATCTTTTGATTTAAATGTGTAGCCATATTTTGCATAAATCGTATTACGTAAAATTCTCAAATCTTCTTTGGAAAAGTCTTTTACTATATTTAAAAAATCATTAAGGCAATCAAAATCTGAACTGAAAGTTTTTTTAGGAGATACCATCTGTAGAACTCTTCTGCAAGGATCAGATAGAAATCTGTTTTGCTGTATGATATTTCTTCTATTTTTTTGTCTTTTACTCGAGGTGGATCTCCGACTCCATACGCAGCTCCCGAAAATTTTCCGTTTCCTAAATAGAAAGGATAATATTCTCCAAAAGCTTCATAGTCACCGGTCTTATCATCTCTAATAAAAAAAATATACTTTCTGTAATAGTTATCATGAGGAAAAATCATAAAATTGTTTATAAATAAAAACTCATTTGATGAAGTTCTGCCTTCTCTGCCTTCTATAACATAGAAAAAAGTTTCTTTTCTGCATTTGAATGTTTCGCCTGCAAATACAGATAAGCTCATGATAAATAATAAAGATAAGAATAAAAGTAATTTTTTCATTTTCCTCCTAAAAAGCAAGCCAGTGCGGGCGTCCACATAACAACTGGTTGTACCGCAGCGGGCTTGACCCACTGTCGGCTACGAACCTTTGTTATGTGTTTTTATTTCATCGCATCAGCACTTTTTTGGTGTTCTTCCATAATCGGATCCCAGTAAGCATGATATGAGTTTATATAATCTAGGTTCTTTGAATAAAAAATACCATATTTGATGTATGAATCTCTTAAATCCGATGACCTGCTGTATATTGAACCAAAAATACTTTCGGAAGAATACAAAACCTTCAAGAAAGTTTTTACACTAAGATTAAAGTTTGAACTGTCTTTATCTGTGTTTTTAAAATTTTTTTCATTATATAAGACGCCCCACTGACAATAGGGAATGTATCGTTGTCCATTTACCGTAAAAGAAAACTCGGTGATATTTCCAATTTTGTAAACTATTGTTTCATCTTCAGGCGTATAATCATCATCACCTGCAAACATAAAGGCAGATTTGGTGACTACAGACATATTCTTAAAATCAATCTGCCATTTTCCGAATGCACCCGCTCCTCTTTCTTCAATCTGTAGTTTAAATTCTCCGTCTTCCTCAAAACATAAAATAGTGCGGTCGTACTTATCGTTGTCTTCTATCCAATGAAATTTTGAAAGATAATTTTTGAAATTCCAGTCTGTCCAGCCTTTCGTTGAAAAAGTCGCCTGTTTTGCTGAAAGATATCCGCCAAACACCCAGCCATATTCCGCTTCAAAATCTTTCCATTCGTAGCGGGGAAGCAAAATCTCTACCCACGGAGCTGTAATTCCGTCTATCGTTTCTTCTTTACCGATTGCCACAACTTTTACTGGGGAACGATGTGTAAGTCCGCAGAGTCTGTTTGATTTGAGGGAAGGATAATCGCGAACCTTCAATCCGTCTTCTGAATTGACATACATTGTGTCGATGACTTTTCCATTTTCATAAAAACGACTTTTATCAGCAAACAGAGAAGCAATCAAAACTGTAAAACTGAATAATATACAAATTATTTTTTTCATTTTTTTTCTACCTCCAAAAAGCACCCCAGTGCGGGCGTCCACATAACATAATTTCTCCGTATCTTGCATAAGAATTTTATACAGCAGTTTTTGTCGATATAAAATCTTTATACAATATATTGACTCAATATTCTATCACAAAACAGAGAAAAAAGGAATGATTATTCGAGTCCAATGAATTTCCTCATAAAGCCAAAGCTTGGAATAGGTTTCCGCTGGTAAAATTCAGCAAATAAGAATAAGGGCTGTCCTAAAAACTAAGTTTTTGGGACAGCTTTTTTTTATTTCAGTACTCCAATCAAGTCCTGTCTGCCAGCCTTTTCCAGTGCCTCCCGCACCAGGCGGCGGTTTTCCGGCCGGTTGAACTGGAGCAGGGCCCGCTGGAGCCGCCGCTCGTGGCCTCCCCGTGGCACGTAGAC
>JAZSJM010000249.1:0-2636 GCA_045534325.1 Treponema sp. | reverse complement strand
ACTGTGGTCATTCTTAAATCCATCATTGCCACGTCGACCACGAGTTTCACCCCTGAATGTACGGTTTTCTTTTACCACGTCATAACGGCTTGTGCGATTACCTTTTGTGCCGCGGCGATAAGAAAAATTATCTTCTTCTTTTGAATCTAAATGCATGTGAGGAAGATTAGGTCGAGACTTAGACAATTCAAGGGCCCGGAATGCATTTGACGAAGGAAGGCTCAATAAAGAAAAATTCTGCCCTACATCAATTCTGTCAACCATGCGACCAGGGATATGTAAAAGATCGCTAAAATATTCAGCAAGTGCTTTTGCATTAAAGCCGTCGCGGCGTCCTAACTGAACGTAAAGTCTTTTTTGATTTGGATTTGATAAGCCACCTCCAAAACTATTTTTTTGTATTCTAACCTTTCCATAATGACTTTCGTCTAAAGTTTTTCCATAATTTTCTTCTAAAACGGCTGCAAGCACGGCTTGGGCATCCTGACCAGAACACAATTCAGCAGCCATTTTTTTATATAGTTCGCCAGCTTCTTTTACTGTTGCTTTATTACTTTTATCTTCAGACTCTTCTATTAAGTCCGCATTCTCCGGCAACACAACGATTTCCTCGCTATCAAAAGTTTGTGCCTCTACTGTAGTCTTTGGACTTTCTTCAACTGATTTTTTTAATCCAAGTTTGATTTTTAATTCATCAAGAATTCTCTCTCTTTTTATTTCAAGAACCTTCTCTACAGATGGAACATTTTCTTCCTTCATCTCACCTTTTGCAGCCTTACGGACTCGGCTTCTTAAAAACTCAAGTTTACGGCGTTCTTCAGGACGCACAAATGTAACTGCTATACCGCTTGTACCTGCACGGCCAGTACGTCCGATTCTATGAACATAGGTTGCAGCATCAAAAGGAAGACTGTAATTTACGACATGACTTAAACCGGTAATATCGATTCCACGGGCAGCAACATCGGTTGCGACAAGAATTCTAGTTTTTTTATTTCTAAATCGTGCAAGGATTTTTTCTCTTTGCGTTTGAGGAATATCACCATGAAGGGCTGCCGCTTCGTATCCGCGCTCATCTAAAAGACGGCTTACCATATCGGCATCGTTTTTAGTCATCGTAAAAACAAGACCATAAAAATCAGGACTTATATCAACAAGGCGAACAAGTGCTTCGATTTTATCCCGTTCACTTACCAACCAATACTTCTGCTCGATTAAAAGAGGTTCTTCTACAAAACCTTCTTCTTCGCAAATGTCATATTCTCCCATAAATTCTTCTGCAATCTGCAGGATGGGCTTTGGCATTGTTGCACTAAAGAGCAAAATACGGCTGTCAGAGTTTGCCTTTGAAAATATTTCTTTAATATCATCCACAAACCCCATATCAAGCATTTCATCCCCTTCATCAAGGATAAAATAGTCAATTTTAGAAAGATCAAGTGTACCCCTCTCAATATGATCTTTTATGCGACCAGGAGTACCAACCACAATCTCTGTACCACGCTTTAAATCTTTGATTTGAGTTGAATAATTTGCACCGCCATACAAAACCGTAACGCGAGGAAATTTTGTTGTGGTAAAAGTTGAGAGTTCCGCTGCCGTCTGAATTGCAAGTTCACGGGTCGGCTCTAAGATAAGAGCCCGGACATGGTCGCTTTCTTCGTGGACATTCTGCACGATAGGAAGCCCGAACGCCGCAGTTTTGCCCGTTCCTGTACGAGCTTTTGCGATTAAATTAGTATCACCATTTAACAGACGGGGAATTGCAAGAACCTGTATTGGACTAGGTGTCTTAAAACCTTTTTTTTCGATTGCTTCCAGTACAAAACTTTCCAGCCCTAAATCTTCAAAAGAAATTTCTTCCTTTTCTTCTTCAATAATTGAGTCGCTCATTATGTTTCCTTAAACAGGCGTGTCATTAAGCCCTTAAGAAAACAGCACTCATTCAAAAAAGGCCGGAACACGCTCCCCAAACGGGGCAAAAATCACACCGCCCTCTGCGGCATGCCGAAACTTTAATTGAAAATTTTAGAAAAATCAAGCATTTTTTAACAGATAACGCATTTTCATACTATATAATTTTTATGGACGTAATCCGGCTGCTACGGGTTCGGTAGCCCTCATCGTCCTCGTCGCTTTGCTCCTGCGGTCGACTTGCGCCCTCCGCATCCGGCGTAAGCAGATATATAATCCATAAATACCCGTGTTTTTTCAGATTATTATGGTATAATTGTAGTATATCATATGAAAAAACACTAAACGGAGACAATAAAATGAAAATCAGAAAACTGCCCGCTGTTATGACCGGGACAATCATCTACGCACTTTTACTTTTATCCTGTGAAAACTTTTTGGACGGCACCGAAATAAAAAAACATTTAAACGATAAGATTGAGTACGCAGCCCGCCCCTCTTACAACATAGAAGTAAGTCTGCCTCAAAATAGAGCGACCGCTGCCACACTGAATGTTACGGGAAATAAGGGAATAAAGGAAGGTGAGACTTTTACAATTGAACTCCGGGTTGACAATGCATATCGTTTTGACGACTTTCGGGTAACTGATAAAGCAACAAAGGAAATACTTACTGACGCACTTCTTTTTAATATTCTGGAAATAAAGGAAAATACCGCCACT
>JAZSJM010000294.1:0-4178 GCA_045534325.1 Treponema sp. | reverse complement strand
AAACTCCGCGTTAGCGGTGCGACAGGATGTCGCATATAGCAGTTTATGCAAAAGCAGAAACTGCAAGAATCACTTTTTAAGTGAACAGAAATCTAAAAGAGACTGAATCTGCTTTTTTGTCTGTTCTGGAGAAGGACCGCCGGTTGTCTTGCGGGCTTCCATACATGCACGAGGTGTAATTTTTTTAAATAAATCTTCTTCAAAAAGAGGACTTATTGCTTTAACTTCGGCAAGGGTAAGTTCCTCAATTGCAGTTCGACCGGTATCAATTGCCAGCCGTACACACTGAGCAGCAAGGCCATGTGCCGTTCTAAAAGGAACACCCTTACAGACAAGATAATCGGCAACATCAGTTGCATTTGCAAAACCACCCTCACAACTTTGAGCCATTTTTTCAACATTCCATCGTGCAGTTTTTATCATCTCTTCAAAAACAACAATGTTCGCGAGAACACAGTCAAGGGCATCAAAAAGAGGAGCCTTATCTTCCTGCATATCGCGGTCATAACTCATGGGAAGACCTTTCATCATTGTCAAAAGATTTACAAGGTCGCCATACACTTTTCCTGTGCGTCCGCGGATTAATTCAGCAAAGTCAGGATTTTTTTTCTGTGGCATTATTGATGAACCAGTTGACCATTTTTCACTTAAATCAATAAAACCAAACTCGGTTGTTGCCCAGTATACAACTTCCTCGCACATTCGACTTAAATGCATCTGCAAAAGAGCAAAATCAGAAGTAAATTCAATGCAATAATCTCTGTCAGCAACAGAATCTAAGGAATTCTGAGTTACACCATCAAAGTTAAGTTCACGGGCAACCATTTCTCTGTCGAGAGGAAGATCCGAACCTGCAAGAGCACCGCTTCCCAGTGGAGAAAATCTAACCCTTTTTAAGCTGTCACTTAGACGTTCATGGTCACGGACAAGCATCCATGCCCATGAGCAAAGGTGCTGTGCCAGGGTTACAGGCTGAGCGTGCTGCATGTGCGTATACCCTGTTAAAAGAGTGTCTGTATGTTTAGAAGCAATCTGAGCAAGAGTTTTTATAAGTGAAGAAATTTTTTGCTGAAGTTCAGGAATCACACGACAAAGATAAAGACGCTCGTCTAAAGCAATCTGGTCATTGCGGCTTCTTCCTGTATGAAGTTTTCTTCCGCTTTCTCCAATGCGGTCAGTCAATGTAGCCTCAACAAACGAATGGATATCTTCTGCACTGTAATCGATTGCAAGTTTTCCACTTTCTAAATCAGCACAGATTGAATCAAGACCACTTTGAATTTCTTCATTTTCCTTTTTGGAAATAATACCTTTTGCAAAAAGCATTCTGGCATGAGCCTTTGAACCTTTTATATCGTCTAAGGCCATGCGTTCATCAACATGAATCGAAGTTTCAAATTCTACAGCTGCGGCATCCGGTCCTTCTGCAAATCGTCCGTGCCAAAGAGCTGCGTGATTGTCTTTTGTAATTGTTCCGTGTGATTTATTTTCTGCCATATATCTTAGTTATCCCAACTCATCATCTGATCATCAATTGGCTTACCAGGAATTGCCATAGGTAAAATCATTTCGTCAATATCAACTGTTGTATCAACAATAACCGGTTTTTTAAGAGCAAAAGCTGAAGCAAATACTTTCTCAAATTCCGCATTATTGTCTGCCTTTACATAACCAATTCCGTAAGCATCTGCAAGTTTTGCCCAGTCCGGACCAAAATCTAAAGTTGTATGGCTGTAACGTTTTTCATAAAAAAGTTTCTGCCATACGCGAACATTTCCGAGAGTACCATTATTTACAAGAACAATTACGATTGGAAGATTGTAGCGGGCAATTGTACAAAGTTCATTACAATTCATGCGGAACGAACCGTCCCCTGCAATATGAACAACCCTGCCCTTTGGGTTTCCAACCTGAGCGCCCATGGCAGCCCCTGTTCCAAATCCCATCGTTCCCAATCCTCCAGAAGTCAAGAAAGTTCTTGGCTTAGAAAAAGGATAGAACTGTGCAGTCCACATCTGATGTTCACCTACTTCTGTAGTAATAAATGCATCGTCTCCAGCATATTTATGCACAGTTTCAAGCATAAATTTAGGATTTACAGAATCTTTCTTAACCTCGCTGTAACAGGCAGGAACTTCTTTTTTCCATTCATCAACTTTTTTAAGCCAATCTTTATGGTCATTCTTTTTAATTAAAGGAAGAAGCCTTTTCAAGATTTGCTTTAAATCCCCTACAAGCTGTCCGTCAGCAGGTATATTTTTATTAATTTCTGCCGGATCAATGTCAATATGAAAAACAGTAGCGTGTTCAGCAAAAGTTTTTGGATTACCGATTACGCGGTCTGAAAAACGAGACCCCAGAGCAAGGACAAGATCGCTTTCTGTTACAGCCATATTGCTGGCTCTAGTTCCATGCATGCCGACCATCCATGTGCAAAGAGGATGGTTTGCAGGGAATACATCCCGCCCCATAAGACTCTCAGCCACAGGAATCTGTGCCTTTTCGGCAAACTCCAGCAATTCCTTTTCTGCCCCGGAAATTTTGATTCCGCCACCTGCGTAAATTACAGGCCGTTCAGAATTATTGATAATTTCTGCCGTCTGCTTAATTTCTTCATCAGACGGAACATTTACGTTCATTACACGCTTGAAATTTGCATTATTGGTAACTAAAAAAGCACTTCCGTCATCTCCTTTTTCAAGAGGAGTAAATTCACATTCTTTAGCAGTAATATCTTTTGGAATATCGATTAAAACAGGACCTGGACGACCAGACTTTGCAATTATAAATGCCTGACGGATTGTATCTGCAAGGTCTTCTACCCTTTTTACCATAAAATTATGTTTTGTAATCGGTAAAGTTACACCTGTAATATCAATTTCCTGAAATGTATCTTTTCCCAAAAGGAATGTTCCGACATTACAGGTAATTGCAACTAACGGTACACTGTCCATATAGGCTGTAGCAATTCCTGTTACCAGATTCGTTGCCCCTGGACCGCTTGTAGCCATACAAACACCAACCTTTCCTGTGGAACGTGCATATCCGTCAGCAGCGTGGGCAGCTCCCTGCTCATGAGCGGTTAAAATATGATTTATTCTGTCTGCGTTTTTATAAAGTGCATCATAAATATTAAGAATGTTTCCTCCAGGGTATCCAAAAACCGTATCAACTCCCTGCTCAACTAAACATTCAATTACAATCTGCGAACCGTTAATTTTCATTTTCTGTGTTTCCTGATTTCTTTTCTAATTATAGAAAATTTGATTTCTTTGTCTTTTATTTTATCGTTTTGGAGCGAGTTACTCAACATCACCCGCTTTTCGACCTTCGCTAAACGCTCATCCGCCTTTGGCGGACTAAAGGGTCTTCAATCGGGGCTACAAATAATTTATAATCTAAAAAATGCGTGTACTCTTTTATTCAACCTGTTCTTCTGTTTTTGAACCATCTTCTCAAACTGAAACCCAGTTTCCGTCCTGCAGGACACAACTTGAACAATTTGCAAAAAAATTTAATGAGCATACTTTTATAATTGCAACTCAGCCACCGGGAATGTTTCTAACTGATAATGATTTTGAAATGGCAGAAGACTCATTAAATAATATCGAATATTATACAATTCCCTGTAACAACGAAGAAGAAATAGCTCAGTTTTTGATTTCATTAAATCCCGACATATGTCTTGCCGCTTCATTTTATGTAAATCCATTTGACTGGCTTAGCGTAAAAGATTCAATCGTAGGCTCATGTTTGCAAAAAAACAAAATAAAAACTTTCTGTCATAGGATAGATTTTTCAATGACCTGTTTTGACAAATTTCTTACGAGTTCATTTTTACAAAAAAATAAAATCAACAGCCCCCGTTCACTCTACATCAATCACTCACTTTTTATAAATGCCGCAAACCGACCGCACATTAAAAGCAATGTATACAGAACAGGAATATTAGAGCAGATTAAATCATTTAAATTCCCCGTGATAATAAAAGACACAACAGGACTCAGCAGCTACGGTACAGATGTTCTGGAAAATTATCCTGCTGTTTACGACTGGCTGAAATCTAAAAAATTTACCAGCGACAGGATTATAGAAGAATACATACAGGGTATCCATGCTGGAACAGAAATATATGCAATACCAAAAAAAAATGGATTTAAGTATAAAATACAGCCTCC
>JAZSJM010000241.1:0-16484 GCA_045534325.1 Treponema sp. | reverse complement strand
CTCCGACTTGTTGAACACGATGAGCAGACTCTTCGAACTGCTGACTGGATTGTTGATATAGGTCCTGGTGCAGGTGTTCACGGTGGAAACGTTGTTGCAAGCGGTACACCTCAGCAAGTTATGCAGGTAAAAGAAAGTCTTACAGGGCAGTATCTTAATGGAACACTTACTATGAATCTTCCAAAAAAGCGGCGTGAAGGTAACGGAAAATTCATAACTATAAAAGGCGTAAGGGAACATAATTTAAAAAACATAAGTACAAAAATTCCTCTTGGTACATTTACCTGTATAACTGGTGTAAGCGGATCAGGAAAATCAACTTTATTAAGTGATGTATTTTTTCCAGTTGTTTCTAATAAACTGATGAGGACTGATTATAAAGCAGGATTATACGAAGAAATTACAGGAATAGAAAATATTGATAAGGTGATTAATATTGACCAAAGCCCCATTGGAAGAACTCCCCGTTCAAATCCTGTTACATATGTGGGTGTATTTGATGCTATACGTGAACTTTTCAGTTCTTTACCTGAAGCAAAGGCTCGTGGCTATACTCCTGGACGATTCAGTTTTAATGTAAAAGGCGGACGCTGTGAAAAGTGCCAGGGAGCTGGTACATTAACAATTGAAATGAATTTTTTACCTGATGTTTTTATTCAATGTGATGCATGTCATGGAAAACGTTTTAATCAGGAAACTCTTGACGTTTTTTATAAGGGAAAAAGTATTTCTGATGTTCTGGATATGACAATTGAAGAAGCAACGGATTTTTTTGATTCAATTCCTCATGTTTACAGAAAATTACAGACTCTTAAAGATGTTGGCCTAGGATATATTCAATTAGGACAGAGTGCATTGACTTTGTCAGGAGGAGAGGCTCAGCGGGTAAAGCTGGCTTCAGAACTTTCACGCCCATCGACAGGAAAAACTCTTTACATTTTAGATGAACCGACAACAGGTTTACACTTTGCTGATGTAAAAGTTTTGATGGATGTTATCCAGAAATTAGTTGATAAGGGTAATACCGTTGTAATGATTGAACATAATCTTGATGTTATTGCACAAGCAGACTGGATAATTGATTTAGGACCGGATGGAGGCAATAAGGGGGGGCAGATAATAGATACTGGAACTCCTGAGCATATTTCATCAAATTGGGAAAAAAGTGGTAGTTGGACTGGAAAATATATAAAAGACTTATTGGAATCAAAAAAAAGTTGATGCAAATAAAGCATATTTTTCTAATAATTTTATTTTTTTCTCTTAGCGTTTTATGTTTTTCACAGCAGAAAGATCAGAAATCAATAATAAATATTGAAAGTGCACAAAAATCTGAATACAAAAAAGATGCTTCTACAGGAGATGACAGCATTGTACTTACTGGACAAGTAAAAATTTCTGTTACAAAAGGAAGCAATAAAACTACAATACAGGCTGATAAAGTTAATTATAATCGTGCATCAGAAATGCTTTTCGCAGAAGGAAATGTAAAACTTGAACAGTCTGATTCTTCATCTGGTGGGGAAGAAATTACAGCTGACAGCCTGCTTTTTAATACTTCAACTTTGGAAGGAATTTTTGATAACGGAAGGGCTGTTCAGACTTCTTCAGATGCAATTAATCTTCCTTCAGGTTCAACTTTAATTGTTGCAAGTGATATTTTCGGACGTGATAGCGGTGGAACGATTGCATTTAAGGGAGGGGAGCTTACCTTTTGTGATGATGAGAATCCTCATTGGAAAATTAAAGCTTCAAGAATCTGGCTTTTGCCTGGCGGTGAATTTGCTTTTTTAAATGCACTTTTATATGTGGGGCGGGTTCCGCTTTTGTATCTTCCTGCTTTTTATTATCCTAAAGATGAACTGATTTTTAATCCTGCAATGGGATATAAATTTAGGGAAGGATATTTTATTAATACAACAACCTATCTCTATGGCCGTAAGCCCGAGGATGCCGCATCAACAAGCGACGGCTCGTCTTCAGATGATGAAAAAATTGACCTTTTTAGTTTTATGAAAACAGGCGGTTTAAAGGAGCAGGTGCGGGAAGGAATTGTACTCCATAATCTTGATGAAGACTATAAGGGTGAAACAACAAATCATGTTAAGGTTATGGCAGATTATTATGCAAACCTGGGTGCAATGATTGGAACTGACTTTGTTTTTAAGCCTGATAATTCTTTTTTTAATGATATTCAGTTTAATTTAGAATTAGGATTTAGTAATACTGTTTTTAAAAATTCATACGGTTATTATGTTCCCTATAACACCAATAACGTAAAAGTATCTGATAAATCCAATTTTATGGGAATTGAACTTCCTTTCCGTTATCAGGCAAATTTAAATCTTGTAATCTCTAAACCTCTCAGCCTTACTCTCTCTATGCCATTATATTCTGATCCGTATTTTAATTATGATTTTAACAATCGAGCTGAAACTATGGATTGGATTGACTTTCTAATGTCAGGTGCTGCAACCGAAGATGAAGAGGATGTTACGCTCACCGATTCTTTTCAGTGGAGTTTAAAAGGTTCATATACATTTTCGATTCCTGACAACTGGAAGCCTTATGTGTCTTCAATTTCCTTATCTGAGTTTTCTTCTTCTGTTGATTTCGGAAAAAAAGAAACATCCTTAGGAAATGATTCAAGGTATTCAGAGGACAGTGCATGGGCAAGTTATTCTCCGGAAAGATATTTCTACTATCCAAATAAAATTAATCCGTTAAAAATTTCTGCAAGAATTTCTGGAACAATTTTTCAATTTCCTGCTTCAACAACTACGGCAAAACAAACAACAACTTTAACTTTGATTCCCCCTGATGATATAAATCCTAATAAAACTGATGAATCTGCTGTAGAAAAAAAATCTGATGAAGAAGGTGATAATTCAACTGATGAAGATCAAAAGGATATTGCATTTGCTGAATCTGCACTTCCCGTAATTTCAACGGTATCAGCTTCTGTAAAAAATCTGACAGGTATTTCGTATAAATTAGCTTATTCAATTTCTCCTGATTTCAGTTCTCAGATTTCTTATGCATCATCAAAACTTAGTAAACCCGAGGATTTTGATTGGAAAATCGTTAATTCTACATATATTGAAGCAAAATCTCCGACTACACTTACAAGCACTTTAGGCTATAAAGACAGTTTCCTTTCCCTTACAGATACATTCTCTTTTAATCCTGTTTATCAGGTTCATCCTTATTTAAATACCAATACAGAGCAAGGGGGATTTTCAGAATCCTATGCAAATCAGACAAAAACTTCTGACTATAACGCCCGCAAACTGGATTTGACTGATACAAATGCCCTTACTTTTAAGCCTTTTTATTATACTCAGTATTTTTCTAATACAGCACTTACATGGAATACAACTGTAAAAATGATTCAGACAAAATATATAAGTGATGATGTCAACAATCCTGAGTGGGAATATTTAACGATGGATTTAACAGATAAAGACTGTGTTACGACTCATAACTTAAATCTTGTTCTTTCCGCGACAGAAGGGGATTACAGTCAAAAATTATCGCTTACAACAACGCTTCCTCCGCAGGTTGATTCTTATACAGGTGTTTTTTCTTTAACTTTTCCATATTCCACCTTTTCAATTGGAACCGGGGTTAGGCAAAAAAGCGCAACAGATGATGCTTGGGTTAAAAATGATATTTCTCAGTCCTTTAGCTTAAAACTATTCAATTCAAAATTTAGCTTGACTCAATCCTATGTATATGACTGGGAAGAAAGCGAACATGATTCCTTTAAGTTTTCTTTGAGTGGATTCGGTACTCAGCTTGCCTATACAATGAGCTACACGAATGACTATATTTTTGAAATAGAACGTGATACAAACGGAAACATTTTAAAACGCAACGGCTGGAAATCAACTTCTGAAAAGAGTTTTCAACCATATTCTTTAAGTTTTGCCTATACTAGTACTTCAAAAACTTTTAAGTATTGGACAGAACGTATTTCCTGGTCTCCGTCTCTTTCTACAAGTTTCGTTTATGACTTTATTCGCCCAACAAGTTCTTATTTTGTTTTTATTCCAAAACTTACGTTTAAGGTTAACGATTTTCTTGATTTTTCCTTTAGCGTAGAAAGTAGAAACAGTGTGATTTACAGATATTTCTGTTCAGAAAGTAATTATGAATATTACTATGATGGTAACGGACAGAGAAATATATTTGATGATTTAGTTGATTCATTTAGATTTGACAGCGATACAAAACGGCGGGAGAGCGGATTTAAATTAAAGTCATTGGCCATGTCAATTACCCATGACTTGCACGACTGGGATCTAAACTGTTCCCTAAAAATTTCTCCGCGATATGTTGCTGCAAATTCAACTACTAATACAAAGGCACATTATGATTTCAGTCCTTATTTTTCTTTGAGTGTTAGCTGGAGACCAATGGCAGGCATGAAGACAGAAATTGAAGACGAATACGGAACATGGAATTTGAATTAAGTTTATATGAGTGATAGAATAGAATCATTGAATAATGAATATACTATAGTGCTTTCAGATCCTGAAGTATTATCTCAGGTTTGTGGCACAAATGACAGCAACCTTAAACTCATTGAAAAACATCTTGGCGTAAATGTATTTACGCGGGGTAATGAATTATCAATTTCTGATAACTCCCCTGAAGTCCAGCAGAAATTTAAATTTGTTATTGACCGTCTTGCTGATGAAATTTCTGACGCTCCTTATTGTTCAGAAGATCTTGTTGAGTCAATTTTAAATACAGGTTTTCAGAAAGGGGAATGTAATTCATCTTTTAATGCGGGGGAATTTTCTATTTCAATTCCCAGCGGATATAGAAAAGTTTATCCAAAGACAAAAAATCAGGCAAAACTTGTAGAGGCATTTAGGAAAAATAATTTGGTTTTTGCTGTAGGTCCTGCTGGAAGTGGTAAAACATTTCTTGCAATTGCTGAAAGTTTATGTCTTTTATTAAATCATAAAATTAATTCAATTATTTTAACGCGGCCTATTGTTGAAGCTGGAGAAAGCTTAGGATTTTTGCCTGGTGATTTGCAGGATAAAATAAATCCATACCTCAGACCTTTGTATGATTCCATGAATTCATGTATTTCCAGCGATATTGTAAAAAAACTCCAGGAAAATGGTATAATCGAAGTCGCACCGTTAGCATATATGCGCGGAAGAACATTAAATAATGCGGCGGTTATTTTGGATGAAGCTCAGAATACAACAAAAGAACAGATGAAAATGTTTTTAACTAGAATGGGCGAAAATTCCAAAGTATTTGTTACCGGTGATGTTACGCAGGTAGATCTTCCAAAGAAAGTTCCTTCAGGGCTTATTCATGCTCTGAGTATATTAAAAAATATAGATGATATCAGCATAGTTGAACTTGACGGCAGTGATGTTGTTCGTTCAGCGCTGGTAAAAAAAATTGTATGGGCATATGAAAATGACAAAACAGAATAGTGAAAAAAAATCATTCTTCTCAAATTTAATTCATGCTGTTTCGGCATACATCAGGCAAAACTGGCAGCTTTTGATTGTTTTTGCAGTTGTTTTTATTTTTTCTACTGCAATTGTTTACTTAGATGCTAGCACATCTCAGACGATTGCTTCGTTTTCAGTAGATGAATATGAGGTGGGGCAGATTGCAGATAAAACGATTATTGCACCCAAAACTCTTCCTGCAGACGAACAGTTTCCGATTGCAATTGAAGAAGGGGAAAAAATCATACGAAAAGGATTTGCTATAGCTGAAGAAGATTATTTAAAACTTCGAAAAATGGCTGCATCTCCTTCATATATCGATTACAGAGCTTTAGCAGATAATTTTTTATTCTTAATGCTGGTTTCTGCCCTGGCATTTTTACTTTATAATCCTGTTTTTTTAGGACGTAAGGTTGAATTTAGAGAAATTTTATTGTCAGGAATGCTTTTTGTAATCGTATTTGCTCTTACTGCATTTGGTGATAAAGCCTTTTTATTTCAGGGTGTGTATAAACTTCCTGTGATTATTCCATCTGCTTTGTGTGTGGCTTTAGTAACGATTTTATTCGGACAGATTTCTGGACTTTATTTTTCTATTTTAATTTCTTTTGGTGTTTTGTGTGCCTGCGGATTTGAACTTGTTCCTTTTATTTTTACCTTGGCTTCATCTTTAACTCTTGTAAGAATCGTAAGGACGATAGAACACAGAATAGATATGATTTTTTCATCAATTTCTGTTGCTGTATTAAATATTATTTACATGGTAACACTAAAGGTTATTTTTAATGATTATTTTGATGACGCTTTATTTGTTTTTAGTGGCGTTGCTTTTAATGGATTTATTTCAGGTATTCTTGCATTAGGACTTTTAACTCCGCTTGAAATCTTAATGAATACAGCCAGTGTTTTCAGATTAATGGATTTAAGCGATCAGAATTCTCCTGTCTTACGAAAACTTTTACTTACAGCCAGCGGAACATATCAGCACAGTATTATGGTAAGTCAGCTTTCAGAAGCAGCCTGCAAAGATATCGGCGCTAATTCTCTTTTAGCTCGGGTTGCGGCTCTTTACCATGATATCGGTAAAATGGAGCATCCTGAATATTTCACAGAAAATAATATTGATACAGAAAATAAACATACGGATTTAAATCCATCGCTTTCCGTTTCAATTATAAAAAGTCATTTACGCCTGAGTGTTGAAAAGGCTTATCAGCTGCATTTACCATCCAGTATTATTCGTATTATAAGTGAACATCACGGTAACTCTGTAATGAGTTATTTTTATAATAAGGCAAAAGAAGCAGATCCTAATGTAAATGAATCTGATTTTCGCTATGACGGTAACTGTCCTTCAACAAAAGAAAGCGCAGTTGTTATGCTTGCAGATGTTGTAGAAGCCGCATGTAAGTCCTTGGAAAAACCTACGGCCCAGCGTTTGGAAAAATTTATTCATCAGTTAATTACTTCTAAAATTGAGGCCGGTCAATTAGATGATTGTGCGCTAACTTTTGGAGAAATGACAAAAATCAGGGATAGTTTTGTCTCTATTCTTGCAGCTTACTATCATGGAAGAATCAAATATCAAAATCAAAAAGATCCTGATGAATCCCTGCCTACAGCAAATGACTCTGTTAATGGTGAAAAACCTGTTTCAAAAAGGGAAGGTGAATAAAAAATGAACAGGGTATATGTTTCAATGCAGGATGAAATGAAACAGCCGGAATGGTTTGATTTGATAACTGATTTTGAGCAGAAAGTGCTTGAAAAATTAAATTATGACGGCGAAGAGATTTCACTTTTATTTTGTAATGATGCTTTTATTCAGGAATTGAATAAAAATTATCGGCAAATAGATAATCCAACAGATATTCTTTCTTTTGAAAATGGAGAAGAGTATACTGACGAAGAAGGAAAAAAATGGGTTAGTGCTGGAGATATTATAATAAGTATTGATACTTTGAAAAAAAATTCAGAATATTTTGAAGTTAGTGAAAATGAGGAATTGAAAAGACTTTTAATTCATGGAACACTTCACTTAAATGGTATGGATCACGGTGAGGAACATATTGAAAAAAATTCTTCTCCTTCAGATCCGATGTTAAAACTTCAGGAAGAAATTTTAGCATCATTTAATGATATAATATTAGTCAGGGAATAATATGAGTATATTTAGTTTTGGAAAGAAAAAAGATGATGAAGTAAACAGTAATGTTGAACGAAACGATGGAAATAGTCTGGACCATAATTCGAATACAGATAGCTTAAGTCTGATTGAAGAAAAAAAAGACATGATAAAAGGAATCGAAGATTTATCAGAAACATCTGTAAAAGAAGTTATGATTCCCCGTATTGACGTTGATTTTATCTCGATTGATACTCCAGAAGAGGATTTGCTTGCAAAAATAGCAGAAAGCGGACACTCAAGATTTCCTGTTTATTCAGAATCAATTGATAACGTTTTAGGAATTTTGTATGTAAAAGATCTTCTTGCCGTAATTTCAAAAAAAGAAACTATTGATTTAGATAAGTTATTGAGAAAAGCCTACTTTGTCCCTGAATCAAAAAAAATTGACGGACTCCTTAGAGAATTTAAGCGAAGACATCTTCATATTGCCATTGCTGTTGATGAATATGGCGGTGTCAGCGGGGTTGTCTGCATGGAAGATATTATTGAGGAAATTGTAGGTGATATTCAGGATGAATTTGATGATGAAAGAGAAGATATTCTTTCAATTGGAAATCAAATTTGGCTTTGTGATGCCCGGGTAAATCTTGAAGATTTAAATGATACTATTGCTTCAACTTTTCCAACAAATGATTTTGACACATTAGGTGGATTTGTTCTTGATTTATTTGGAAGGATTCCTGTTAAATACGAAAAGATTAATTGGGAGAATTTTGAATTTATAGTTCAGGATATGGAAGGTCACCGGGTTAATCTGATAAAAGTTATCAAAAAAAATGAAAAACCAGAAAAAGTAGAAAAAGAATAAACTTGAAAATCAATAAAAAATTTGAGAGGGGATAAGGTAAATGAATTGTAAAAAGCCGTTTTTGTTTATAATTTTAATTTTTACTTTTTTATGTTATGGACAGGATTACAATTCAAAGGTTCTAATTCATTTTAATAAAGGTCTTGAATATCAGAATAATGAAGATTGGTATGAAGCCCGTGAAGAGTATCAGCAGGCACTGCAAGAAAATCCTGCTTTTGGAGAAGCATGGTTCAATCTGGCGAAATGTACATATGAAATTAATGATTTTAATTTATGTTTATCTTATCTTTATTCTGCTGAAAAATATGAAAAAAATAGAACTGACATACGCAATTTACGGGGAATGTGTCTTATCTCCCTTAAAAAACTAAAAGAAGCAGAAGAAATTTTTAATGATATTATTAAAGAATATCCTAATAATGTTGAAGCTCGTTTTGGCCTTGCGGAATTAGAGTTATATAATGGCAGTTATGACAGTGCTCAGAATTTTTATCTGGATGCTTTAAAAAGACAGGGAACAAATAAAAAAGCACTTTTATCTCTTGCCGTTCTTTCTGCAGAAACCGGTAAAACTGATATTTCAGAAAAATACATTCGGCAGGCATTAAAATACCATTCAGCAGAGCCCGAAGTTCATTATTTAGCCGCTTACCTTAATGCAAAAAAAGGTGATTTTAAGGAAGCGGAACGCAGGGCAAGGGCTGCTGTTCAAATAAAGGCAGATTATACTCAAGCTTATGTTATGCTTTCATCTATTCTTTATGAGCAGAAAAGATATGATGAAGTTATAGATATTTGTGATTATCTTATCAATAAAAATCGTAAGACAATTAGCGGCTGGTATTTAAAAGGATGGGCAGAATATCGTCTTAATAAAAAACAGGATGCTGTTGAAACCTGGTCTCAGGCCCTGTTAATTGATGAACTGGATGAAATCCTGAGAAGTTCTCTTGAACTGGTTATATGTGAAGAACTGCCTTTAGAAGATGAACGTCGCAATCAATGGGCAATGTACCACATAAAAAAAGCAAGGGAATTTTCAAAACTTTTCCAGGGCGAAGAAGCCCGTTATGAATATCAGCGTGCTTTAAAAATTGATCCGAATAATTTTCAGGCGAGAAATGAATTTGCTCAGTTGATTCAAAAAATCGGTTTGAATGAATTATATTTAAACCAGATAACCTTTATAAAAAATAATTCAAAAATTGATGTAAATAAATTAACACCTGAAGAAAAGTATCAGAATACAAAAATTAATGACACGATTGAAGCATATACTTCGCTTATGAAATATTCACTTAATGCAAAGTGGAATGTTGATCCATTCTTTTTTGATAAAACAAGATGGAATATCGGAATTTATTACACAAAATCTCCTGTTCAGCTTATCCACTGCGATTCGGAAGAAGTTGCGGCTTCAATGGTTCAGCAAAGTTTTAGCGGAGCTGCTATAACTTCTGTTTTCGTTGAAAAAGAACCTGTAAGTAGTTTTGGTGAAGCTTATAGATTATCAAGAAAAGCCTCTCAGGACTATTTTGTCATTATGAGTTTTGAAGAATCGGAGCGAGAGGTTGCTCTTGATGCAATTATTTATAACGGAAGAAATGGAACTGTTGTGTCGAAAATTTCACTGTTCAGAACTGGTAATGACCGCTTTGCTTCTGTTTTACGTTCATTTAGAAGAAATTTATTGAATATTTTACCTGCCCGGGGAAAAATTATTGCTCGAAGTGGAAACGAAATCCTTATTGATATGGGAAAAACAGAGGGAATTGTAAAAAATACAGTTTTAGATGTTGTTAAAGCTGGAAATATCAGAACTCAGGATACAGGAACAGGCGTTACCTTTGATGAAAAATTTTCTTTAGGACAGATAGTTGTTGACCAGGTAGGTGAAGAAATCGCACAGGGAACTCTTATTCAAAAAAGTTTTTACGACAGGGTTAATATTGGTGATGAAGTGTTAGTAAAATCTGTTCCTAAGTTAAACGATGACGGTACAATTTCAGATACAAATCCCGGGGCTGACGAAAATGGAAATTCATTAAGTGTAAAAAGAACAGAAAAACTTACCGCAGAAGATCTGGGGCTTGTAAAAACACCGCCTTTTATAGATTTAATACGAAATATCTTTTAGTTTAAGTTGATTTTATAAAAATCAAGGGAAGAATTAATCCATTTCTTAGACAATATAGGATAATTTTCTTCAACGTATAAAAACATTGTCAGTGCATGCCTGTAGTTGCCTAAAAAGTATTGTGATTGCCCGAGATAAAAAACAGCTCTGTTTGTTGTTTCATTACTTCGATTTATACTTAAAAATTTTTGAAGTTCGATAACTGAGTTTTTATAGTCTTTTTTTACGAAATAATTCCTTAGAATTTCAAAAAGATAAAAATCATCTCCCCCTGAAGGTGAAACTATGTCTTCATCAAAATAATATGGACTAAGTTTTTCTGGCGGAGTTTTTTCGTAATCTTTAGACAGATTTTTTCCAGCTTCAATTACTTCTTTTTTTAATTTATTAGGTTTTTTTTCTAAATCGCTGATAATATCAAGATATGGCAAAGGTAACTCCCGGAGATTTCCTTTTGGATAATATTTCGGGGTGTTCTGCTGAATTTCTTCTTCTGATGGCTCCGATTTTTTTTGCGGACGTTTTACTTTAACGCCTTTTACCGTTGCATTAACCGAAGGAAGCACAATATTGTACAAAGAGCCGTCATCTAAACGAGCAATCACAGCGTAAAAATAATCTTTGTAATTTACAACCGTGTCTATATATGAAGATTTTTTTGGCGACAGCTGGGCAACAGGAGGGGTCTGCTCTATAATTTTTGAAGTTAATGGAATAGTACTTTTATAAACTTGAATTGAATGGGCATTAAAATTCTGCGGTATCTTCCAGGTTATTTTTATTTTATTTGCAGAAACTGGAGTTGCACTTATCATATCAACTACAGGTCTAGAAATATTTTGTGCGGAAACTGAACATAAAAAAAATACAGCCGAAAAAACTATAATCGAAATATTTCTAATCTTATTCATATTTATATAATGCAATAAAATACTGTATTTGACAAGCAAACTTGATTACTTTATTCTTATATATATGTTTGTTTCTGTTGTCTTGGATCCTAGTGGAATTGACAGTGCAAAAGCGGCTTCCCTTATACTTACACGCTTTGGCTTTAAAAAAGTTCAGCGTTCATGTTGGGAAAGCATGCAGATTTCAGAAAATCAACTTTCGGTCTTAAAAAGGGAATTAGATTCTGCGACAGATTATTATGACACATTGCGAATCTATCAGTTTCCAATTAACGGTAATTTCGCTATCACCGAGCTAAGACAAAAAAAATGGAAAAAAGCTGTGTTTTCTGGAGTTCAAAAGAGTTTGTTAAGAACATCTTTACAAAAGTAATATATATAAGGAATTAAAAATGTTAGAAGAATTAAAAGAACCTATAGATAAGCTAAAGAATGATATATTTGCTGCTTGGGGGCGTCTTTGACCACGAGTCAATCGATAAAAAAATAAAAGAGACAGAAGAACTTACAGCGCAAAGTGATTTTTGGAATGATTCAGAGAATGCCCAAAAGGTCATGAATGAGTTAAAATACTTAAAAGGGCGCGTTGATCCTTGGCGAAAGCTTATAAAAGATGTACAGGATTTAGAAACTTTATATGAACTTGGGATTGAAAGTTCTGATTCTTCTGTAGAGGCAGAATTGAGTTCTCTTCTTGAACAGACAGAGAAAACTTTTGAAAAACAGTCTATATTGAATCTTTTGTCAGGTGAAGTTGATAAAAATGGCTGCTTTTTAACAATTCATTCTGGTGCAGGCGGAACAGAAGCCTGTGACTGGGCTTATATGCTTAGCAGAATGTATATCCGTTGGGCAGAGCGAAATGGTTTTAAAATGGAAACCGTTGATCTTCAAGAAGATGAAGGCGGAATCAAATCAACTACAATTCAGATTACCGGTGATTATGTTTATGGAAAATTAAAGGGTGAGGCTGGAGTTCATCGTCTTATCAGAATTTCACCTTTTGATGCCAATGCAAGACGTCATACATCTTTCAGTTCTGTTTTTATTTTTCCTATTCTTGATGATACTATTAAAGTTGATATTCGACCGGAAGATTTACGAGTTGATACCTACCGCTCAGGTGGAAAAGGCGGGCAGCATGTTAATAAAACAGATTCTGCCGTAAGATTTACACATCTTCCTACTGGTATTGTAGTTCAATGTGATTCAGAACGCTCTCAGTTAATGAACAGAGCAACTGCGATGAGTATTTTAAAAGCAAAACTTTATCAGCACTATAAAGAGGAAAAAGAAAAAGAAAATGCAAAATTTGGTGCTGAGAAAAAAGAAATTTCTTGGGGTAACCAGATAAGAACTTATGTGTTTCAACCATATACCTTAGTTAAAGATCATCGTACAAAGTATGAATCAGGAAATATTCAATCTGTAATGGATGGTGATATCGACCAGTTCATCGATGCGTACCTTCAATCTCAATGGCAGACTCCGTCTTTTTCATCATCTGACAGTGATGAAGAAGATATGTAGGAAAGATAGTTTAATGACGAGTTTTTTTTTAGACAAAAAAAAATTTTTGATTCTTTTCATTTTTTTTTCCTTAAGTTTCGGTTTTTGCGATAATTGGGTTCTTGCAAGTCAGAAATTTACTTTTAAGCAGAAAGGTGTTGAAAATGGTCCAAATAGACAGATTTCCACTGTTTTACCGCAATTAATTTTAGAGCAGATTACTGAGGATGGATTCAGGACTTTAAGTGCACAGGAAGAACTGGACCGGATATTATATGATTTACAGACAAAAAGATTATCATTGTTTCTTCAACTTTCCAAGGAATATAAAACAAGGGATTCTCTTGTTCTTTTAAAAGATAAACCCTCTGAGTTAAAAAAAAATATACTTCTTGAAGAAAAAAAAATAAAAGAAATAGAGGAGCAGATTGACGAAAATATTCAGCAGGTGATTGAAGTAAACAAAAAATATGAAAACAGGCTGAACGTTGATTTAAAAAAAGATATTCAAAATGAAAAAAATCAAAACGGATTCTTTCAACTTCCATTTTTTAAAAGGAATGAAACAGAAAAATCTTCCACGGAGTCCATTGTTTTGTATAAGAATGATTCATCACAACTTTATACTCCCGGTAAAAATGCAGAAGACGGAGGTTTATTCAGTTTTGAATTTAATAAAGACGTAGTTTCTGCAAAAATCAATGGATTATTAAACGGAGAAATCAGCATTTATGGAGAATATTTATCTGTAACTGTGAGTTTATATATTTTTCCAGGTGCAAAACTTAGTGCAACAGTTACAGAAGTTGGCAGTACAAATGATTTAATATCCATCGCCCAGAATATTTCAAAAAATTTAATCCCTAAAATTGCAAATTCCCTTCCTGTAAAGATTGAGCTTGATATTGAACCTCTTGAGGTTGCTCCTTATGCGGAGGTTAGTATTGATGGAGTTATTGCAGGAAATTTAAATGATATTGTTTTTGATGCAGGAATTCACACAATCACAATTTCTTCTCCTGGATATGAAAGTCAAACCATTACATATTCATTTTCGGGGGAAGATATTTTTATAGTTAAAACGACATTAAAACCTCTGGTAACCGGTTTTTTTGATATAAAACTTGCTAAACCTGTAAACGGTACATTCTTTTTTAATGCAATGGAAAGTTCAAAAGTTGATAATGAAAATATTTATGGAAAAGCTTCTGTAAATGGCAGGAGTGTTTTGGGTAGTTTTACTGATGATAATAAAAATAGTGCATTCTTTTATGTTCCTCAGGAAATTGCTCAAAATGAAAAAAACTTATCTGTTAAACTCAATCCTTATAGCAGGGAAAAAAATATAGATAAAAGAAGAAGAGCCTTATATACATCATACAGTGCTCTTATCTGTTCCCTCATTCCAACATTTTATTGTGTGGGAAATTTTACCGCAGCAAATAATTCTTATGCAGACGGCAGAACTTCTTACGAAAATATGATAAAATGGCAACGGTATTCGTATTATACTATAGGAATTTCCTGTGTAGCAGGAACATGGTTTGGTGTGGAGATATTCAGATATCTTCATGCGGCAAATGATGTTCTGCCGGAAACTGCAAAAATTAATAAATAAAAGGTATATATAAATGTCAAAATTCAGTTTTGCTCAAAAATTTAAAAATTTATTCTCTTCATATAAAATTGATGAGTCCTTTTTTGAAGAACTTACAGATGTGCTTGTTGAGGGGGATATTGGTGCAAAATTAGCATTTGAAATTACACTTGAATTAGAAACATATTGTAAAAATAATAAAATAAGTGATGAAAAAGAAATAATCGCAAAACTTAAAGAAATTCTTTCATCTTTTGCTTCAAATATAGAATTTAATATTGATGATTCAAAAACTAATATTTTAATGCTTCTTGGTGTGAATGGAGTAGGAAAAACAACAACCTGCGCTAAAATTGCCAATTATTATAAAAATACTGGAAAAAATGTGATTTTAGCCGCCGCCGACACCTTTAGAGCAGCAGCAGAAGAACAACTTGAAATGCATGGAAATAATCTGAATATTCGTGTTGTTTCCCATCAACACGGAAGTGATCCCTCCGCAGTTGTTTTTGATGCTGCTGATGCCTGTAGGGCTTCAGGAGGAGGAATTGTTTTAGCAGACACTGCAGGAAGACTTCATAATAAAGAAAACCTTGTAAAAGAACTGCAAAAAATTGACAGAATTGCCTGCCAGAAAGCTGATGAAGGCTGTTATAAGAAAATTCTGGTTATTGACGGAACTACAGGCCAGAATGCTGTCCGACAGGCAGAAGTTTTTAATGAAGCCGTTGGTTTGGATGCTTTAGTTATTACAAAATATGATTCAACAGCAAAGGGAGGAATGATTTTTTCAATCGGAAAAGAGTTTAACATTCCTGTTTTGTTTGTTTGTACTGGTGAGAAATACGATAATATCAGCCCATTTAATTTAAAAGAGTATATTGATGAATTCATTGATAATTAAAAAACGTATTTTTTTGTTTATTCTATTTTTTTTCTCCCTTTTTTTCAGTTTTTCAAAAAATAAGTTTTTTGAAAATTTTATTTTTGAAGTATCTAGATATGCTTTAACACAAACAACTTTAGATTCACGGGCAAAAAATTACTATGATTTATCAAAAGATTCTGCACTGATTTTGATGCTTCCTGTCTGGAAAAATTCATCTTTTTTATATCTTTATGAGACATTTTGTCCTGACAGAATCGGTCAGATTGAAAGTTCGTTTTTACAGTCCAATTTAACGGCACTCTCGAATCAATATTGGATTGAATCAACTTCAATTTCCTACAATATGTCATATGATTTGATAAATTCTCAAAATTCAGATCTTCTTTCAATCCTTGATAATAAAGAGGGAGATGAAAATCCTGAAGAAAAAGAAATAGTTAACCGCTTAAGGAATGGAACTTTACGACGATTCTCCTATAATGGTGAAATTTTTTCATTGTCAAGGTTTGATAATAAAAATGTTTTAACAAATACTTCCGTGGATAAAATTGTACGCAGAATTTTTGATGATGATTATAAGATTATTGTAAAAGAAGTCTTTAATATTCCAAAACATGCTCTGGACTTGAAGATGAAAGAAAAAACTGTTTATGAATATAATGATGATGAAAATTTTCTGTCAAAGGTTTTTACAGAGGATTTAACAGGCAAAACAGAAAAAGAAATTATTTATAACAAAGACGGAAATCCAGTAAAAGAAACGATGTATCATTTTGAAATCGAAAATAATGATACATCGGAAAATGAAAAAAAATATGTAAAATTAATGGATTATCAAAAAATATGGGAATATAACGACGAAAAATATTTGACTAAGTATACCAATAATCAGTATTTTTCAGAAAATAACGATTTAAAAACTCGTACATCTGTTAAAAAACAGGTAACTGAATATA
>JAZSJM010000258.1:0-2438 GCA_045534325.1 Treponema sp. | reverse complement strand
TACAAACTCTGTTGGCGGCTGGTATACAAACGGTTTAGACATTCATCCATTTAAATATTTATATATTAAAGACCACAATCCACAGCCTCTGCAAAATATTGCAAAAAAATAAAAAAAAACTGTCTGATTCAAGTATTTTTGTCAGACAGTTTTTTTTAGATTGCAAATCAAGTTTTATTTTTTTGCCAGCTCACTAAAGGCAGTAACAACTCCTGCAAAATTTTGAAAATCCGACGGAATTATTATTTTTGTCGCCTGTCCGTTAGCGGCTTTTTCAAAAGTTTCAAGAGAGCGAAGACGTATAACAGCATCATCAGGAGAAGCTTCTTTTATCATTTTTAACCCCTGTGCCGTAGCTTTTTGAACTTCCAGGATAGCTTCGGCCTCACCTTTTGCTTTTTGCACTGCGGCTTCTTTTTGAGCCTGTGCCTCAAGGATTATTGACTGTTTTTTTCCTTCTGCCTCAAGAATTGCACTCTGCTTATGCCCTTCTGCAATAAGAATCTGTTCACGGCGTTCACGTTCTGCCCGCATCTGTTTTTCCATTGCTTCTTGAATTGCTTTCGGAGGATCAATATTCTTTACTTCTACACGGGTAACTTTTATTCCCCATGGGTCTGTAGCCTCATCAAGAATTGAACGCATTTTTGAATTAATGACATCGCGGCTGGTCAATGTATCATCAAGTTCCAGTTCGCCGATAATATTTCGCAAAGTTGTAGCAGTGAGATTTTCCAATGCGTTCATAGGACTTTCTACGCCGTAGGTATAAAGCTTTGGGTCAGTAATTTGACAGTAAACTACAGTATCAATCTGCATGGTAACATTATCTTTAGTGATTACAGGCTGTGGTGGAAAATCCATAACCCTTTCTTTTAATGACATTATCTTGGCGATACGGTCAATAAAAGGCATTTTTACATGCATACCAACCTGCCATGTGCTGGAGTATGCACCAAGCCGTTCAATTACAAAAGCCTTTGACTGTGGAACGATTCGAACATTTACTAAAATTAAAATTAATACAACTATCAATATACCGATTAAAATATAAGTCATCTTTTTCTCCTATTTTGTTGCAATTTTTAAGGTATTTCCGTCTACTTCTTTAACTTCACAGACACTTCCCTGTGGAATCTCAGAACCATCAATGGAAGTTACAGTCCAGATAACGCCATTTTTTGTTTTTCCCTCACCTTTTTGAAACTGTTCAATTGCCTTTACAACCAAAACTTCCTGTCCAATTAGAGAATTAACGTTTGTTACGTTTTTACCAAGTTTTAGTTTTTCCATTGCAAAAGGACGGGTAAAAACAATCAAGGCAATGGTAATTATTAAAAAAATCAATATTTGCCACCTGACTGCAATTCCTGTCTTACATAGAAAAATCATTAAAAGAGAAGCAATCGCAGCCCATACAGTTGTCAGTTGAAAAGTTACTGCCTCAAAAATAATGCATAAAACCATTACTGTAAGCCAAATCCAATTCATGTGGCTTAAAATAAAATTCATACTACCTCCGTTTTTTTTAGATATTTACAAGTATATCACAAACAAAACAGAGCAAAAGAAAAAAAGAAATCCTTTATACCGTTTTTTTATTCTTTTTCTTTTCTAAGGAGATACAATACAGACAAAATAATCATTGCGCTTACATTTACAACAAGCATACCGATGGCCCCAGCAAGACCAGTCTTATCACCAATAATGCCGATAATCTGCGGAGTAATAATTCCACCAAATGCAGCAATTGCCAAAAGCATAGACATTCCTATGTCATTTCCATTTATTGCAGGCCCTGCTGCACTTACGGCTGTTGGATAAATACCTGCTAGAAAAAAGCCCATTCCAACTATTGAGCAGCCGGTTAATACCAGACTTTGACTAGAAATCATCATTACAAAGAAAAGGGAAACTGCCACACAGTCAGTTAAAATCAACGTCTTTTTTGAAAATCTTGAAGAAAGTATTGCCGTTGAAAAACGTCCGATTAATACAGCTCCCCAGGTAAAACTAACAAGAGAATTTGCAAAAGTCTGCGACATGAGACCGCTGTTCTTAAAATAAGTTACAAACCATCCGTTTACGCAATTCTCAAATCCCAGATAGAAAAACAGAAGAAGTCCCATTACGTAAAACAAAGGATTTTTCCAGAAACTCATTTTCCTGGATTTTTCATTTCTATTTTCTTCTTTGGCTGACACTTGAATTTCTTTCATTTTTAACCCTGCAATCAAAAAAATTGAAATGAAAGAAAGAAAAGCCAGAGTCCACATTGCCCCCCGCCAGCCGATTCCGGTGTTTACAAAAAGACTCAGCATTAAAGGAGATGAAAATGCACCTACGGCAAAAATCATATGTAAAATATTAAGGGCAGCAGCGGAACCATCTCCATTTTCATTTATGTATGCATTATTGAAGATTGATGAGCAGCCACG
>JAZSJM010000040.1:0-4289 GCA_045534325.1 Treponema sp. | reverse complement strand
AAATATTTAGATGAAAAAGTAGATAAAGATAGATTTAAGAAAACTTACATTATTGAATTACAAAACATTGTAAGTTCAGAAGCATTTAAATCTTTTATTGATACAACCTCTTCACCATATAATGCAATAAAAACTGTCTATACAGAATGGTATAATCATGAAATAAATAGCTAACATGCACTTCAAAGCGGATGTCGGGTCAAGCCCGCTGCGGTACAACCAGTTGTAATGGCGACACGCCACTGGCGTGTTTTTTTAAGATAAATAATGAAAAAACTTTTTCTAATATTGTTTTTATTTTTATTCTCTTTTAATTGTATTGCAATAAATTTTGCAACAAGTAATAAAACATATCCAATCTGGATTTTTCAGCAGTATAACTATTGTAAAGAAGAGAAAATTGATCCAAACAATCATAATAATATTGTTCTAATAACAAGTACCATACAAACATGGCCATTTGATATTGAATATGATGTATTTTGTTTTCTAGTAAATAGACAAATATTGTGGGAAAAAATAAATATTATCAGTTTCTCTTATCAAACAGAAAATAGGGAAGTTTTTATCTTGAAAAATAAAACAATAAAAAATCAAGATAGAATGTTTAATACTATTAAAATGCACTGGTTTCCTAAAAAAATAAAAAATGAAAAATCCGTCGTTGGGAAAATTGTATATCGTTTTGATGAAGGTGAAGTTTTTACTGAATATACAGAAATGATAATATGGTAATTTTAAAGAAAAAGAATATTTCATAAAGCAAGTCAAGCTTGCTTTATGAAATGAAATTGAACTTTAGGGTTTACGCAAAGAAGCGGTAGTACGCGGCTTTTCGCCGCTTAGGAAAAATATAATAATAGAAGCATACGCTTCAAAAATTTGTACAGAAATTTTCATAAAGAAAATAAAGTATTTATGAAATATAATTCTGTATAAGATATATTTTTGCCATAACAAAGGTTCGTAGCCGACAGCGGGTCAAGCTCGCTGCGGTACAACCAGTTGGCATGACGACAGGCGCACTGGGGCGCATTTTGTGATATACTACATTTATGAACTACAGGCAAAAAAATATCTATTTTCCTCTGCTTATACTTGTTTCATCGGTGCTGAATATTGCAGGCTCGATTCTGGCAGGTGAAAGTTCCTTCCCTCTTTATATGGACAGTTTTGCAACGATTGCCATTGCTGCGATGGGTGGATTTGTTCCGTCTATTATAGTTGCGATTCTTACAAACGGGACTTTGTTTTTGCTTGGAAGGCTCAAGCTGATTTTTATTTTGTGTCAGCTGATGACGGCTCTTGGCTCTTCTTTTATTTTTGCTCTTGCAAAGAAAAATGGTGAAGAAAAGATAAGCCTTGATTCTTTTATGATGGCAGGAATTTTAAGTGCTTTTACTAACGGCGTTTTCGGCTCGCTATTTGCGGCATTTTACCATTACAACCTTACGGCGATTGAGCAGGGAATTTTATTTGTAACGAACAATGTGATTGCAGCAAATCTTATTGGCGGTTTTCTGCTGAATCTTTTGGACAAGGCTTTTGCGGCTTTTATTGCTTACGGAATGTATCTTTTGATTATGAAAAAATGCGAAAGGGCATGGAGCAGTTGCGAAGCAAGCCACTGGACTGAGGAGCGAACGAAAGAGAGCGACAAGGGAAGCGGCCGAGCGTTAGTGAGCTGCGGAACACGCGACCGCCGCTTACCGGCGGTTTCGCCCTCATTAAAAATAAAACTTGAATACATTTTTTTGATAATCGCATTCCTCACTTTTACAATGGCAATTGGATTCAAGAAAACGGCAGACAGAAAATTCAGCGAAGACTACGAAAATATAATAGAAAGTTCGCAGTTTGACGCGCTTGAAGAAAAACGGTCGGAGGAAGAATTCATCAACAAGGGCTTTGACTCGGTTTTGTACACGACTTTCATTCTTGCAGCCATTTCGCTTATAATAATGCAGGTGCGATTGGGCGAGGAGAAAAACAAAATCAGGATTCAGAAAGCCAGGGAAGAAACGCAGAGGGCATTTTCCCGCGATTTGCACGACGGGGCAATTCAGACTCTCGCGGCATTGAAGATTTGTCTTTCGGAAAGTGAGGATGAAAAGGCAAAAAATCTTACCGAGGACGCAATCGCTCAGGCTCGGGAACTTCTGGCTTTTTCGCGGATTGATTTGTCTTCTGATTTGATTGCTCTTGTGCGCGAAACGGCGAAAGTGTTTGAGGAAAACTATAAAACAAAAATTGCTTTTTATGAGGCAAGCGATGTGGCACAAAACTTTTCTTCAGATGCAAAAGTGCAAATCCTGAAAATTTTACAGGAAGCCCTGCGAAATGCCCTGAAGCACAGCGGGGCGGATAAAATTGAAATCAAAATGATTGACACGATGAATGATTTTATCCTTTCGGTGTGCGACAATGGCTCTGGTTTTGATGTGGAAAAGCCTGGTGAAAAAGCGGGACATGCCGGCCTTAAAATTATGGAAGAGAGGGCAATTGCTTTGGGCGGACATCTTGCGATAAAATCTAGTAAAGACGGAACGAATGTAAGCCTGATTTTGCCGATAAGAAGATAGCGCACGAGGAGTTTTTTGATGAAAGTTCTTTTGATTGATGACCACAACATGCTCCGGGAAAGTCTTGTCCTTGCCCTTAAAAAAGAATGTCCTGATTTTGATTTTTTGCAGGCCTCGACAGGAGACGAGGCAAAAGAGATTCGTGTTAAAAATGATGACTGCAGGATGATTGTTCTGGACCTGCAGGTTGGAAAGGAAAACGGCCTTTTTATTTTAAGTGAGCTCAGGACTGTGAGGCCTGAAATTAAAACTCTTGTCTGCTCTGCTTTTTCTGAGCCGTTGACGGTTGAAAACGCAATCAGCGCTAAAGTTCAGGGCTATATTACAAAAACATCTGACCTTTCGGAAATTGCCCTTGCGGTAAAGATGGTTGCTTCCGGAAAAGAATATTTTTGTACGGAAGCCCTTAATGTAATGAAGGCAAATGTAAACGCCTCAAAAATTGCAAGCGGACTCCTTGATTCTCCTGACCGGACTACAAGACTTTTTGCAAGCTACAAAAAACTTTCTCCAAAGGAAAAAGAGATTTTTGGGCTTTTGGCACAAGGTTTTTCCGTCTCTGAAATTGCCCGGAAGCTTGGAAAATCCATAAAGACCGTAGAAAATCAGCGGACGGCAGTTTATGAAAAAATGGAGCTTCACGGAATGGGAGATCTTGCTGAAGGAGCCAGGATGCTGGGATATTACTGATTCAGCCAGTGGTTGATTTCTTTAATCAAATCATCTTCATTTAATTGAGCTATTTCATCGCTTTCAAACAATTTTTTAGATATGCTGTTGTATTTTTTCCCCAGACCGTTACAGATATTTTTTCTTATCTGTTCATTAGTACAAAATCTGTAATAATCATCTTCTTCGGTTGCTAATATCCATCGTAAATTTGACTCAAAATATGCGAATTTTCTTTCTAAAACTTCGATTTGAAACCCTTTACCATATTCTGAGCCAGTTCCCAAGCGTAAGTGACTTTTCTTAAAAAACTTAAGTTCAATAAAGAACAGTTTTTGAGTTTTGTCATTAAGGATTACAATATCAACGACATCTTTATTTTCAAGGAGAATGAAATCAGAGTCAGAAAATAAAGATGTCAACTTATTTCTAATTCTGATTTCCAAATCTTTTTCAGATTCAATTTCTTTCACAATCATTTACTCCTTGAACTTCAAGCTTTGTATATAAAATTTTAACCTTTATTTAATTAGAATTCTGATGATATTCTTCAATAGGACCACCATAACAATTGAAGAGTTGAATTACAATATCTTCATTTCCAATAGTTACTGACCTAAGACGTTTAGAAGCGTCAGTAGAAACCCCTATATTAGCAACATAATAACCTAAATATGGTGTAAAAACATAATTTGAATTATCAGTTTCAGTCTTTGATATTTCATCTATCGATTCAACCTCTAGATTTACATTTGCATAAAGAACCCATGGAAGTTGAACTTCAGTTCCTTCTTCAAGATTTTTAAACTCAGGTAAACTGTTTAAAAAATCTGTAACTTCATCAAACATCATATATCCCGCCCAATCACTTTTTAAGTTATGCTTAAAAATAATCGAATGTTTACTTGGTTCACTTGCAGGATTTGAATCATCACTTGCAGAATTTGCACAAGAGAAAAACACAAAAGTCATCACCAAAATACTTAAAATCGTAAAAATCTTCTTCATTTTAATCTCCTTACTTTGACTTACAAAAGC
>JAZSJM010000082.1:0-1971 GCA_045534325.1 Treponema sp. | reverse complement strand
AGAAGTCATTGAACTTTTCGCGGTATATTACACCATCGCAGCCCATTGCATTAAAACACTAAGTAAGATTATCCTGAACCATTAGTACAGACTGGGCAATACCCATGCGCACTGTAGAATCAATAAAAGCCGAAGAAATTTCGCGCTCGCTTGTAAAAGTAAGATTATCAAAAGTTGTCATAATGCCAGTATATCAAAAATGACTTTGCCCTGCAATTTTTTGCCGGGAGCTTTTGCGAAACAATCAAATGGTGGGTTAATTCCGACATGAAAATGCCCCCAGAAGAAGTTGTAGACAATTATCAGAAAATGATTAAGCTGTCTGAGTGAGGGCGGATGCATCAACTTAAGACAGATTTTCTGCTATAATTAAACCGAGGCAAAAATGACAAATAAAGAGATACTTGATATTGCAATGCAGCAATCCGCATACGATCTTAATGCTAAAGCTTCTGATTTTCTTATGAACACAAATGTGTTTGTAAAGTTCGGGCTTGGACCATTGGCAAGAAAATACTATAAAGAACCGATTGCCTGCAATTTGGTTTCGTATGGAAATAATATTGTTGCGTCTGTAAAAGATGAATATAGAGAAATTGTTGAAGCATATTTAAGCAAATTTGATTTTTTTCATTGTTTTGAAACTCCTAATCTGCATTGGCTAGATGATCGGATAAAAGAAAAAGGCTTCCGTGTTTGTTTTATGGCCGAGTATTTTTTGCCGGATGTTAATATTTTAAAAAGAAGAGAATGCAAGTATCAACTTAAGGTTCTGGAGCAAAAGGACTTCGCTGATTTATACATTCCGGCTTGGGCGAATGCATTATGCGAAGACAGAAAGCAGCTGGATATTCTTGGTGTCGGTGCTTATGATAACGGTAAACTGATTGGACTTGCAGCCTGTTCCGCAGATTGTGATGATATGTGGCAGATTGGGGTTGATGTTTTGCCCGAATATCGCAGACAAGGAATTGCTTCTTCATTAACAAGTAATTTGGCAATAGAGATAATTGCCAGAGGCAAGGTTCCGTTTTATTGTTGTGCCTGGTCGAATCTTAAATCTTTGAAAAATGCATTGCGCAGTGGTTTTGTGCCGGCCTGGGTAGAAATGACAGTAAAAGCTGCAAGCGTAGTTGAGGACATGAATAAGTAGCAATTCTTGCGAATTGCGTTTCTAATTTTCTATGCTATAATGAACTATTCTTAATTAATTTGGAGAAGCGGTTATGGCAAAGAAAATTGTAGTAGTGAACGCAAGCCCACGCAAAGGCTGGAATACAGATACTCTTTTGATGGAAGCTGCAAAAGGTGCAGAAGCTGCTGGAGCTGAAATTGTAAAGTTTGATTTATTCAAGCTGGAAAAATATACAGGCTGTATTTCCTGCTTTGGCTGTAAGAGGGAAAAGTTTAAGGGACACTGTATCTGCAAAGACGGGCTTACTCCAATTCTTGACGCAATCCGGGAAGCTGATGGGCTTATCATCGGTTCTCCAAATTATCTTTCTGAATTGACCGCTTCTTTCCGCGCTTTGTATGAAAGGCTGATTTTTCAGAATCTGACATACAATGTTGAAAATCCTTGCTGTAATGAACGTCCGATTCCGGTTTTGTTCATAATGACAAGCAATGCACCCGACACAATGTACACTAGCTTAATAGAAAACTATAAACAGACCCTAAGCCGTTTTGTTGGTCCTGCCGAAACCTTTGTAGCCGGAAACACACTTCAGCTCCAGGATTATTCCAAAACTGACTGGCTCTGGTCCATGTTTAATCCAGAAGAAAAAATCAAGAGACACGAAACAGTTTTTCCTGAAGAATGCAAAAAGGTCTTTGAGCTGGGAAAGAGGATTTTTCAGTAAGATCTGTTGCATCTGTAGCTGAATCATACGCATTTGGTGTACTGCTTTTTGCATTTCGTGAATCATTATTTTTGTTTCGTTATAGTCATGATACAATGATATATGTGAG
>JAZSJM010000194.1:0-25142 GCA_045534325.1 Treponema sp. | reverse complement strand
AGGTAACCCTGGAAGTAATCCTAAGGATATGGAATTCTTTATTGAAGCTAAAAAATTAAATCTAAAAAATTCTAAAATTGTTGCTTTTGGCTCAACAAGACGCAAAGATTTAACATGTGCAGAAGATGCAAATCTACAGAGCCTTTTATCTGCTGAAACAGAATATGTTTGTATTTTTGGAAAGTCCTGGGATTTTCAGGTAACAGAAATTTTACATGCTACTCTGGAAGAAAATCTTGAAATGATAAAAGATACTGTTTCTTATCTTTGTTCGAAAGGTAAAAAGGTATTTTTTGATGCTGAGCATTTTTTTACAGGATATAAAGCAAATCCAGATTATGCCTCAAAGACATTGCAGGCTGCCGTTGATGGCGGGGCTTTGTGTTTATGCTTATGCGAGACAAAAGGTGGCGCAATGCCTAGTGAATGTCAGACAGCTGTTTCTAAAATTGTTTCTTTGTTTGGTAAAAAAGTTGATGTTGGTATCCACACGCATAATGATTCTGGTCTTGCTGTTGCTAATTCCCTGATTGCCGTGGAAGCCGGTGCAAAGCATGTACAGGGTGTTCTGTTAGGATTTGGAGAAAGAACGGGAAATGCAAATCTGTCAACAATAATTCCTGACCTGCAATTAAAACTTGGGTATGAATGTATTCCAAAAGAGAATATGAAACTTTTAACACCAATTTGTAAAAGAGTTGCAGAGATTACAAATATTGCGTTAAATCCTGGATTGCCTTTTGTCGGTTCAAGTGCATTTGCTCATAAAGCAGGAATGCATATAGACGCAGTTATAAAAAATCCTTTTGCCTACGAACATATAGAACCTGAGTGCGTTGGAAATGAACGTGTCTTTTTAATGAGCGAAGTTGCAGGAAAAAGCATGATTGTTGAAAAGGTTCAGAAATTTGATAAAACGCTGACAAAATCAAGTCCTGTAGTTGCAGAAATTGTAAAAAAAGTAAAGGAACTTGAGCATGATGGTTATCAGTTTGAAGGTGCTGATGCAAGTTTTGAAATTCTTGTAAGAAAAACAATGGGAAAATATCAGCCATTTTTTAATCTTCACTATTATAAAACAAGCGGAGAATTTCCTCGCTTTGCTGATGACCAGAGTTCGTTTGCTCAGGTTAAACTAGATGTTGATGGAAATGCAGTTGTTACAGCGGGTGAAGGAGACGGTCCTGTAAATGCAATGGATGTTGCCCTTCGTGCAGCTTTAATGCAGTTCTATCCTTCCGTTGCAAAAATTCACCTTACGGACTATAAAGTTCGTGTTCTTGATGGAAAGGGTGCAACTGCAAGTTCTGTACGCGTATTGATTGAATCTTCTGACGGAGAGTCAACCTGGAGTACAATGGGGGTTTCAAGCGATGTTATTGAAGCTTCTTATATTGCTTTAGTCGACTCTTTTGAATTTAAACTTATCAAGGATATTGAAAAAAGATATTCTCATGTTTTGTAAGTAAAATCATGCCTTGTGCATGTGGCGGCATGTAAAAAAAATGCCCTGTTATTTTTTACTCCACAAAGCACAGTAGGCTTGTGTACGTCCTGCAAAGCGGGCAACTTTTAGAAGAGCTCTTATTTCTGCTTTTGTGTACCAAAATGCTTCTATCTCTTCTAAATCTGAATCACTTGGCTGAATCTGTCCGCTTGCCTGTCCCGTTATGACGATATTTTTTTCGTTTGAAAACCCGACGGCGGAGTAACACTCTAGCCAAATGTCGTCTATGTGGTCAAGATGAAGACCTGTTTCTTCTTTTAATTCTCTTGCTGCAGCGGAGGCAGCATCTTCTCCTGTGTCTATAAGTCCTGCGGGAAAATTATAAACCCATTCACCCACTGCCATTCTGTATTCCCGACTTAAAAGAATCTGTTCTCCTGCTTTATCATGAATAATCATTACAACTGCATCTACGTGATTATTATGTAAATCATCGAATGATTTTATATTGCTGTTCCTGCTAATCATTTCGTATGTTTTTGAACGGCCGTTTTCTGTTTCATAGTGAATATTATAGCGGGTTACAAATTTTCCCTCTAAAATCTTTTCAATAAATTTAAATTTCATATTTTACCTTTATGACTAAACTCCGGTAATTGTTTCGTAATAAATGCAGTCATGTGAGCATTTACCTTTGAAAGCTCCAACGCAAATCGGCATTTTACAAAGCATTTGTGCTTCGTCATCTGTCCTGCTGATTCGTTTTCGAATATAGCCGATGTTTTCAAAATTACCTTCTTTGCCTTCTTCAAGTGCTGCACATGTGTTAATCCATACAACATTACAGTCATCATGTGCACACAAATCGAAGGACTGTCTGAAATCATATGAGCCTGTGGAAAATGAAGGAACAATAATAAGTGTAAGTTTAAAGCAACGCATAAGCTGTTCCATGTACTTTGTTGTTAAAAAATCCTTACATATTAAAATTGCTATACGACCGATGCCTTCGTAATGAAAAATATTTACAACCAGGCTTGAAAGAATTCCTTCAAGATAGCCAGAACCGTTTTGTTCTGCACGAAAAGGATTTTGCTTGCTTTGTTTACAGATTATTTTTCCTGTTTTATCAAGAATTGTAACTGTATTTCGCTTGTTGTCCCAGAAGGAAGGTAAAATAATGAGGGACGGAATTTTTGTTTTATCATCATCTGGTAAATCCTGAATTTTTTGCTGAATATAACTGCACATTTGTGAATTGCCTAGCATTTCAGGAAAAACAATTATGTCCGTATTTTTTTTTCCTGCGGTAATTATTTTTTTCCAGACAAGTTCATTGCTTTTTTCAAAATTTTTCTCAAAATAGTTTATTTTAAAATATTGAACCTTATCCTGACTGTATGGAAGTATGGAAAAATTGCGTTCTAAGGTGAGTGGGGTTGCAGCGATTTTTAATGATTTTGTTTTATTGAAATCTGGAAATAATTGCGGTTTTAAAAAAAAGTGCTTGTCTATTAAATCTCCAAGAATTGAGTTTTCCATTAAAAGCATATTGAATAAAAAATTATCCATGCGATTGTAACTATGAGAAAGACGGTGTTTTCTTTCCCATGCACATGAACATCTTGGTAAAAGTCCGATTCCTGTTGTTTCGCGGTTTGAATTAAGGACAACAGAAAAGTCATCATCCTGGAACTCTTCAATCTTTTTTTGAAGGTCTTTTTCCAAAGCACAATCAAGAAATTGAATTATTTTAACAATTGTAAAATAATCATTTTCGCTAGTCTTTTCGTCTAGGGAAGCTTTTATCTCTGAAAACAATTTGTCCGGGACATCATCTTCTTTAAGCTGTCTTATTTTTTCATTAAAAAAGAGAGAGGGGATTTTATCTTTTATGTAACTGTCTATTTTTTGTTTTTCGTCCTGAGAGATACAACTATAACGCACAAAAAAATCTTCTGAACAGGTACTGATTGCTAATGAACATAAGTGTGCAATGGTGTTATAAATGTTTTCCATTCATCTCTCTTTTTGATTTTGTATTTTTTTTATTCAATGTCTAGAATTTCTTTAAAACCTGTAACTTCAAACACTTCTAAAACAAAATCATTTATGTTTATCAGTTTTAGGCCTTTTTTTTGCGAAAATTGTTTATGTGCAGAAAGCAAAACCCTTAAACCTGCAGAAGAAATATAATCAAGTTTACTGAAATCGATTACCAGTGATTCAAGAGAAAATAAAGATTGAATTTCTTTTTCAAAATCTGGAGCTGTATTTGTATCAACTCTACCTTCTACAAAAATTGTTGCACCTGTATTTTCGATTTTTTTAGTAACAGTCATAATTTTCTCCTTAGAAAGAGCGTTGTGTTTATTGTTTTGCACCGTAAGTTTCGTAGTATTTGTCTATTTCGCTTTTTATCTCGTCTGTAATGATTTTTTTGTCTCCGTTTGTGTACAGATAGTCAACAACATCTGTCATTGAAACAATAGCTCTGGCAGGAAAGCCGTATTTTTGAGTTATTACATCTAAAGCCGCTTTGTCTGTGTCAGGAGCCTTTTCCATACGGTTAAGAGATACCATTTCTCCAACGATTTTAATTCCACCAGAAACTGTTTCCTGTGCCTTTATTTTTGGATATGTTTCTTCGATTGATTTTCCAGAAGTTGTTACGTCTTCGATAATGACAACGCGGTCGCCGTCTTTGATTTTGTATCCGAGGAGAGAACCTTTGTCAGCACCGTGATCTTTTTCTTCTTTGCGGTCAGAACAGTATTTTACTTCTTTACCGTAAAGTTCACTGTAGGCAATGGCAGTTACTACGGCAAGAGGAATTCCTTTATAAGCTGGACCAAAAAAAACATCAAAGTCTTCCCCAAAGTTATCATGGATTGCCTTTGCATAAAATTCACCAAGGCGCTTAAGTTGACTTCCTGTAATGTAGGCACCGGCATTCATAAAAAAAGGAGATTGCCTTCCGCTTTTTAGAGTGAATGAACCGAATTTCAGTACGTTACATTCAACCATAAAATCTATAAATTCTTTTTTGTATTGTTCCATTATGTACTCCTGTTGTTTGTTTTGATTAAGACTAGTGTCTTAGAATATCAAAAAAAAACTGTTTATTCCATTGAGGCAGCACCAAAACCTTCTGGAAGCAGGTCTTTTAGAATAAGTTCTTTGTACTCTCCTGAATCAGAAGAACACAGAATTCTTAAATCTGGTGCAAACTCATACATAAACTGGCGGCAAATTCCGCAAGGAGTGCATATTTCTTTTGAAGAGCCTGCCACTGCCATGCTTGTAAATTTTTTATGCCCCTCACTTACAGCTTTTGACATTGCCGTTCTTTCGGCGCAGATTCCGCAGGGGTAGGACGCATTTTCTATGTTGCAGCCTGTGTAAATTGTTCCGTCTGCACATACTAGAGCGGCACCGACTTGGTATTTTGAATAAGGAGAATAGGAATTGTTGCGAGCCTCCAGTGCTTTTTGCACTAGCTGTAAATCTGTAATTGAACTCATTTTTGTCCTCTTTTCTTTATTAAAATAAAATACTCACAAAGGTAAAAAAAATTAAAGATTGCGAGTATAATGCCCCTTTCGTTGTCAGCTGGCAAGGCACCCGACGCGAAGAGGAGGATTACAGTCAATTTCCTGTGGAAATTGACAAAGCGGGAACTACACCGCCATACTTATAGTTAACGCTGGCGTAGCTATAGGCGTAGCCGTCGTAGTGTATGCTACGCGCGTAGGTACTCTTTTTATAGTCGGGCGAGCGGAGCCACCACCAGCTGCCGTAGCCGGCTGTAGCACTCTGATATGCGTAGTTTGCCTTTGCATAGTCCGTAATTACTCTTATGCGGCTGTTTCCTGCGTTATACTGGTCATATCTCTTAAATCCATAATCACTTGTTGTCGCTTCCTTTTCGCTTAAAAGAAAGATTTTATCGCTTGTGTTGTCGCAGGCGTAATCGTTTGTTCCTCTGTTCCATTCACTTGCATTTGAGGCAGGGTTTGTGCTTGCAGCAGAATTGTCCACTGTAGTTGTAGCTATAAGGCTCTGTGCTTTAGCTGTGAATGCTGTCTGCAAGAAACCGATTCCATTATAGGTGCTGTCCGTTGTCTGCTCAGCTGAATCGTTCGCCTTTACCGTATAGCTCAAGCCGTTAAGGTATGCTCGGATTTTTGAGTGCTCGTAATTGTTCGGATAAACAGTTTCTCCTTCTATGGTGCGGTTTACATCGTCATAGTCATAGTAACCCACATTTGCAGTTAAAATGCTTTCTGCCACAAGAATCTTGTTTCCGCTTGCACTTGGGTTTAAGACACGCCACTTGATTGGCTCAACCTTAAAGTATTTTTCGCTGTTGGCGCTGGCCTGTGCAACTGCCGTGCCGTCACTGTAGGTGTAGTTATCGGCTTTTGCGTTTTCCGTGCATTTTGCGTAGTAATTGTTGTCGCTGCCCAAATAGTAGGTCATGCTTCCCATTGTTACGCTCTTTGTTTCGTCAATTGCTACGCTTTCTGCCTTTACAGTCTGCGGCCAGTCACCAAAATAGCAGTATGTCGCATTAGTTCCGCAAGTTCCGTTAGTTCCTGCTGCAAGATAAGTTACCGTACTGTGGAACTTATAGGCTGTGTCCTCATTATCTTTGTCTCCAGAACTGCCACCACTCACATTGGCTTCGCAGGAAATAAAGCACAAAATTATGGAAAGTGATAAGACAATAGAAATACAACTTTTTAAAATTTTCATTTTAAATCTCCACTTTAGTAAAAATCTTAATATTATTTTACCACACATAGTTTGAAATTGCGTCAGAATTATTTTTGAAAATATGTGTTTTTTTGAAATCTATGCAAGAAGTAACGGTATTTTGCAATTACATACAAATTCTGGACAAGCGATAGTAGAGGCGGCAAAGCCGTTCTGGAGCGCAGCGGAAGAATGATAACCTCGGATAGCGCGGTTTTGCTCTGGCATTTTTAATGACGGAGCAAAATGGCCCCTTAATTGTATAAAAACGTTTAAAGTGATATATTCTTTAGCGTCAATAAAAATTTTAAGTGAGAATAAAATTTTCACTTTCTGGAGAAATAAATGGAAAAGACAATTGCTTTAATTCCTGGAGACGGAATTGGTCCTGATGTTGTTGCAGAAGCTGTAAAAGTTTTGGATGCTGTTGCAAAAAAATATGGTCATAAATGGAACTACCGCGATGTAGTTGCAGGCGGGGCTGCCATTGATAAATTTGGTCATCCTCTTCCACAGGATCAGCTTGATATCTGTCTTTCAAGCGATTCAGTTCTCTTAGGTGCTGTAGGTGGTCCTAAATGGGATAACGTTGCTCCTGAAATTCGCCCTGAAAAAGCGCTTTTAGGTCTTCGCGGTGGTATGAAGGTTTTTGCAAATCTTCGCCCTGCAGTTATGTGGAAGCAGTTAAAAGACGCATGTCCTCTTAAAGACGAAATCGTAGGTGAAGGTCTTGATATTCTTGTTGTCCGTGAACTTACTGGCGGTATTTATTTTGGTGAAAGAGGAACTAGTGCAGACGGTAAGACTTCGTGGGATACAGAAAAATATACCTGGGCAGAAATAGAACGCATTGTTCGTCTTGGTTTTGAATATGCCCAGAAGAGACAGAAGCATCTTACTGTTGTTGATAAGGCAAATATTCTTAATTCAAGCCGCTTATGGAGAAAGGTTGCAGAAGAAGTTCATAAGGATTATTCTGATGTAACTCTTGACTTCCTTTACATTGATAATGCAGCTATGCAGCTTGTTCGTAATCCTCGCCAGTTTGACGTAATTGCTACATCAAACATGTTTGGAGATATTTTGACAGATGAGGCAAGCCAGATTACAGGCTCAATTGGTATGCTGGCTTCTGCTTCTATTGGAGACGGAACTGGTCCTGGTCTTTTTGAACCGATTCACGGTACAGCTCCTGATATTGCCGGAAAGGATCTTGCAAATCCTCTTGCAACAATTCTTTCTGCGGCTATGCTTTTACGCTATGACTTTAAGCTTGAAGAAGAAGCTAAGGCTATTGAAAGTGCAGTAAATGCTGTTCTTGATGATGGCTACAGAACAGGTGATATCGCAGGTTCTCGCCTTGCAGAAGTTAAGGCAGCAGGCAAACTCGTTGGAACAAAGAAAATGGGTGAACTTGTTGTTGAATACTTAAATAAATAGTTTACTGACAAAGACATATTAAGGTCTTTCTATAAAAAAAGGGGGCGGCTGAAAGTGAAATGATATTACACTTTAGTCTGCTCCCTTTTATTTTTTAGCTTTTTTGTACATCTGATTGATGTAAAAACTCTTTAAGCTCCTCGATAACTTCGTCGGCATTCAAGCCGTGAACCATTGCGGCTTCTTCAAGGGTTTCCATTTGTGAGGCAAAGCAGCTTATGCAGTGCATTCCCATCATCATAAGCGGCTCTACAAGTTCTGGCCACTTTGCAACTATGTCGCTAACCAGCATGTCTTTTTTTAATTCTTTTGTATTTGTGTCCTGTGCAGGAGTTGTCTGTTCTTCCATAATAAATATCCTTTTATGCGTGCATTCCCTTAATAATCAGAGCATTTTTAAGAGAAGATGCTATATAAATATAATAAATTTTTTTCTGTCTGTGTGTAAATTTCGTAATATTTAAATGATTTTTTTGTTATAATGAAAACTGAGGTATTTTTAAGTATATGAGTAATTTTGGTTTTTTAAGAGTTGCAGCTGTTTCCACTGAAGTTGTTGTTGGTGATGTAGAAAAAAACACTCAGATTATTTGTGATACTATTGAGGAACTTAAAAAGAAAGGTGTGCAGCTGGCGGTGTTTCCTGAATTATGTATTACTGGCTATACCTGCGGGGATTTATTTTTGCAGGATAATCTTGTCTTAGCTGCTGAAAAATCCCTTAAAACAATACTTAAATCAACCAAAGGAATTTGTGTTTTTGTCGGGCTGCCATTAAGGGGGGCGAACGGCTCGATATACAATGTTGCGGCACTTTTATCAGATAACGAAAATATTTTTATTTATCCGAAACGTTTTCTTCCAAATTATGGGGAATTCTATGAAAAGCGCTGGTTTGCCTCTTATTGCGGGCAAGCAAATCTATTTAATTATCCCATTGGAAAAAATGTAAAAATCAACACAAAAAATGGTTTTACTGGGGCTGTCGTTGGATGTGAAATCTGTGAGGATGGATGGGTGCCTGTTTCGCCAGCCAGTGAGTATGTTCTTAACGGAGCAAATGTAATTGTTAATCTTTCGGCAGGAAACGAAGTAATCGGCAAAGCTGATTACAGGCGGGATTTGATAAAAATAAACAGCTCAAAAAATATCTGTGCTTATATTTATGCAAATGCTGGAAAGGGAGAAAGCACTCAGGACCTTGTTTTTAGCGGACATTCAATGATTTATGAATACGGTACACTTTTAAGCGAAATAAAACCTTTTTCGTCAGAAAATAATTATATAATCAGCGATATTGATATTGAAAAATTAAATTTTAACAGGGCACGACAGGATACTTTTAATTCAGGCAGGGAAACTCAACAAAAGGATTTTGCTTTTGATGAAGTAAATGTGTCTGAATTAAGTTTAAATACTTTGTACAGAAAAATTGACGGTCATCCTTTTGTTCCTCAAAATGAAGCAGAAAGGGTAAAACGTTGTGAAGAAATAACGCAGATGCAGTCATGGGGGCTTGTAAAAAGACTTAAGCACATCGGCTGCAAAAATGTGGTTGTGGGAATATCAGGGGGACTTGATTCGACTCTTGCTTTTTTGGTTTGCTGCCGTGCTTTTGATATTTTAGGTCTGGATCGTACCGGGATTTTTGGTATTACAATGCCGGGATTTGGAACAACAAATAGAACTTATGAAAATGCCAGACTGCTTGTTAAAAACTGTGGGGCTACTTTACAGGAAATATCGATAAAAGAGGCAGCTGGTCTTCATCTTAAAGATTTAAATCATAAAATTGATGAATATGATATAACTTATGAAAATTCACAGGCGAGAGAAAGAACTCAAATTTTGTTTGACTATGCAAATATGCATAATGGGATTGTAATCGGGACAGGTGATTTATCTGAGCTTGCATTAGGGTGGTGTACTTATAACGGGGATCACATGAGTAATTATGGTGTTAATAATTCGATTCCTAAAACTCTTGTCCGCTATCTTGTTCAGTACTATGCAGATGTTGTTTTTTCTTCAAATGATGTTCTTGTAAAAACTTTGCGGGACATAATAGATACACCTGTAAGTCCAGAACTTCTTCCTCCTGATAAAGACGGAAATATTGTTCAGAAAACAGAACATACAATCGGCTCATACATTTTGCATGATTTTTTTATTTATAATTTTATTCGTAATGGTTTTTCACCTTCTAAAATATTCTTTTTGGCAAAAAAGGCAGTTGAACAAAAAAATCTTGAGGAATTTTCTGATAAAACAATAAAAGATACCCTCAATTTATTTTATAAAAGATTTTTCTCGCAGCAGTTTAAAAGATCTTGCATGAGCGATGGGGTCAAGGTTGGAACTGTCAGTTTTTCTCCTCGCGGTGACTGGCGTATGCCAAGCGATGCAGCTGTTTCGTTGTGGCTTAAGGAAGTTGAAAGTTTAAAAGTATAGGAATTGGATAATGTATTATTTTATTGTTAATGAATACGGTGGATCTGGTCAGGCAAAAGAAACATGGAATAAGATTCAGAAAATTCTTGATGAAAAAAATATTAAATATCAGAAATTTGTTCCTGAGTGCAAAGGATATGCAGCCGTTCTTGCGGAGCAGATTTCTGAAAAAGAAGATGACGATATTCGTCTTATTGTTGTCGGCGGCGATGGAACTGTAAATGAAGTTTTAAATGGAATACAGAGTTTTGAGCGCGTAAAGTTTATGGTTATTCCCACAGGGTCTGGCAATGATTTTAGCCGCGGGCTTGGACTTCCCTTAAAGGATACTCAAAAAGTTGTTGAGATGATTCTTAATTCAACTGGTACAAAAACCATTGATTTGGGAATGGTTGAAAGTGGCGGACGGCGGCGTATTTTTGGAATTTCTTCTGGATATGGTCTTAATGCAATTGTGGGAACAGGAATTAATACTTCAAAAATCAAGGTCGTGATGAATAAAATTCATCTGAACAGCTTAAGCTACGCTGTAATGACGGTTAAAACTCTTTTTACGATGAAAACAAACACCTATAAAGTAAGTTTTGACGGAGGTCCCTTGCAGGAGTTTGACAGCACTATTTTTTTAGCCGCTATGAATTTTCCCTGTGAAGGGGGTGGAGTTCCTATGGCTCCAAAAGCAAGTGCAACAGACGGTAAATTGAGTTTTACCCTTGCTGCCCGAATTCCTAAATGGAAGTGTTTTTTGGCTTTTCCTTTTCTTCTTATGGCTAAACAGGATAAAATTAAAGGCTTTTATACAGTTGATGCAAAGGTTTGTGATGTATTTAGTTCCGCGCCAACTATAAGTCATACTGACGGCGAATTGTTCGGCAACCTGTCAAAAGTTCATTATGAATGTTTACCGTCGAAACTTAAAATTTTAATGTAGACTTTATTAAGAAGTGAATGCAATACATCAGGAGTCTGAACGAGTCCCCCGATGTATGCGTCCTTTTGAAATTATTGAATTTGAACAGTTCCTTCGCCAGTTGTGTTTTCCTCACTCTGGGCAGCAGGGGCTTCCTGTACAACATGTTTTAAATCTTCTGCTTTTACTTCAAATTTTGATCTGATTGAGCCTGTGGCAAGAAGTGTTTCTGAGGAGCCGTCAAGTTGTATGTATGTTGAAGCGGTGCCTGAGGCATTTTTTCCGATTTTAAGCGTTCTGACTGTTTTTCCGTTTTTCTGTGCTGTTACAGTCATCGTTGTAACATCAGCTAGTCCATACCGTTCAAGTTCTGCCTCTGCTGTAGAGCGGCTTACAATGCCTAAAGATTTAATTGAAGAAATGGCATCAACAAGTTCAATAACTTTGCTGTCTTCTGCGGCAATTTTTTCTTCACCAAGGTACCACAATCCCCCGTCAAGGGATAATAAAATTTTTTCTTCTCCATTTTCTATTGTTAAAGAATCAATTTTATCTTTTAAGCGCAGTGTTTTTACAGGGGAGCGGCTTGTTACTGCAAGCTGAACTGCATAAATTATTGCAAGAACAGCGATTGATATAAGTAAAACTGTTTTTCGTGTTTTCATTGTCTTTTCCTTATTTTATTTCTCTTTTATCGTCTGGATTGTAGCGGTCGTGGATTGCGCGCTTTTTTGCATTAATTTTAATGAGTGCGATAAATCCAGCAACAGCGACAAGAACGATAAGTCCAAATTCATTAAAATATTTTGCGATATTTGCAGATAAACCTGATTTTGATTTTAACGTGTTTATGCTTAAACCTTTTGTTCTCATATCGCATAAATCAACCTCGCCATTCATGTAATCAACAGTGTTGCGCACGAACATTGCAACCGGTTGTCTGCCATTTTCATCAATCAACTGATTTGTAGTGATTTTTGATGTTCCTGCTACAAAGATTTTTCCATTCTGAATGCTTTTTCCATAGTGATCAGAAAATTTTACTTCACCAGAACTTTGTGCCCCTGGATTTTTATCAAAGGCACTTTCAAATTTTCCTTCAACTAAGGCTGCAAGAGTTGAACTTTGCATTGCTGATTTGTCAGATGGTTTTCGAATCATCTGGGGAATTGCAGTTACATTGTCTTTCATGAGCCAGCTGTTTTTTGATGTGTTTACAAGTTTTGTTACTTTTGCTGTTTTATTTTCCTGAGCTTTAGAAGTGTCGATAGAACTTGCCTGTAAGAAAATTACGTTTCCAAGATTTTTTGTAATAGGATTTTTTCTGTCCATATTTTGTTTTTGTAAAAGAGGAGCAAAGTAGAGTGGAGTAGAGCCTGAACGCTGATCCTGATTTACATAGCACTGTTCATCCATTACATAGTCTTTTCCTATTTCAATTCCATATTTTGAAAGAAGCTTAGAAAGTCCATTGTCAACAGGGTTATATTGAGGCATTTGATAATAGGCCATCTGTCCCTGGGGTATAATTTCTTCAAACTGGTCATCAAAAATAATAAGACTTCCGCCTTTCATTACAAACTGGTCAATTTTGTAGAGTTCATCATCTTCGATTTTATCTTTTGCTCCATTTATTACCAGAGTTTTAATACCTGACGGAATTTCTTCTTCCTTTAAGTTTAAGTTTTTAAATTCATATCTGTCAGAAATAATTGAATTAAAAACCTGGGAATTTGTTTGAGACTGGCTGTTTTCGTATTCATTTTCCCGATGTCCTGTTAAATAGCCGATTTGATTTGGCTTAGAAACAAGGGATTTTAAATTTTCCGTAAGTTCATCTTCCAGATTTTCAAGACCGCTAATCATGTTACCGAAAAAACTTCTGCTCATCCTAAGGGGGAGTGTGCGGAAAGTCTGTCCGTATTCCAAGACCAGACCTAAAGCTCCTGTTCCCTGTCCATTTTTTGAATTCCAGTTGAGACTTTGAATTCCATACTTTTCTGCAAGTTCTGGAATTTCTGTAGCAGGCGGATCAATTATCTGAAAGTCAATCTTATCAAGATTTTTTTTGTTGACAGCCTTGTAGGCATTTTCTACAGCAGAACGAATGTTTTTAAATCCTGAGATATTAAATTCTCCCAGTTTTTCAGAAACGTAGAGTGTAAGTTTAGCTTTTCCCTTTAAGCCTGCAAGGGCAGAAGTTGTACTTATCATACGGTTGATTTTTGTTGTAAGGGTGTATTCAAGCCCGTCGCTGGAGTTCAAGCCGTCGATTATTTCTGTCTGGTCAGCATAACTGACTGCAAGGGCCATCCATACCTGTTTAAAGCCAACCTCATTATTCTTTAGTTCCTGAATCTGAACCTGAGAAATTCCATATCCCCGGGCAATCTTTTCATTTTCTTCTTTTGACATATCAAAACTTTCGTAGGAAAAATTTGAATTTCCGGCGTTTTTGTATTCAATAAGAAGATCGCGGATATACTGTTCAACAGTGTTGTACGGGGCAGGCAGATTATTTGTAAAGAACACTTTGATAGAAAGAGGCTGCTCTAAAGTTTTTACAACCTGTTTGCTTGATTTAGAAAGTGAATATGAATTTGATGAGGTTAAATCAATTCTCCAAAATGCCTTAGAAAAAACTAAATTAGCAAGAATAAGTGTGATTACAAAGAGAAAAAAATCACTTTTAGGGCTTTTTAAGAATTCAATAAACTTTTTCATTATTCCTGACCTCCTTTTACGCTTTTAACTGTCATAACAAAAAATACAGCTGTAAGAGAAACAAAATAAATGATATCTCTTGTGTCAATGATTCCCCGGCTGATTGATTGAAAATGATTAAGTGAAGACAGATAAGTAACCGGTCTTACCAAAAAATCTGGCATAAAAAGTGCAAGATAGTTAAAAAGGGTGAGTAAAATACAGATTGAAAATCCTGCAAAGAAAGCAATTATTTGATTTTTTGTGATGCTCGAAGCATAAAGTCCAATTGCACTAAAGGACGCTGCAAGAAACAGAGAGCCTAAATAGCCGCCAATCATCGGACCTGCATCAGGAATTCCAAAAATCATACATGTGATTACGTAAAACAGAGATGGAATCAAAAGTATTGCACTTGAAATAAAGGCAGCAAGGTATTTTCCTAAAACAATATCCGTTACCGTAACTGGAAGTGTAAGAAGTGTTTCAAGGGAAGTTGAGCGTTTTTCTTCTGCAAACATCCTCATTGTCAGGGCAGGAATAAAGAAAGAAAACAGTATTGGAAGTTGTCCAAAAAATCCCCTCAGTTCTGCTCTGTTTGAAAGAAAAAATGTGTTTACAAACAAAAATGCGCAGGCTGCAACAAAAAGTCCTGTTACAATATATGCAATCGGACTGGAAAAATATGACTTTAACTCGCGGCTCATTATTATAAGAGCCGGATTTTTTTGTTTATTTAAATCAGACATTTTTTATAAAATCTCCTTTTTTTGTTTATTCTTCTGTAAGTGTGTGGAAAATATCTTCGAGAGAGTTTCTTCGTATTGATAATTCATAAAGATTAAAGCCTGCTTTTTCGACGGCTTTTGCAATCTGCGGTCTTATCTCTTTATTGTCTTTTATGCTTACTAAAACTCCGGCGGTGTTTTCTCCAGTAATAGTTTCTGAGTTTTCCTGTGTTATGCTTCCAGTAAAATCGACTTTACCGATAACATCAGAAAGCTCCTGAACAGAACATCCGCCTGCTAATACATAAACACTTGCACTTGTTCCGTAGCGTTCGCGCAGTTCGTTTGTTGGTGAATCTGCAACAAGTTTTCCGCCAGAAATGATTATTACACGGTCGCATAGCATTTGAACTTCGCTTAAAATGTGTGTAGAAATAATAACCGTGCGGGTTTTTCCAATTTCTTTTATTAAAGCCCTTACATCTCCAATCTGGTTAGGATCCAGACCAGAAGTTGGTTCGTCCAGAATTAAAATCTCAGGATCATTCATTAGGGCGTGGGCAAGACCTACTCTCTGCCGGTATCCGCGGCTTAACTCAGAGATGTTTTTATGCATTACCTCTTTTAGTCCGCATTCCTCGCATAAAAGCGGTACCTTTACATGAGGATTCTGTCCCTGCATTTGCGCAACATAAACTAAATAATCTTCTACAATCATTTCTCCGTAGAGAGGTGCGCTTTCAGGCATATATCCGATTTTTTTCTTGCATTCAACGGCGTTTTCTTCTAGATTTAGACCGTCGATTTTAATTGTTCCAGAAGTGGGTTTTATGTAACCGGTTACCATTCGCATTGTGGTTGATTTACCGGCACCATTGGGACCTAAAAGACCGACAATCTGTCCCGTTGGAATAGAAAAGCTGATATTATCTACAGCTTTAAATGTTCCGAAGTGTTTGGATAAGTCGCAAACTTCAATCATTATTTTCCTCGCGCATTTTTGTAATGTGAACCCTTACTTTTTCATCAATAAAAAGTTCAGTCCAAATATTATAACAAAAAATAAGAAGAAATGTTACTGATGATTTTTACGGCCACCCCGGCTTTTAGCCGTCGCTATGTCCGCCCTTCCGCTTTCGCTTCATACCTGCCAAAGGCAAGTACTTTGGGGCTCCCAGCGCTGGTGGATTATAAGATTTTTTCTATTCCATCATTTCTTCTTTAAAATCTTCTGCCTTTCCCTGCCAGACTAAACGTCCCTGCTTTATTAAAATAATTCTGTCGCTTACGGTTTTTGCTTCTTGTATGTCGTGAGTTACCATTATTCCTGTAAAACCGATTTCCTGCTGCAGAACTCGTATTTCTCGGGCCAGTTTTTTTCGTAAAGGTGCATCAAGAGCTGAGAGAGGTTCATCAAATAAAACAAGCTTTGGTTCTGTAATTAAGGTTCGGGCAAGACTTACCCGCTGAGCTTCTCCTCCGGATAAGGTCTCAGGACTTCGACTTCCGAAGTTTTCAAGATTAAATTTTTTCAGATATTCACAGGCGTATGTCCCCGCCTTTTTTTTATTCATTCCGTGGCACACCAGCCCATAAGATACGTTATCCTGCACGCTCATGTGAGCAAAAAGGGATGGAGATTGAAAAACCATGCCGATTCCGCGTTTTCGCGGAGTGAGTGATGATATATCTTTTTCGTCCAGAAATATTTTTGCATTCTTACATTCTTCCAGTCCGCAAAGTATCCTTAATACGGTTGATTTTCCAGAGCCTGAGGGACCTAGAATTGTTGTCATTGTTGATTTTTCGCATTCAAAAGATAAATCTATGCTAAAGTTGTCCCAGTTTTTTGTTAAATTTTGAGCTGTAAAATAAGACATCTAATTATTCCTCTTAAAAAAATATATAGCCTGAGATTGTAGCCACATAGTCTTTTTGGGGCGGATATAGCCGAACCAAAAAGATGAGCCGCGCAAGACGGCGAATGGCGTAAAGCGGGTCGTAACGATTAAGTGTGCTTTGCTTTTTTTGAAAGTGTAAAAACTCCTATACATAAAATTCCAAGTATAATTCCGCATGCACATGCCTCGTTAAATTTATATCTTCCTGCCAGACGATAGGTGTATAGTGCTAATGAGTCAAAACGGGGAATAGCCATGACAAGGGGCAGCGTTGCGTCTCCTGCGCTTAAAGCAAAACTGAAACCGAGGGAGCGGATTAATGAAGGGCGACAAAAAGGTAAATAAATTTTTATCAGCATGTCAAAAGGCGTTTTGCTCAGGATTCTTGCTGCGTCCTGGGTGGACTGAGGAAATTTTTGTAAATCAGAATAAATCTGCCTAAAGGCAATCGGCCAGTATAAAAGTGTCTGTGCAAGGACTAAAAGCAAAAAGTTTCCGCTTCGTATGAGAAGTGTGATTATGATGCCAGTAATTACGCTTGAAATCGCCATTGGAACAAGAGGTATTACCCGCAAAATAAATTTTTTACCTTTTGAATCATAAGTTTTCAGTAAAATTGCATAAATGAAAGCGGTTACAGTACAGAAGAATGCTGTAAGTATCCCTGTGATAAAGGTCCATTTTAACGCCTTATAAAATGAGGCAGAAGAAAAAAGACTTAAAAAATTGTAAAAAGTAAAATTTGATTTTAGTCTTTGAGAGGCGAGGGCGTTTATCAAAATAGAAAAAAATGGACATAAAAAAAACAGAATTATTGTAGAAAAAAGGAGAAATGCAAAAAATAATTCAATGCCTTTAATGTTTTTACAGGTTAAATAATTTTTTGAAAAAACAACTCCCCTTAAACTGTTTGTTTTTTGTTCCAGCAATGTGTACAAAACAACAAAAAAAAGAGCAATTGAGGTTTCTACTGCTCCATAACGAAGGGCTTTGTTAAAATCAAGATTTACCCGTGCCAGCTGGTATATTTCAACCTCCATAGTTGTACTGCCTAGTGCGCCGAACATAAGGATAATCATAAAACTAAAAAAACAGTACAAAAAAACAGGAATACATGCACTGACTATCGAGGGAAAAAGCTGATAGAAAGTTATTGTCCTGAAAATCTTAAAATCTGATGCACCTAAAAGTTTAGCTGCTTCTTTTTCTGCCGTAGAAAGCCGCTGCCATGAGTCATTTACAGTGCTCATTATAAGAGGAAAATTGTAGAAACCCTGACATATTATTACTCCGGCAAAACTGTATAAAAATGTAAGCGGCGGTTTTTGTGCACCACTTATGTGCATTAAAAATGAATTTAATGTACCGTTCATTCCAAAAAAGGAAACAAAACCTAATGCAACTAAGAGAGATGGAATACAGAATGGAATTGAAGAGAGAGAAAGCAAAAAGCCCTTGAGGGGAAAATTCCGCCGTGCAGTAAAAAATGCCGCAGAAAGTCCTATGACAAGAGCCAGCAGGGTAGAAAGCAGAGCCTGCAATACCGTATAAGATACAATATTTAAGAATCTGCTTCCTGAAAGAAATATGTTCATTTTAAGTTTATTCGCCTAATACAGCCATTACATCTTCAACAACAGATGTAAGTTTTTGAGCGTCATAACTTAAGAGTTTTGAAGGTGAAGGGTTTCCGTCAATATAACTTTGAGGAAGCCTGATGTTTTTGTTTGCAGGAATCATCCACTGTGTAAGAGGAATTTCATTCTGAGCTTCTTCGCTGATTAAAAAGTCGATGAACTGTTCTGCTCCGCTTCTGTTAGGAGCGCCTTTTGTAATTCCAGCGCCTTCTACCTGCATTACGTGACCTTCATCAAAAATCAAAGCCTGATATCGGTCTGTTTTGTCGTATTCATAGTGGTATGCGGCACTGGTTGTGTAGCTTGAAACCAATGGTGCTTCGCCGCTCTTAAATAATCCGTAGCCTGCACTCCAGCCAGGTGTCATTGTAAGAATATTTGGTTTTAAAGCCCTCCAATAATCCTTAAATCCTTCTCCCTTTACAGCATATATCCATGCAGCAAAACCAAGTCCTGGAGTTGATGTTCTAGGATTCATCAGGATGATTTTTTTCTCATAAATTGGATCTGTCAAATCATCAAGGTTTTTCGGGGCTTTGATATTTGATTTTGTGTCAAAAATCAGGGCAAATGGTGAATAATCATATGGAGTTAAAAGATTTTTATCTCCTAAAGCCTGAATAGTTTGTGAATCGATGTTTTCAAGCCCGGTAGCTTTGTATGGAACCAGGACATTTTCTTCTTCTGCCTTTGCACAAAGATTGTTGTCCAGACCAAGGAGAATGTCTGCCTGTACATTTTTCTTTTCTAAAACAGCACGGCTAAGAATCTGCACCCCGTCACCGCAGTCTACAAATGTTACTTTGATTCCTGTTTTTTTTGTAAATTTGTCTGCAATGGACTGTCCGCAGCCCCATTCACCACAAAAACTGTCGTAAGTATAAATAACGACTTCTTTTGCACGTTCTGCTGAAATTCCTGCTTTTTTTGAGCAGCCTGTAAATAATGTGATTGAAATAAATAAAAGTGAAATGAATTTAAAGATGTGTCTAAGCATATCTTCCTCCGCCGGTATTATCCGGATCAGGTTGGAACTTCATACGAAGTTCTGCGGGTGTAATCTCAGCTTTAGGTGAAAAACCCATAAGCACCCCGGTACAGAAAAGAGATTATAAAAAAATTGATTGGAGTGTCAAGAATAAGTGTTGTTCTTGTTTTATATTTTTTTTTGACGATAATATAATTATGAAAAAAATTATCTGTTCACTTATTTTGTATTTATCTTTTTTTACTGTGTTTTCAAAGGCTGCCTTTGAGGCAGGGATTGGTTCCGGCTATATATTTTACGGAGATGAAAAAATCGAAAAAGTTCTGGATAGCTTTAATCAGAAAAGTCAGATTATTTTTTGTGCTGATTTTTCAATGAAAATTCCTTTAGCACCGATTGTCTATCTTGATTTTGGCTCTGATTCTATTTTTGATGGAAGATGGAAGGGTGGCTCTCATATTTATTTGTGGGATTACTGCACATTCGCCGGTTTTGATATTTACCCCGGCCTTGCAGGGCTTTATGCAAGTGTTCAGTATTGTCTTGGAAGAAGAACTGATTTTATCAGTTTGCAGGACACTGAAGATAAGATTTCTAGTACTAACTGGGGAAACGGATTTGCCTTTGGTTTAGCCTATGATTTTGGATTTGAAAAGTCAGAAGGATATTCTCCGGAAGTTGGTCTTAGTATCCGCCACATGCCAAGAGGCGGTTCCAGTGATAATATTTTTGAAGTAAAACTAAAACTGAAACATCAGTAAAACGAATTTGCAGATATTAGAAATTCGGTTTATCCTATAAGTTAATAAGAGAGTAAAACTTTTTTAGGAAAAGAAGACTGATGCAGATAGAAACAGAAGGTGTAATGCCTGAACTTCCAGAGGAACTCGACCCGCTACATAATTCTCTTGCAGAAGCAGGAATCGCCGTTGATGTAGGAACTACAACCGTAGCAGTAAGTGTCTGGTCTTTGTCTACAAGAAAGTGTCTTGCAACTGTTGCAGAAAAAAACTCTCAGATGCGTTATGGTTATGATATTATCCGCCGTATTTCTTATGCAACCAGACCGCCTTTAACAGGTTCATCCCAAGTTGTTGAATCAGGTCCTTCTGCTCTTCATTATGCAATTATTTCTCAGCTGGAAAAAATGTTTACCCAGGCTGTTGCACAGGCTGCGCAAAAAATGGGACGGGGAATTCAGCTTGATGTAAACCGTATTGTAATTACTGGAAATACAACAATGCTTAGTTTTATATGTGCATTTCCTGTAGACGGTCTTGCTCAGGCCCCTTTTACTCCTGCTTCTAAATTTGGATTTACAACTAAGTGGGATGATGTGAGAAAGGGGGTTGTAAGTGAAAAATGTGCTTCTTTGGATGCCCCTACACCTGAAATTTTACAGATTTTTGCTGCCAGTTCTATAAATCATTCCACTCCTGTTTATTTTCCTCCCTGCATTGGTGCTTTTATTGGTGCTGATACTGTATGTGCCATGCTTTCTGCTGGCTTTCCTTCTCCTGTGGAAAATGAGAACAAAGGTGCATGGGAACTTCCTGCTAAGGCTCCGTTGCTGCTTGCAGATATTGGTACTAATACAGAGATTGCTCTTTATGTACCTTCAAAAGGTGATAAGAGTGCAAAGATTTTGTGTACATCTGCTGCCGCCGGGCCTGCATTTGAGGCAGCAAATATTGGTTGCGGTATGAGTAGTGTAGACGGTGCAATTGACCGTGTTGATTACAACGGAAATCTGGAAGTTCATGTTATAGGCGAAACAAGTGCGAAAGGTATTTGCGGTTCTGGTCTTATAAGTGCAGGAGCGACTTTATTGCGGAACCGCTATATTGATAAGGGTGGTGTAATTCAAAAGTCAGTTTCTAAGCTTGGGGACGGAGCAATATGTATTCAGCTTACTCCTGCTGTATATTTGTCTCAGCAGGATATAAGAAACATGCAGCTGGCAAAATCTGCTGTTTTTACGGGGCTGAAATATATGCTTGAGCGTTCTTCGAGTCTGCCTGTTTTTTGTCTTGCAGGCGGTTTTGGTTCTCATATAAATGTTTCTGATGCCTGTACAATTGGTCTTATTCCTCGGGAACTTGAAAACAGGTGTGTACACCTTGGAAATGCCGCGCTTGCAGGTGCCAGTGCCATGCTTTTTTCAAAATCTTTACGACAAAAAGCCCTTGATATTGCTAAACATTCTGTCCAGATAAATTTAGCGGCAGTACCTGATTTTCAGCAGCGATATCTTGGTTCAATCGATTTTTAGATTAATAACATTTTGTTTGACATCACACTATTCTTATCTTATAATTAAGGGTGATATTTTGGGGGCGGTTTTTTCATTGTAAAAATCCAACTTCAAAATAGATGCAAAGGAGAATACTGTGAATATTGTTTTATTCGTTGTACTTCCCGTTGCTGGTATAGTTCTTGGATGGATTATTCGTTGGTTATATGCCAAATTTCAATTATCTTCGGCAGAGCAGAAAGCTGAACGTGTTAAGCAGGACGCAATAAAAGAAGCAGAAGCCCAGAAAAAAGAATATTTGCTTGAAACAAAAGATCAACTCCTTCGTGAACGACAGCAGCAGGAACGAGAAAACCGTGAGCGTCGTAAGGAAATACAGGTTTACGAAGCACGTGTTGCAAAAAAAGAAGAGCTTGTTGATAAAAGAAACAGCGAAATTGATAAGAAAGAGCAGGAGTTTGTTGAACGCGAAAGTGCAATGCTTAAGCGTGAAGAACAGATTGCAGTTCAAGAAGAGACCTATCGTCGTGAACTTGAACGAATTTCAGGTTTAAGTGCTCAAGAAGCAAAAGATTTAATAATTAAAAATCTGGAAAATGATGCCCGTCATGATGCTCAGGCGCTTTTAAACAAGATTGAACAGGAAGCTCAACTTTCTGCTGACAAAAAAGCTCAGGAAATTCTTGTAGAAACGATTCAGAGACTTGCTACAGAAGTAACAAGTGATATTACTGTTGCTACTGTTTCTTTACCAAGTGATGAGATGAAAGGTCGCATAATTGGTCGTGAAGGTAGAAATATCCGTGCGCTTGAAACTCTTACAGGTGTTGATATCATAATTGATGATACGCCGGAAGCAGTTGTAATAAGCTGTTTTGATCCTGTACGTAAAGAAATTGCCAAGCAGTCTCTTGAACGTCTTGTTACTGACGGTCGTATTCATCCTGCACGCATTGAGGAAATCGTACAGAAAGTTACAAGAGAAATTCAGCAGAGAATTTATGAAGAAGGTGAAAAAGTTCTTTTTGAACTTGGAATTCATAATATAAGTCAGGACGGTGTTCGTGCTTTAGGAAGATTGTATTTCCGCACAAGTTATGGGCAGAATGTCCTTACACATTCTAAAGAAGTAGCTGAAATTGCTGCTCTTATTGCTGGTGAAATTGGTGCAAACCGTGATTTAGCAAAGCGTGCTGCCCTTTTACATGATATCGGTAAGGGAGCTGAAAATGACAGCGACAAGAACCACGCAGAAGTTGGTGCTGAAATGGCAAGAAAAATGGGTGAGGATTCACGCGTAATTAATGCCATTGCTGCTCATCATCAGGATTGTGAACCTCAGACAATTGAAGCCGTAATTGTTCAGATTGCTGATGCTATTTCTGCTGCCCGTCCTGGAGCAAGAAAAGAAACAGCAGATAATTATGTTAAGCGACTTGAAAACCTCGAAGAAATTGCAGAGAAGTTTACAGGTGTTGAAAAGGCTTATGCAATTCAGGCTGGACGTGAACTTCGTATTCTTGTAAATAATGAAAAAATTCCAGATGGTGAAGTAAAAGATTTAGCTCAAAAAATTGCTAAACAGATTGAAACCGATCTTAAGTATCCTGGAAGAATCAAGCTGACAATGATTCGGGAAACAAGAATTGTTGAATATGCACGCTAAAAAAAATGAGCGCAGTGGCGCTCATTTTTTTTGTAAATGATAAAAATAAAGCACCGCAAGGATGGGGTGAAGAAATAAGACAGAAAGTCGAAAACTTTAGTATTTCCTACATATGGAAATTTTCTCCTAGATATATTTCCCGTGCAACAGGACTGTCGATAATATCCTGCTGATTTCCCTGAATTAAAATCTGACCTGTAGATATAATGATTGCCCGATCAGTTATTTCCAGAGTATCGCGAACATTGTGGTCAGTTATTAATATACCGATTCCTCTCTTTGCAAGAAGTTTAATCATAGATTTTATGTCTGCAACTGCGATGGGATCAATTCCTGCAAATGGCTCGTCTAAAAGTAGGAATTTAGGTTCAATAGCAAGAGAGCGGGCAATTTCTGTACGACGTCGTTCACCCCCAGAAAGGGTGAAAGCCTGTTGTTTTCTAATTCGTCCAATTGAAAATTCCTCGATAAGTTCTTCCAGACGATTTTTCTTTTCTTCATGGGTAAGGTCTATACGTGTTTCAAGAATGGACCATATATTCTCTTCTACTGTCAGTTTTCTAAAAACTGAAGGCTCTTGTGGTAGATAAGAAATTCCTAGTCTTGCTCTTTTATACATCGGAAGTTCTGTAATACGCTCATCGTCTAAAAAAATTTCACCAGCAGTTGGTTTGTAAAATCCGACAATCATATAAAATGAAGTTGTTTTGCCAGCCCCATTCGGACCTAAAAGTCCCAGAACTTCTCCAGTCTGCATTTGAAAATCTACACCTTGCACAACTTTTTTCTTTCCAAAAGATTTGTAGAGGGAATTTACTTTTAGCGTATGTATGTTTGAATCATTCACAGTTATCTCTCCTTAATCTCCTGAGGTAAATTATCATCAGCTGGTGGTGAGTTATTTTCAGAAGAATCTATTTCTCCGATATTGTTATTTTCTGGAGCAGGAGATTCTGCCGTATTTTGCTCATTTTGATCTGTTTGTTCCTGTTTTTTTGTATCTGTTACAGTTCCGCGGACGCGACCGTCAAGTGTAATTTCCTGACTTTCAAGATTGAGTGTAATTTCCTGAGCTCTAAAAGAATCTTCCCCCTGAACAATTTTTGGGTTTCCGCTCATTTCCAGGATTTGTTCACTTTTTTTGTAAATGGCAAAGGCAGAGGTGCAGGTATTATTTTTTTGTTTTAGTGTTATTTCAATCTGCATTATTGCAAATTCTTTTTTTTGATTGTATTCAATATATTGGGCATCAGCTGTAACATCGTTAGCTTTATCCACTAGATGAACAGAGTCTTCTAAACGTGCGATTTCTGTTTTTCTGTCATAAAAAATTTTTCCACAGGTAAAGTCCATTTGACTTTCTGTTAGAGAGCCTTCAACGTTTCCTTCAGCAGTTATATATCTGAAGTCTTCTCCTGACAATTCAATTGAATCAGCCTTAATTTCCATTGTTGATGTAGAAACCGAGGCATCTCCTGATAATACAGTGGAATCAGTTTTACTGCCGGCTGTACCTTTCATTGAATCTGCTGAAAAATGAATGTCCTCTGCTGTGGCTGAAAATGAAGAGATTAAAAAGAGCAGGAAAAAAGAGTACTTATTCATTTTGTGATTCAGTATGATATTCATCTTTTTCCTCTTCTTCGTTTTCTACGTTCTCTCTGTCTTTTTCTATAACTGTTCCTTCTATTTTGTTCGAAAAACTGTATTGACGGCTTACACCGCTGGCAGAAAATCCAGTTCCATTTACTGATGTATCTTTTTTAGAAATTGTTACTGTTTCATCGATTCCTGATGTCAGCTGTTCTGTTTTAGCATTAAACCTAAGGGAGTCTGCGGTAATGGAAAGTTCCTGACTGTAGATTTTTATTGAAATTCCATCAAAAAGTGAATATATTTCATTTTTTGAATTTACGCTCAGCAGTCCGCAAAAACCGTCTGTGTCTAGTATTCCGTCCTTGTCGTAGGTTTTAAAATAAGCATTTTTTGCAAAAGAAGAGCCGTCGTTTTTATATTGCTCAAGTTTTTCTGCTGTAAGATCCATGGACATTTTGTTATCTTCGTAGCGTATATAAGCGACTTGAGTAAAAGTAAATTCAGGAACCGAACTTTCAGGATTCTGTTCAGTTCCGTAATTAAGAGAGCAGGAAAAAAAAGTTAAAAAAAGTATTGTTAACAGGATAACTTTCTTAAATAAATACACAAAATAATTTTCTTATAAAGGTTATGATTTGTCAATCAAACAAAATTTAACCAGAT
>JAZSJM010000271.1:0-2034 GCA_045534325.1 Treponema sp. | reverse complement strand
TGCTGCCCGTGCCGGAGACAATACAGTAGAAAGTTTAACATACAGTGGAACAAGTGATGTAAATAAATTAGGCGAATATGCATGGTATACGAAGAATTCAAATATCACAACACATGAAGTAGGAACAAAGAAGGCAAATGCCTTTGGCTTGTATGACATGAGTGGAAATGTATGGGAATGGTGCTGGAACTGGTCTACAAGTGAGTATGATGAAAATACAGAAGGTGGCAACAACCCAACCGGTGCTTCGGCTGGGTCTTTCCGCGTCAGCCGCGGTGGTAGTTGGAACGACTTCAATGTCGACGCGTCTGTTTCTTGCCGTAGTGGCCGCGGCCCTGACTTCCGCCACGACCTCAATGGCTTTCGTGTTGTGCGTGCCAGTTCTAAATAAAATTTAAAAAAGCCCTAAGGGCTAAGAACTAAAATTGCGTAATCGCCGGTCCGCCCAAAGCGGACCTCAAAGGCGATGGAGCATTTTAGTTCTAAAATGTTGGATTTAATTTGCAATGTACAAATTAATATAAAGAGATAAAGGCTTATTATAGAACTGTTAATATCGACACTGTTTCTCAAATGTTTGGATATTGTTGTTTTGCAGTTCCATGCCGTAAACATTGTCTCGAGTTTTTACATACACATTAAAAAAAAGATCGGGCTCTAACGCCCGATTAAACCTTATGCGTTTGCTACAAGTTTTTCCGCAGCAGCGATTTCTGTTAAATATCCTGTTCTAATGCAGCTATCAAAAAGAGTTTTGCTCATATAATCTGTTGTAACATCTTCGTATCCGTCTAAATCACGCACAATGCGAATAACAAAACCTTCATCCATTTCTCTAACAATCATCATATAATCGTTTGAAGTTCCGTGACCTTTTAGTGAGTAGTATCCCATATTTACCTCCATAATTAAGTTATTTTTGAAAAATACTCATAAATTTCAGAATACTTTTTTATTGTCGGATTTTAAAAAACTGAGTTTAGCGTTTTTTTTCTTCCTATAAAGTCTAAAAAATCGTAAAAAATGTTTTTAAATCTCTAAACTCAAAAAATCAAATTCCGATATTAGATATAAGGTGTATTCTAAAAATCATCTTAAAGGAATTTTATATGGATTTTGCAACAGAATTAAAAAATCATCTTACTAAAGAAGAAACAGTGTTAAATTCAATTATTGCTTCTCAAAAGGAAGTTAGACTATTTGTTACAAAGCGAGACTGGATGAGTCTAGAAAATGAAATGAAATCTTTAGAAGATAAAGCAAATGATTTTATGATTCTAGAAGATGAAAGAAATAAGTTAACAGAAAAAGCTACTCTAGAAATGGGGGAAGAAACTGCTAATAAGATTTCCAAAGAAGAACCTTTATTAAAAGAAGTTAAAAGAAAATTAATTTTTTCAAAAATCGAAAATGATTCCTTAAATACTTATATTGCAATTACAAAAAACTTTTTACAAGGAATTTTTGATACAGTGGTTCCAACAGGAAGAAATACTCTTTATTCAAGAAAGGGAAATTTGGTTAGAACTTCCCCAGATTCAATGTTGGTAAATACTTTAGGCTAATTCTAGGAGAAAAGATTATGGCTAGTGCATTTGCAGGAATAGAAATGGGAAAACGCAGTTTAATGGCTCAAAGTACAGCTATTAGCACTGCAGGACACAATATTTCAAACGCTGATACAGAAGGATATTCACGTCAACGTGTTAATCTAAAACAATTTGACCCACTTTATCGCCCAGACTTGTCTCGTGCAGAAACAGCAGGACAAATTGGTCAAGGTATTAGTGCAGAAAGCATTACTCGTGTAAGAGATGAACTTTTGGAAAAACGCATCGTTGCCCAATCTAGCTCAGAATCCTACTGGGAAGTTCGTAGCCAATATTATTCTATGTTAGAAGGTGTTTACAACGAACCTGCAGAGGTTTCTGTTGGCACAAATATGGACAAATTCTGGGAAGCTTGGCAAGAACTTTCTCTTTATCCAGAAACAAAGGCAGCTCGTCAAGCAGTTGTAACTCGGGGTGAAACTCT
>JAZSJM010000209.1:0-2276 GCA_045534325.1 Treponema sp. | reverse complement strand
TTTGGAAAACAAAGGAAACATCATCACGCGAGAGCAGCTGCTTTCAAGAATCTGGAGGACGGTCATGGATGTAGAAACAAGAACTGTCGATGTCCATATTCGCTATCTCAGAAAAAAACTGAACGATGAGAACATCATCGAAACAATCCGCGGGATTGGGTACAGGATAAAATGAAATCCGCGAAATTTTACAGAAACTTAACGATTTCAAAATAAGAATTTAACCGGCTTCTGATAGATTTCAATCATCTTATGTTTAGAGATGAGAAATCTCGAAGGAGTTTTTATGAAATTATTAAGATTTGTTGCACTGTCCCTTATGATTTGCAGCGCAGTATCCTGTTCTGCCGACCGGAAGTTCAAGAGCAGCAGCACGATTTCGGTTATCAGCCGCGAAGACGGCTCTGGAACTCGCGGTGCTTTTATTGAGCTTTTCGGAATTGAGAAAAAAGGTGCGGACGGAAAGAAAATCGACTTTACCACGGATGAAGCTGTCATCACTAACTCAACGGCCGTTATGATTGCAGGGGTTGCAGGCTCTCAGTATGCAGTTGGCTATGTAAGTCTTGGCTCCCTCAATGAAAGCGTTAAAGCCGTAAAAATCGAAGGTGCCGTTCCGAGCGTGGCGAACATCAACAGCGGAGCGTACAAAATCAGCAGGTCCTTCAATGTTGCTGTAAAAGACAATCTTTCAGAAGTTGCCCAGGACTTTTTGGGCTATGTTTTCAGCGCTGAAGGCCAGAAAATCGTTGAAAAGAACAAGTACATTCCAGTTCCTTCAAAAGACTATAAATCAAGCCAGCCTGCCGGAAAAGTCGTAGTTTCAGGCTCTTCTTCAGTTTCTCCGCTTATGGAAAAACTCATCGAAGCATACGGCTCTGTTAATCCAAATGCAAAAATTGAGCTTCAGACAAGCGATTCAAGCACGGGCGTTTCCAATGCCATAGCCGGAAACTGTGATATTGGAATGGCAAGCCGTGACTTAAAGGATTCGGAAAAGGCAAAAGGCGTAAAGGAAATCACAATTGCAATTGACGGAATTGCAGTTATCGTAAACAAAGCAAATCCTCTGGAAAATCTTACGAAAGAAAATGTTGAGGCGATTTTCACCGGAAAAATCACAAAATGGAATGAAGTAAACTAAACTGAACGGGGGATGACCAATAAGTTCAAAAAGTGTCATTTTCGGGCTTGACCCGAAAATCCATTTAATTGCAATACAAGAGATTGCCGTGTCAAGCACGGCAATGACTCATACTTATTGGACAGCCCCTCTGGAGTTCTTATGAAAGTAAAAGAGAATCTTTTCAAATATCTTTTTCTTCTCTGCTCAATATTCAGCATTTTCTCCGTCCTTCTTATCTGTCTTTTCCTGTTTGCCAATGGACTGCCTGCAATACATAAAATCGGTTTTGCAGACTTTCTCTTAGGCACAAAATGGAAGCCCGCAAACAATCTTTACGGCATTTTCCCGATGATTGTGGGAAGCCTTTATGTTACCGCAGGGGCACTGATAATCGGGCTTCCGGTAGGACTTATGACTTCCGTTTTTCTCTCAAAGTTTTGTCCTGCATGGCTGCATAAAATATTAAAATCGGCCATAAATCTTTTGGCAGGAATTCCCAGCGTCGTCTACGGATTTTTTGCGCTGATGATTATCGTGCCTTTTGTGCGCGACCTTTTTGGCGGAAACGGCTCTTCAATTTTGTCAGCATCTCTTTTGCTTGCCATGATGATTCTGCCTACAATCGTAAGCGTTTCAGAAAGTTCTCTGAATGCTGTTCCACAAAACTATTATGAGGGTGCAAGGGCTTTGGGGGCAAGTCATGAACGGAGCGTATTTTCCATTGTAGTTCCTGCCGCAAAAAGCGGGATTATGGCAGGTGTCATTTTGGGAATCGGACGGGCAATTGGAGAAACCATGGCGGTGATTATGGTCGCGGGAAACCAAGTCCGCCTTCCAGATTCAATTTTGAAGGGAGTGCGGACTCTTACGGCAAATATCGTAATTGAAATGGGCTATGCCGCAGATTTGCACAGGGAAGCCCTGATTGCAACAGGCGTGGTTCTCTTTGCCTTTATCCTTTTGATAAATCTTACTTTTAATCTTGTAAAAAACAGGGGGCCTGTATGATTGGAAAAAGAAAGCAGGCGTTGCGGGCGGCATTTGAGCCCGCTAGAGGGGGTAGCGAAAGACACCGGAGCGAGGCTTGTCGAGTGAAGAGGCTGGAGCGAGGGGCAGACGCCCCTTTTGTAAGAATCACTGTTTATTTTTC
>JAZSJM010000008.1:0-1796 GCA_045534325.1 Treponema sp. | reverse complement strand
TATTACTGCGACACCTGTCTTTTGAAGTTTTGTTTTTTCTGTTTCTAAGTGTCTCATAATGCAGGCAGTCTTTTTAATTTTTTGATACTCAACAAATTTTTTTAAAGAAAAATCAAGGAGATTGTCTCCTGCAAGTACAAGTATTTCTTCATCAACCTTACATTTTTCTAGCGCGAAATATATATCTTTTACAGCCCCAAGCCTGTTTTCATTATCAGTTGAACCGTCATCAATTACTGTAACTTTTTTTAAGAAGTTTCTGGTGTTTTTCCAGTTATTGAAATGTTCAATGAATTTATGATTTGAAATAATTATATGTTCATTTATTTCATCAAATTTATCTATATCATCAATCAGACGATCCAAAATAGAAGATGAACCGATTTTTAAAAGAGGTTTAGGAAAATTTTGAGTTAAAGGATACAATCGTGTTGCATATCCCGCTGCTAAAATTATAGATTTCATTCTGTTTTTTCCTTAAATCAATTGTCTATACCATCTGCTGTTTTACAAAAACAGATTTTAAACTGAGTTTCAAGGTCTGGAAACTGTTTTAAATATTCTTTTTTTATAAAGTTTTGAATTTCGTCTTTTTTTGCAGGATCAACAATTGCCATTGCACAGCCATTAAAACCTGCTCCGCTGAATCTTCCACCATAAATTCCCGGTGTTTTTTTCATAATTTCGTGAAGAGCTTTTAATTCTTCGGAGCCTGTTTCATATTTAGCAATTGAACTGTCTCCACTTTCAAACATTAATTTTCCAAATTCAATTAAATCACCTTTCTGCCATGCTTTTACACCTTTTTTTACACGCTCATTTTCTTCAAAAAAATGTTCAGCCCTTTTTTTCCATGTACGAGGAAGTTTATCTTTATACTGGTTCCAAATTCCTGAAGGAATATCACGCAAATAGGAATCACTAAACTTTCCATATTCCATATGAGCAAAATCTTTTAAAGCATATGAAGCAGCCTTGCATTCATCTACACGCATATTATATTTACTTCCTGCCAGTTTTCTTTCCATTCCAGAAAAAACAATTGCAATTTCAAATTCAGGCATAGAAACAGGACGGGGATAAAGTTTTTGAGAGTCATTTAAGGTGTCCAGAAAAAACAGATGATTTTTTTTGCAATAAACTTCGCAACTTTGATCCAGTTTGCCTACATTTACTCCGATATAATCTCGCTCAACAGTAATTGCAAGATTTATAAGCTCAGGGTTACTTAATGTAATTGAATTAACTTTTGAAAGAGCTTTTAAATAAGTCAAAATTACACTTGCAGAAGAAGAAAGTCCACCTCCCAAAAGGCTTCCTGAAATGATTCCTTTAACACCTTTTGTTAAGATGTATGATTTTTTTAACACATAAACACAGCCAAATACAAAATCCGCCCAGGTAAAAGCACGTTCATAACTTTCATTGATATTTCCGATGGCAGACCCTTCAAAATTGTCAGAATAAATTTCAATTTCCCCGTTTTCACTAGGTATATAATTAAAACTGCTTCCTTCATTCAGAGCAAATCCTGTTACAAGACCATGCTGATGATCAACGTGAGCACCCAAAGGACAAACGCGGTAAGGACAAAAAGAGTGAATCGTATTATCAGAAGTAAGGATTTTTTTTATATTTTCAATTGACATACAAAATATTTTAAACCATTTTATCAAAAAACTAAAGATATATGTTCATGCCCGTCTCTTTGAAAAACAACTGAATAAATTTATTTTATTGCCCTTATCCATTTCACTTATTCCATTCTCTTCCAGTTTTTTTCATCAAAAATATTA
>JAZSJM010000054.1:0-3816 GCA_045534325.1 Treponema sp. | reverse complement strand
AATTTATACAGATACAGATGATTATCTTCAGTATTTATTTTTTGATGATGATTTTTGCGTTAAAAGTGAATATTCTGACGGGATAAAAATACTTGAGGTAATACTTTTAAATGACAAAGAAATCAGGAGAAGAGAATTTGAAAAAGATTAAAGATTTTTTTAATTCGATAAAATGGATATTATTTGTTTCAAAACGGTTTAATCTTGTTGATAGAACCGGAAGATCAAGAATCAATTCATTTCTTGCTTCCCTTGGTATTTGCTTTGGTGTAATGACTTTAATAACTGTTATATCCGTTATGAATGGTTTTCAGATGAGTTTTAAAGATTCTATAATGGAAATTAGTTCATATCATATCAGGGTAAGTGGATTAAATTCTGCTTCAATTAACAGTTTTTTAGCTTATTGTAATTCCATACCGGAAATAAAAACTTCTTATCCATTTTTAGAGGCCCAAAGCCTTATGGTTGGAAAAAACGGACAGCAAAGTCCTGCCATAATTCGTGCTGTTCCTTCAGAAATTTTTGACATTGATTCTGGCTTTAAAAAAGAAGCAAAAATATGGGCAGGAACTTTTGATTTAAATGATGAAAATTCAATAATTTTAGGGACAGAATTGTCAAGGCGGGTGAGTTCAAGGCTTGGGGGATCTGTCAATTTGTTTGCGCTTTCTGGCGGAAACGACGTAAGTCTTTTATCAAATGACAGGGTATTTAACGTAAATGGTCTTTTTAGATGTGGTTATGCAGATATCAACGCTTCTTATGCTTTTATACGGTTAGAAGATGGGGTTAAATATTTCGGAAAAGATGCGGCATTAATGGCAGCCATTAAGCTTTATAAAACTGATGATGATTCAAAAGTAATTTCACAATTAAAAACTACTTTTCCTGAATTAAATATTGAATCATGGAAATCATATAATCGTTCTTTCTTTGGTACATTAAAAATTGAAAAAAATCTATTATTTCTTCTTGTTTTAATAATTTTTATCGTTGTTGCAATTAATATTTTTAACGGAATGAGAAGAATGGTTTTTGAAAGAAAGGAAGAAATTTCCATTTTAAGTGCATTTGGAAGCAAAAAAGAAAACATACAGTTAATCTTTATATTGCAGGGATTATTGATCGGGTTAAAAGGTGCAATTCCAGGACTATTAATAGGCCTTCTTTTAAGCATTAATATGTCCAGAATTTTTATTATTATGTCTAAAATTGTATACTATATACAGTATTTTGTTTTATCTTTACTTTCTCCGTCGGGAGTAGTTTATTTAAATGAAAATTCTATGTACCTGGTTTATGCAAATATTCCCCCAAGAATTTTTGTTAATGAAGTCTTTTTCATTACTATTTTTGGTATTTTTTCTTCTCTTTTTGCAAGTTGGATTGCAAGTAAGAATGTGTTAAAACTTACGGTAGCAGAGGTAATGCGTGATGAATAATCTTATAGTTTCAATTAAAAATCTTGAAAAAACCTATGAAACTGAAATAGAAAAATTAACAATCCTTAAAAATCTTGATATAGATATTTATGAAGGCTCAAAAGTTGTAATCGTCGGACAAAGTGGAAGTGGAAAAAGTACATTTTTAAATATTGTGGGCGGACTTGATAAAGCAACTTTTGGTACTGTAACTGTCGGTCCATATGAAATTACCAGAATGAGTGAAAATGAACTTTCAGAATATAGATCTAAATATCTTGGGTTGATTTTTCAATTTCATTATTTATTAAAGGATTTTACTGCTCTGGAAAATGTATTTTTACCGGCTTTTATGGCAGGCATGAATAAAAAAGAAGCTCAAAACCGTGCACTTCAACTTTTAAAAGATGTTGGGCTTGAGCACAGAATTAATCATCTTCCTTCTCAATTATCAGGAGGAGAACGACAGAGGGTTAGTGTTGCCCGTGCACTTATAAATGATCCTGAATTAATTCTTGCAGATGAACCGACTGGTAATCTTGATCCAGCAAATGCTCAGTTAATCGGTGACTTACTTTTTTCAATGGCTGATAAATACAATAAAACACTTATTTTAGTAACCCATGATATGAAACTCGCAGAAAAAGGAAGTTCAATTTATTCAATAAAGGATGGTTCATTAAATGAAAATTAGTGCTTCCGTTTTGTATTCTTTTAGGATGTTATTTCCTCGTACTGGAAAAAAATCTAATGCAAGGCGGAGTTTAATCGGGGCTTTTCTCTGTATAGCAATAAGTCTTATTCCTTTGGTTATGATTTTAACTGTTTCAAATGGTATGGTTAAAGGAATGACTTTAAGAATGATAGGACTTTCTTCATCTCATCTTTGTGCTTTTATTCATCCGGATATAGAGGAAAGCAGTTCTTATGAGGCCTTTGTAAATTGTGCCCAGTCCTTTTTAAATACGGAAGGAATTTTAAATGTGTATCCTGAAATTAATTCTGTAGCCCTTGCTTCTTCAAAAAATTCTCGTACAGGAGCAAATATAAGGGCTGTGGATAATGATATTTTTTCCAAAAATAAATCTTTTTCTTCACTTTTTGAAGTTATTGAAAGTACTGAAAATTTAACATCTGCAAAAGAGATTGTTTTACATGAAGGAAAGAATGCTGTAATTGGTAAAAAACTCTCGGAAATCCTGAATATTCATGCAGGAGATGAAATCAGGCTGATTACTGCAAGAAAGTCCTTAAAAAATAAATTAATACCAAAGGTAACAAGTTTTAAGGTTTCTGCGGTTGTGTCCAGTGGATATCAAGAGCTTGACGCTTTATGGGTGTTTATTCCGCTTAAAACCGGTTATTCAATTTTACCATTGTCGACAAGTCAACTGATTGTCGGGATGGAAGTTGAGGATCCTTTTTCATATCACCTAGATTTGACCCTTTCAAAATTAGAAAAATCTGTTCCTGAATTTACCAGAATTTATAAATGGAATGAGTTAAATACTTCTCAATACGAAAATTTTACCTCTACACAGATTATGCTTTTGTTTATAATGTTATTAATTGTTCTTGTTGCAAGTGTAAATATTTCAAGTGCACTGGTAATGCTTGTTATGGAAAGACGTAGGGAGATTGCCATACTAAAGAGTCTGGGGGCAACCTCATCTGGAATTAGTATATCTTTTTTAATTACAGGATTAATAACGGGTGCTTTAGGAGTATTTATAGGATTCCCTCTTGGTCTTTTATGCTCTGTTAATTTTGATTTTATATTAACTCAAATAGAAAATTTCGTTTCTTTTGTTCAAAAATTTATATATATGCTTTGCGTCGGTAATTCAGCTGCTCCAGAGCATTTTCATTTATTGGATCCTGCGTTTTATCTTCAAAAAATTCCGCTGGAAATACCTGTCAATCAGTTGATTATTATTGGCTGTGGAACTCTTGTTCTTTCGCTTTTTGCAAGCGTGATTCCAGCTATAAAAGCCGGTAAAGAAAAACCAATCGAAACTTTAAGAAAACTTTGATATATGTTTTTGAATATAAGCTAATTTGAGTTATAATAATTGATGGGTGATAATATGCTTTGTGATTTTTGTAATAAAAAAGAGGCCTTTATATTTATTGAAATGTCAGGGCCTGTTGCTAAGAAAAAGTTGAATCTATGTGCAGAGTGTGCTGCAAAACTTGGTATCACACAAGATCCAAAATCTATCACATCTATTTTTAAAGAATTGTCAGATATTTCACAAAAACTTGATAATGAAAATAAAGCATGCCCGGTCTGTGGTACAAAACTGTCTTATATTAAAAAAAATCAGATGACAGGTTGTCCTGAATGTTATTCAATTTTTAAGGATGAAATAAAAACTTTTCTAAGTCGGAT
>JAZSJM010000246.1:0-7144 GCA_045534325.1 Treponema sp. | reverse complement strand
GGTGGTAATGCACTGAAGTTTTATTCATCTGTTCGTCTTGAAATTCGTCGTATTGAATCAATTGATGGTAAAGGTGAAGAAGATGCTGTAGGAAATAGAGTAAGAGTAAAAGTTGTAAAAAATAAAGTTGCACCGCCGTTCAGAAAAGTTGAGCTTGATATTTATTTCGGTAAAGGCATTTCAGCCACTGCCTCCCTCCTTGATTCTGCTGTAAAACACGGCATAATTGATAAACGTGGTGCCTGGTATACTCGAGGAGAAGAGAAAGTTGGTCAGGGAAAAGAAAATGCAATTGCTTTTCTTGAAAATAATGCTGATTTTGCAAAGCAAATTGAGACCCAGATCAGAGCTGAAGTTTTTCCTGGTCAGGTGTTAAAAAATAAAGAAGGTGTACCTGTGTTTCCTGAGCAGGCTAAAGGCGTAAAAGCATCTGATAAAGTTTCAAAAGCTAAAATTGAACCAGATTCCTCTGTTGAGGTAACACCTTCTGCAAAGGATGCTTTATTCTAGAAAATGATTGACGTGATTTTGGGGGTGGGGTCAAACAGAACATGGCAGGGGATTGATAGTATCAGTATTCTCAAAAGTGCCTGTATGTGCTTAAAATCCCTGCTCTCAGAATTTTGCGTTTCCTCAGTTTACCGTACAAAACCAATGTATGTGAAAGACCAGAATGATTTTTATAACATGGTGGTAAGAGGAAAAATTGATAAAAATCACTCTCCTTTCCAACTTTTAGATGATATACACGGTATAGAAGCTCAATTTGGTCGGAATCGTGATAATGAAATTCGAAACGGTCCTCGCTCCCTTGATATTGATATAGAGTTTTTCGGAAATCAGATAATAAATACGAAAGATTTACAAATTCCTCATCCGAGAATTAATGAACGCCCATTTGTTTTGATTCCTATGCTTGAGTTATTGAAAGATTCTGCCGATTTTATAAATAAGGATGAGTATCTTTTATACGCAAAAAAAGCAGATTCATCTGGGGTAGAATTGATTATGTCTGCTCAAGAATTTTTGTCATAAAAGTGTTGGGGTAAACGTATGGACCAAAAACAGATTTCTGAAAATGAAATTTTAGTTTCAGATGAAAATACGAATAAAATAATTCATAAATATACGGTTGGTGAATTTGAAGGGCCTCTTGATTTACTATGGGCTTTGATTCGGGATAATAAGATTAATATTTATGATATCCCAATTGCCGAAATAACAGAGCAGTTTCTTGAGTATTTGGATTATGCTTCTCAGGTTGAACTTGGTGATTTATCTGAGTTTTACAATATGGCCGCCAGACTTGTGTATATAAAAAGCAGGATGATGCTCCCTGTGGAAGTAAAAGTTGATGATGATCTTGATTTTGATGATCCGCGAGAAGAGTTAGTTGAGAAATTAATTGAATATCAGAAATTTAAGAAGCTTTCAAATCTTATGGAAGAAAGAGAAGATGAAAGTGAGTGGAATTTTGAACGAAAAAAGATTCAACGTATGCTTCCTTTTGAAGATGAAAACATGTGGGAGCAGGTGGATACTTGGGATTTGTTGCAGCAGATGCAGAAAATCTTTCAAAATTTGATTTCACAATATTCTGATGCAAAAATAATTGATATGTTTGAAGAGGTTTCAGTTAACGAAAAAATCACTCTAATGAATGAGTTGCTTGAAAAGAAAGATGAATGCATGTTTACTGACTTGATAGTCCGTAAAGGTAATGTTCTTGATATCATCTGCGCTTTTATGGCATTGCTTGAAGCTGTAAAATTTAAGATGGCAACTATTATGCAGAATAGAATGTTCGGTGATATTAAAATTTGCAGAAATAATGCTGCATAAATTTAGAAAAAAGTAGTTAAAAATTATTTAAAAATACGTAATAATACAGGATATGGAAATAAATTTAGATAAGGAAATGGCTTTGGTAGAAGCCGTGCTTTTTTTAGACAGTGAACCTTTAAATGTCGAATCTATCGTTAAGATTACAGAATTATCTGAAGATGTTGTTGAGCAGTGTATTGACGGATTAAAGGAAAAATATTCTTCTGAAAATTCAGGGGTTGAATTATCTTTAATTACAGGTGGCTGGACTTTAACTCCAAAAAAAGAATTTTGGGAAGTTTTAAAAGAACGCTACGGAAATAAAAATATGGGACGCTTGAGTCGTTCTGCAATGGAAGTTTTATCGATAATCGCATATAAACAGCCTATTACCCGTGCAGAAATTGAAGCAATTCGTGGTGTTCCGCCAGATAATATGATTCGTATGTTGCAGGAAAGACAACTGGTTAAGGAAGTTGGCAGAAAAGATGCTCCTGGTCGTCCATGTCAATTTGGAACAACTAAGGAATTTTTGAAATTCTTTGGCCTTAACTCTATCGCAGAACTTCCTCAGTTAGATGAAAATGAATCAGAGAGGTTTGAACTTGCAAGATAATAATTTGATTCGTCTTCAAACTTTTTTAGCACATTGCGGAGTTGCAAGTCGAAGAGCAAGCGAACAGATTATTCTTGAAGGGCGCGTAACCGTAAATGGCGTTTGTATAAAAGAGCTGGGAACGAAAGTTTCTGACCACGACGAAGTTTGTGTGGATGGAAAAAAAATATATCTTGAATTAAAAAAAGTTTATATTCTTCTTAATAAACCTGCTGGCTATGTCTGTTCATCAAGTGATGAAAAAGGTCGTCCTGTTGCTGTAGAACTTCTTAAAGAAAAATACTCTGAGCGGCTTTATAATGTGGGGCGTCTCGATATGTTCAGTCGTGGTGCAATTATTTTTACAAATGACGGGGATTTTGCCGCTAAACTTAGTCATCCATCAAGTGAAATTGAAAAAGAATATCTTGTTGAAACCAGCTATCCCTTGCCAGATGGTCTTGATGAAAAGTTCCAGAAAGGAATCAGGGTTGATGGAGTTTTTTATAAAGCAAAAGAAACAAAAGTTATCAATACTCATAAAATGAAAGTTGTTCTTGTTGAGGGTAAAAACCGTGAAATCAGAAAGGTTTTTTCTGATGCAGGAGCTGCGATAAGAAGTTTGCAGAGAGTAAGAATCGGCAATATTACCCTAGGAAAAATACGCGAAGGTGAATTTAGAGAATTGACAGATCAGGAAGTTAAATCCCTTTTGGAAATTTGTAAAAATTGATTTTACGCAGTAAAGGAGAAACGATAAAAATGATTATTGCTATGGATGGTCCTGCCGGGACAGGAAAATCAACAATTGCATCGCTGATTGCAAAAAAACTTAATATCACATATTTGAACAGCGGAAGTTTTTACAGAGCCCTGACCCTGGCGTTAAATATGACGTCTTTTGAATTGTCGGATAAAGATTCTGTGATTGATTTTTGTAAAAAACAAAAACTTGAATATAAAAACTCAAGATTAATACTAAATGGAGAAGATGTTGAAGACCGTCTTCATGATGATGCAGTAAGTGCTCGTGTTGCTCAGGTTTCTTCGATAGTAGAAATCCGGCATCTTGTTAATGAGAGAATGCAGGAAATTACAAAATCCCTTGATATTATTTGCGAGGGTAGAGATATGACAACTGTTGTATTTCCTTTTGCAGATTATAAGTTTTATCTTGATGCTTCCATAGATGTTCAGGCACAGAGAAGATTTGATCAGGGTGTATCAAACATGACTCTGGAAGAAGTAAAGCAGGCAATTATTAAGCGCGATGAAATTGACAAAAATAAGGCTGAAGGTGCATTAAAACGGGCAGATGACGCCTTTTATATCGATACTTCAACCTTGACGATTGAACAGGTTTGTGAAATAATATTAAACAAAATTAAAAAATAAAAGGGTTTTATATGGAACAGATGGAAGTGGAAAAGGAAGAATTAAATGATTCTTTCAAAACACAATTTGAGGAATCACTCAAGGGGATTAAGACTCTTGAAGATGGTCAGCTTGTAGATGGAACTGTAATTGAAGTTACAGATGAACTTGTATTTATCAATATTGAAGGTGCTAAATCAGAAGGAAAAATTCCTGTTGATGAATTTGCTGGAAAATTGCCTTCAGTTGGTGATGTTTTAAGCGTGCAGCTTGTAAGACTTTTTGGACGTGGTGGTCCAGAAGTATCTTTCACAAAGGCTCAGTCAAAGCAACTTTGGAAAGATCTTCGTAAGTCTGCTGATGATAAAACTCCAGTAGAAGGAAAAATCGAAAAGGAAGTAAAAGGCGGTTTTGATGTAAATCTTGGTGGCGATATCCACGCATTCCTTCCTATAAGTCAGTCTGATAGTTCTAAAGTTGATGATCCTAAAAAGTTAATTGGAACTGTTTCAAAATTCTATATTGAAAGATTATATTCTGATAATAAAGCAAATGTTGTTGTAAACAGAAGAAAATATCTTGAAGAGTCTATGAATAAGGCTCGTGACGAATTCTTTGCAAATACTCAGGTTGGAGATACTGTAAAAGGTACAGTAAAGTCATTTACAAGTTTCGGTGCATTTATTGATCTTGGTGGTTTTGACGGACTTCTTCATATTAATGATATGAGTTGGGGTCATGTTACTCGTCCAAAAGATTTTGTAAAGAAAGGTCAGGAAATTGAACTTAAAGTTATTGCTTTAAGTTCAGATGATAAGAGAATTAATCTTTCTCTAAAACATTTTACAGAAGACCCTTGGATCCACTTTGAGGATAAATATCATGTTGAAGATGTTGTAGAAGGAACTGTAACAAAACTTACAGACTTTGGTGCATTCATTGAACTTGAAGAAGGTATTGAAGGTCTTGCTCATATTTCTGAATTCAGCTGGACTAAAAAAATCAACAAAGCTTCCGATATGGTTAAGATTGGCGACAAAGTAAAATGTATGGTTTTAGGCTATGATATTCAGGCTGGTCGTGTTTCTTTGGGATTAAAACAGGTAACCCCAAATCCTTGGGATTCAATTCTTGATAAATATTCTGTAAACTCTAAGGTTCATGGAAAAGTTGTTAAAGTTACAAATGCCGGTGCATTTGTTGAGCTTGAAGAAGGTATTGATGGTTTCCTTCGTGCAGAAGATATTTCATGGACAAAAAAAGTTAAACATCCTGGAAGCGAACTTTCAGTAGGTCAGGAAATTGATGTTAAAATTCTTGATGTAAATCCTGAACAGAGACGTATTTCTGTTGGTATAAAGCAGCTTACTGATAATCCATGGAAGGCATTTGCTGATAAATTTGAAGTAGGTTCAACATTAGAAGGTGAAATTACTTCTATCACTGATTTTGGTGTATTTGTTAAAGCACCAGAAGGAATTGAAGGACTTGTAAATAAAGCTAACTTAAGTGATGACAGGGATGTTCCTTATGAGGAAGCTGTAAAGAAGTACAATGTTGGTGATAAAGTAAACGTTTACGTAGTAGACATTAATGTTGAAAAGGAAAAAGTTGGTTTTTCTGTAAAAGAATTTAAGAAGGCTCAGGCTCGTAAAGAAATTAATCAGTATATGTCTTCTTCAGATAATGCTGGTGGTGCTTATACATTGGGCGATATGCTTAACGACCAGAAAAACAACTAATTAATTTCGATGACTGATTCAAATAATTTAAGTTTTGAAAAATTAAAGACACTTGTCGAAATTAATGGACGTATAAACTCAAATTATTCTGATGTAAACGCATTGCTGGTTTATATACTTGAATCGGCTATGCGTTTAGTTGAATGTGAATCATCCTCTTTACTTCTTGTAAATAAAGAGGATGATTCATTACATTTTATTGTTGCCTTAGGTCCAAAAGGTACCGAAGCAAAAAATATTCTTGTAGAAAAAAATTCAATTGCAGGGTGGGTTGTTTCAAATAATAAACATGTAATTGTTAATAATGTAGCTAGCGACCCGAGATTTTCTAATACCGTTCAAAATAAAACTGGGTATATTTCAAAAACAATGATTGCCATCCCAATGCGTGTAAAAGGTCAATGCATTGGTGTAATTGAATTAATCAATAAAACTAATTCGAGAAATTTTGATAAAGAAGATTTAGAAATTCTTGAGCACCTTTCTAATCAGGCAGGTATTGCTTATTCTAATGCTGATGCCTTTCGTTCTGCTCAGGACAAGATTTCTGTATTACAAAGTAATATTGCAAATGGAAGTGATTTTCATTCATTTGTGGGAAAAAGTTCCTCTGTTGAAGATTTACTTCATGTTATCAGTCAGGTTGCTTCAACGAATACAACGATATTGATTTCCGGCGAGAGTGGTGTTGGTAAGGAATTATTTGCTGAACAGATTCATCTCCGGTCAAATAGAAATCAAAAACCTTTTATCCGTGTAAACTGTGCGGCTCTATCATCAGCCCTGCTTGAAAGCGAATTGTTTGGTCATGTTAAAGGGGCATTTACTGATGCTGTTTCTGATCGAAAAGGTCGTTTTGAGGCTGCTAACGGTGGAACCATATTCCTTGATGAAATAGGCGAACTTCCTTTAGAACTTCAGGCAAAACTTTTAAGAGTACTTCAAAATCATTCTTTTGAACGGGTCGGTTCAAGTGAATCTATAACAGTTGATGTTCGTGTAGTTGCGGCAACAAACCGTGATTTGGAAAAAATGGTTGATGATGGTTTATTTAGAGGTGATTTATTCTATAGATTAAATGTTATGCCGCTTAATATTCCGCCATTGAGAGAGAGAAAAGAGGATATTTTACCTCTTGCAAAATTTTTTCTTTCAAAGTTTAGTATAGAAACTAAGAAAAATTTTGACGGTTTTTCATCGTCTGCAGAAAAAACTTTGCTTGAATATTATTGGCCTGGAAATGTTCGTGAATTGGAAAATTCCATAGAGCGTGCCTGTGTTTTGGGAAAACCTCCGCTAATTCAGGCTGAGGATTTACGTATTTCTTCTTCATCAAAAAAAGAGGAAACTTCTGTGCATAATTCTTCATTTGATGATTTTGCTCAGAATATTTCAAATCCAGATGATGGGGACAGAACGTTAAAAACTGCCATTAATAAATTTAAAACTGCTTATGTTAAAAAAATTCTAAATGAAACATCATGGAATCAAACGGAAGCAGGAAAAATATTAGGAATTCAGCGAACTTATGTTTCTCGTTTGTTAAATGAGCTTCATATTCGCTAAGATATTACATTAAAAAAACAGGAGTATAGGTTATGTCAAATAA
>JAZSJM010000225.1:0-3448 GCA_045534325.1 Treponema sp. | reverse complement strand
CGATTACGCACGAATCGGCTCTTCGGGCGATTCCGCACGAATCGGCTCTTCGGGCGATTCCGCACAAATCGGCTCTTCGGGCAATTACGCACGAATCGGCTCTTCGGGCGATTCCGCACGAATCGGCTCTTCGGGCGATTCCGCACAAATCGGCTCTTCGGGCAATTCCGCACGAATCGGCTCTTCGGGCAATTCCGCACAAATAAACAGTACAGGAGAAAATTCAGTTATCTGCTGTGCTGGGTATAATTGCAAAGTAAGAGCGAAAAAAGGCTCATGGATTACGCTTGCAGAATGGGAATTGAAAGACGTTAAATATTTTCCAAAATGCGTGAAAACGGAGTTCGTTGACGGAGAGAGAATCAAGGCTGATGTTTGGTATACTCTTAAAAACGGTGAATTTACCGAGTGTGAGGAGTAATCCCAATGGACTTATTTGACTTTCCGAAAGTGAGGATTGAAAAGAAGATCCGCCTCATCGAGCTTTTTGCCGGGGTGGGCTCACAGGCAATGGCATTGCGTGACATCGGGGCTGATTTTGAGCATTACAAGGTGATTGAGTTCGACAAATACGCAGTGGCGAGCTACAACGCAATCCACGGTACGGACTTCAAGCCTACGGATATTTGTGATGTTCATGCCGCCGATTTGGAGATAGCAGAAAAAGACAAGTATTGCTATCTGCTTACATACTCCTTCCCATGCACCGACCTTTCAGTAGCAGGGTTGATGAAAGGAATGTCAAAAGAGGACTGGAAGGCAGGACACAGCACTCATTCAGGCTTGCTTTGGGAAGTCGAGCGGATTTTGGGCGAACTTCCAAAAGAACAGCTTCCAGACATACTTCTCATGGAGAATGTGCCGCAGGTACACGCCGAGCAGAACAAGGCGGACTTCGATTTGTGGTGTGAGTTTTTGAGGAAGAAAGGCTATCAGAATTTCCGAAAAGACCTTAACGCCCGTGATTATGGGATTCCGCAGAACCGTGAGAGGTGCTTCATGGTGTCCGTGCTTGCGGATGACTTCGTGGATTTCGAGTTCCCGAAGCCGATAAGGCTGGAGAAAGTTATGAAGGACTTCCTTGAAGACAGCGTGGCGGAGAAATACTACATCAACAGCCCGAAAGCAAGGCAGCTCATAGAGGAACTGATAGCGAACGGAACGCTGGAAAGTAAAAAAAAAATTCTGATAACAGAGAACAGATAACAGAGAACAGAGAACAGAGAACAGAGAACAGAGAACAGAGAACAGAGAACAGAGAATTATGCGAACCATTGATTTGTGCGTCAAGAAGCCAAGAGAAATCAAAGTCGCAAGCGCAATTCTCGCCCGATACGACACTGGAATTCAGAATATCCAATCGGCAATCAGCGGTGTTGTTGAAAGGTATGGTGAGCAAGAATTTTGATCCGTCGGCGGAGTTCACCGATGTCGCTTGCACGATTATGGCGAGAGACTGGAAAGGACTGAGCAACTACGGAACAAACGGAGTGATTGAATGGAAGTGAGGATTATAGGGCAGATGGACAACACGATAGACCATACCTTCGAGAGTGCGAATCGTGTTTATGACAAAAACGGATTGTGTCCGACAATTCCGACTTGTGCGGGGGGGGGCATACAGCCAAAAGTGATAGTCGAGGAGACAAAGTGCGTGGGCGGACTGAAAGATAGCAAATGGGGAGACCGACAGTACCACCAACAGGACAGGGTTTATAAGGGCGACATCGCTCTTTGCCTTCCAGCAAATCTGCCGGACAATTCTTATAAGTATATTGTCGCAATGAGAGGTCGTGGTGACAGTAACGAGCAGACGCTTGAATTGAACAGCAGCGGTTGCACAAACGCTTTAACGACAGTTCATAAAGACAATCTTATTTTGGAGGGTAATATGGAATCAGTGGTTATAGATGATTTCTATCCTGACAGGAAGGAGCGTGTCTATAAGAGCATAGCTCCGACTTTAAGGGGAGAGCGAAACGGACTGAAAACAGTGGAGAAAAAACTCTTTGTTGTTGACGCTTACAACAAGAAGAAAATAGACGGCGAAGTTTGCGGAACTCTTACAGCTCACGGAAATACATCATCAACCCACTGCGGGACTTTCTTAATCAAAGAGGACTTACCGAAAGCGGCAATCCTAAAAGTCGGGCAGATAAGCAACGAGGGCAGCCAGTGCGGAACAGTAGTCAGTGACGAAGGGCTTTCACCCACATTATCAGCCGGAACACACGGCTATGCAAACGCTCATGTCTGCACGGAATACCGAATCAGAAAATTGACGGAAAAGGAATGTTTCCGTCTCATGGGGTTCAAGGATTCAGACTTCGAGAAAGCGAGGGCCGTGAATTCCGCCACTCAGATTTACAAACAGGCAGGAAATAGCATAGTCAAGCAGGTGCTTATGGCGATATTCCTGCAAATGAACATTCAGGGGCTGAAACCGTGGAATGACAGAAACGAAGACGAGATAAGGGAGCTGATAAAATGACAGAAGAACAGAAAGAAAAATATGCAAACTTCCTGGATAAAGTTTCAGAAATATTAGGACTGAACAAGCCCGTTGATATTTTGAGGTTATGTGCCGTTACTGATGAATATTTCAAGCCGATTGAAAAGCGTATGACCGAACTTGAAAAAGAAAACGCTGAATTGAAGATTGAACTTGTAGAAGGTTGGAAAAAAGACTACCTAAAAAAAGTTAGACAACTCACCAAAGCAAAAGAAATAATAAAAGAGTATTTAAGGATTAACTTGCAAGCACCAATCGACAGAAAATTTGATGAAGAAGTTTCCTTATTCAAGCAAGCCGAGCAATTCTTAACGGAGGCGGATTTTTGAGAAAGCATAAAATCAGCATAGACAAAGTGCAGAAAGCGTTCAATGCTGCAATCAAGCGTAGGGATATGCGATGTATGATTCGAGACTATGAGCCGTGTTGCGGACAGCTGGAGTGCAGCCACTTCTACACAGTAGGCTCTAGTCCAGCTTTGCGGTTTTATCCGCCTAACTGTTATGCACAATGTCAGAAACATCATTGGAAGCATCATAATGTATGGACTTGTGACGACACTTATTCCTATGATTCATTCCTTTTGTGCAATCACGAGCAGGATGTAAATCAGATGGGGAGCATGGCTTGCCGTTACATCAAGTACACAGACGAACTTAAAGCTGAGATTATCAGATTGTGCAACGCTGATAAATTAGATGAGTTAAAAGAACTGATAGAGGATGAATTGAAATGAAATACACAGCATTCCGTTTGAGTTCATTGAGCATAAGAATTACAAGAACGGTTTTCAAATCTGTTATCCAGACAGCGGAGAGAAAAGAGTTTGCTCTGTAATCAGTTATGGGAATAGACAAGACTTGCTTGAAATATCGGGATTGATGACTAAGGAAGAGGAAGAAAAAACTCACGATACAGTGCTTGGCTATCTTTCCG
>JAZSJM010000094.1:0-14337 GCA_045534325.1 Treponema sp. | reverse complement strand
GAGATTATGCATTGAAGGCATTCAATGGTGTATGCAATATGTATTTGAAGGAGAAGGAAGGCAAGTTAAGTCTTGGCGGTATCTGCTTGGTAGCAGGACTTGGTCCTGAGAACAATACCAGAAGAGATGGTACTTTCGAGTACTATATGTCTGAGCCTATCGTAGAAGATGATGCAAAGGGTGTTGGTCCTTTTATCCTTGCATATAACGAATATAAACTTCTTAAGTAAAATAAAGCCGGTTTACCGGCTTTTTTCTTTAAGTTTGTTGAGGTGTTTATAATTATGAAATATCTTGTTTTTTCAGACATTCATGGAAGTTCACTTAGTTTAAAAACAGTTCTTGAGACTTTTGACGGACGATATGATTTTATTATTATCTGTGGCGACTATTTAAATCATGGGCCAAGAAATCCTCTCCCTGAAGGCTGGAATCCAAAAGAAACGGCGGCACTTTTAAACTCTGTAAAAGGTAAGATTATCTGTGTGCGAGGAAACTGCGACAGCGAAGTTGATGAAATGATTCTTGAATTTCCATGTCTTTCTTCTTATGCAAATATAATGGACAGTGGAAAAAGAATTTTCATTCATCATGGGCATCTTTATGATAGAAAAAAAATAGAAAACTGGCTTTCAAAAAATACTGTAGTTATAAGCGGACACACCCATCAATGTGTTTTGGAAAAATCAGATGACCTTGTTTTTTTTAATCCCGGCTCCATTTCGTTGCCGAAAGATGAAAACGGAAAAACCTGCGGGCTTATTGAAATTTCAAGCGACATGCATACTTCAATAAGCCTTTATTCAATTGAAGGAAAACTAATCCGCACATTAGAATGTTAGAAATAAAATTATTTTTCTGATACTTCTTTTGCTCTTTTTAAGGCTGCATCTATATTATCAAAAATATTTTCCCGACCTATCTTTTCTGCCATCCCTGTCTTTTCCAACAGCATGTATGGCTGTGTGTGTATTCCTGAAAGAATAATTGTAATTCCTTTTCTGTCGCAGGCCTGCTTTGCCTGTTCAAGAGCTCTTATACCGCCGGCATCAAGGTAAAGAGTGTTTCTCATTCGGAAAATCATTGCCTTTACGTCTGCGGACGCCCTTTCTGTAGCAAATTCAAATTTTCGGACTGTACCAAAGAATAATGGTCCGTCGATTTCATAAACCATAACACCTTTTGGTAGTTCAATCATTTCTTCGCTGCCATCACCTTTAATTCCTGTAACGACAGTTCTGTTTCCTGACTGAACTTCTGATAAATCAATCATTTTCTTGATAAAGAAGAATGCGGCAAGCATTAATCCGATTCCGATGGCGTAGGTTAAATCAATAAACACTGTTACAAGAAAAGTAACTGTAAGAACAGCTATGTCTGATTTCTGTCCTTTTATCAATGCTCTGATTGCCGGGATTCCAGCCATATTCCATGCAACCTGAATTAAAACTGCGGCCAGGGCAGCCATAGGAATATATTCTACGTATTTTCCAAAAATGAGCATTATCAGGAAAAGGGTAATGGCATGGATTATTCCTGCAATTGGAGTTCTTCCGCCATTGTTTATGTTTGTTGCTGTGCGGGCAATTGCGCCTGTTGCAGGAAGACCACCAAATAGAGGTGAAAAAATATTTGCAATTCCCTGTCCGATTAATTCATTGTTTGAGTCATGTTTTGCACCTATCATACCGTCTGCAACTACGGCTGAAAGTAATGATTCAATAGCCGCAAGAACTGCAATTGAAACTGCCGTAGGAAAAACTGTTCTTATTGTTTGTAAATCCAGGGCTGGAAATTCAGGAGAAGGAAGCCCTGAAGGAATTTTGTATCTGTCACCGATAAGAACTGTTTCAAATCCAAATACTTTGTGCAGTGCGATGTGGACTAGTGTTGCCAGAATAATGACTATAAGACTACCAGGAATTTTTTTTGTGATTTTTGGCCATATAAAAATCGCAGCCAGACTTGTTAAAGCCATAATAAATGAATAAAAATTAATCGATTTTAAAGAAAAAGCATAAACTATTATTTTGTCAGCAAAGGTGCCGGGCATTTTTGTGTATTGAGTTCCAAAGGCTGTGAACGGAAATTGAGGAGATAAACCAAAAAAATCACCAATCTGACCAGTTGCTATTGTTACTGCAATTCCAGCAGTAAATCCGACAACAATTGTGTAGGGAATGAATTTTACAAGTCCGCCAAGTTTAAATGCACCCAGAAGAATGAGCATGATTCCTGCAAGAACTGTGGCAGTTGCAAGACCTGAAAAGCCAAGAGCAGGATTATTTACTATTGCGTAAATGATTACTGTAAAAGCTCCTGTCGGTCCACCAATCTGAACTTTTGTTCCGCCAAATGCTGCAATACAGAATCCTGCAACAATAGCTGTATAAAGACCAGTCTCTGGACTGCATCCTGAGGCAATAGCAAAGGCTATGGAAAGAGGCAGGGCTACGATTCCAACGATAACGCCTGCTATAAAATCCTGTAAAAATTTTTTGCCGTTATAATTTTTTATGGAATTGATTAATTCTGGTTTATACATTTCTGCCACTCGATTAAAAGAATAATACAGATTATGTCGATTTTTAGTTTATTTTTCAATTAAGAATATGCTATAATTTTTTTATGAAAAAAAGGGTGGAGTTTTTCATTCTAAAATCGTTTATTCTTTTTTGCTCGATTTTAGTTCTTTGCTGCAAAAAATATCCTGAAATGACTCTTGAAGAAATTGACGCTTATAGAGCTCAATCCAGTGATGGTATTCTTTCAAAAACTATAAATAAACCTTTTACGGATGAACAGTGGAAAACTGGAAAAAGCGGCGGTGTGTGGAATTCAACAATTTCAGCCGACCCGAAAAGTTTTAATCTTTTAATTGCGGAACGTGATGGTGCTACTAAGGGAATTTTAAGTCAAATGGTTGACAGCCTTGTAGACTATAATTATGTAAAAAGAGAATGGGTTCCCCGCCTTGCTTCATTTAAAATCGTTACAAACAACGAAAAAGATACCCTTGATGTAATTTACACGCTTCGGGATGACATTTACTGGAGTTATTACAAGAATCGATATGAAAAAATTGAAATAACTAGTGATGATGTTATTTTTTGGTATGATGAAATTTATGGAGATGAAGAATGTGGTTCTTCTGCCTATAATTCAAGATTTATGGAAATGAAAGATGGAAGCGAGAAAGAAATAACAATTGAAAAAATTGATAAAAAATCTTTTGTATTTCATTTTCCGCGAATTGTCGCTGAGCCACTTCTTGCCACAAATATGGATTTTGGACCTGCTTTTATCTATAAAAAAGCAAAAGATGAGGGCGGCGTTCAGGCGGTTAAAAATCTTTTTACAGTTGCCATTGACCCTAAAGAAATACCGAGTTGCGGTAAATACTTTTTAACAGAATATACGCCTGGTCAGCGTCTTGTTTACGAGCGTAATGATGACTACTGGGAAAAGGATTCTCAAAAAAAATCTATTGTGTATCCTGAAAAAATGATTTGTCAGATTGTGGGTGACAATAATACGGAATACCTTTTGTTCAAGCAGGGGAAACTTGAGGATTATGCAACAACACCTGAACAACTTGAGGACGTTGTAAACTCCGCAAATAATCTGGAAGATACAGGATACACGGTATTTTCAAGTGCAGGTAATATGAGTGCTCCTTTCTGGACCTTCAATCAGAATCCTGTAAATTCTGCAAAGCCATTTTATAAATGGTTTACAAAAAAGGAATTTCGTCAGGCAATGAGCTGTCTTTTAAATCGTGAACGTATAATCAGTCAGACATACAGAGGACTTGCTGAGCCTAAATATACTTTCTTTCCAAGTGCAAATAAATATTACAACGAAGAAATAATCCTTCAGTACAGGTTCAGCCATTCTCATGCTCAGAAACTTTTAAAGGCTGCTGGTTTTGTAAAGAAAACTGACGGTTTTTTATATGATGAGGATAATGAAAAAGTTGAATTTGATTTAACTATAACTTCTTCAAATAATATTTACTCTGATATTGCTCAAATTATAGTTGATGAATGTAAAAAACAAGGAATTACCGTTAATGTAAGGCAAACAGACTTTCAGCGTCTTGTTGAGCAGCTTACAACAACCTATGACTGGCAGACTCTTATGATTGGATTGAGCGGCGGTTCAATTTTTCCGACGCAGGGGAGCAATGTATGGGTTAGCTCGGGAAATCTGCATATGTGGTATCCTCTTCAGAAAACACCGGCAACAGAGTGGGAAAAAAGAGTTGATTATTTGTACAACGAAGCCAGTTGTATTGTTGATTATGAAAAGGCAAAACCATACTGGGATGAATATCAGCAGATTATTTTAGAGCAGTGTCCTGTCATTTATCTGATTCGCGGGCGAAGTTTCTATGCGATAAATAATCGCTGGGATTTATCGAATGTATATTATGACAATGTTTCAGGAGCAGAAACAAGTCATGTTTATTTAAAACAGTAAAGGGGTTATTATAAAAATATGCTTAAAATATTTGTTACTGTAATTAAAATTTTTGCATGGATGATAAAGCGTGATTCATTCCGCCGCAAGTGCTTGAAACTTGAAAAACAGGGAAAAACTGAAGAAATTGATAAGATTCTTTTGGACATGGTTCCTGCATGGGCTAGGTATTGCTGTGAGGTAACAGGAACTAAAGTCGAAGTAAACGGATTAGAAAAACTTCCAAAGGACAGTGCAGTTGTCTTTATAGGAAATCATCAGGGATATATGGATATTCCAGCAATTTATGGCTATGTACCAAAATTCATTTCTTTTGTTTCAAAAAAAGAAATAGGTTCAATTCCTTTAATCGGAGACTGGATGCGGTTTTTGCACTGTACTTTAATGGACAGAAAAAGTCCCCGTGCATCAGTTAAGGCAATTCATGACGCTGCAGATAACGTAAAAAAAGGATACTCTCAGGTTATTTTTCCAGAAGGTACACGTTCAAAAGGTGGGCTTCATCATGAGTTTAAGGCTGGAAGTTTTAAACTTGCTTTTCTTTCTGAGTCTCCTATTGTTCCTTTAACTATTGAAAATACGTACAAGGTTTTTGAAGAAAAAAAGACAATCGTTAAAGGGAATACTGTTACAATAACAATTCATGATCCGATAGAAACAAAGAATCTTGATAAAGAGCAGCAGAATGAACTTCCTGCCAAAATTGAAAAAATTATCTGTGAAAAACTTAAGGTTCATGAACAGGAATATATTGCCCTTCATCCAGAAGCAAAACTTCTTATTGAAGAAAAACAATAAATTGGAATAGCGTAAAAAAGTAAGGAATAAAGCGGGTGATTAATAATACTTTAAAAAAAATACGTTCAGTGCTCATGCCGTTGAGAATTTTTTCTGTAAAATATCCTCTCTGTTCTTTTATTCTTTCAAGAATCATAACGATGATTATAATCCTTTTTCTTTTAGGCTGGGCTCTTTTTGCTCTCATGGCTTTAGCCCCTGGAGATATTGTGGATCAGATGATGACTCAGCAACTTATGAGCCAAACTTCTAATCGTTCTGTCAATTCTGCAGGAAAAGACAATATGTTTGATGAACAGCAGATGGCAAAGATGAGGCAGGAATTAGGTCTTGATCAGTCTTTTACAGTTCAGTATTTTAAGTGGCTAAAACGTGTAGTCGTAAAACATGATTTAGGTATAAGTCTTATAAGCCGTGCTCCCGTAAGTTTTTTAATTAAAACACGGATTGTAAATTCAATTATTCTGAATTTGATTTCCCTTATTTTTATTACCGGTTTTTCTTTTTTGCTGGGTGTTTATTTTTCAAGTAAGGCAGGTACAAAAACTGATATTGCCGCCACATTTTTTGCATTGTTCTTTCATGCCTTTCCCGGAATCCTTCTTTTGATTTTATTTCAGCTTTTTGCTTCTTTTACGGCTCTTTTTCCTGTAACTGCTTATCCCGATTTTCCTTTTTCAGATTCTCCGGCCAAATTTACATTCAGTTATATCTATCATGTATTTTTACCCTTACTGGCTTCTTTTCTGGGCGGAATCGGTGGAACAATGCGTACAATAAGGTCAACAATGCTTGATCAGATGGGCATGCCTTATATTATGGCTCTTCGTTCCCGGGGAATAAGCGAAAAAAGAGTTTATTTAAATCATGCTTTTAGAAATACACTTAATCCTTATATTACTGGAAGTGCTAATCTTTTGGCTTCTTTATTTTCTGGTTCTCTCGTTTTGGAGATTATATTTTCTTATCCAGGAATAGGTCGTCTTATGTACGAGGCTGTAATGCAGCAGGATGTAAATCTGGTTCTTGCCAACAGCATGTTTATATCTGCCTTAGTTTTAGTTGGAATGGTTATAAGTGATATTTTACTTGCACTTGTAGATCCAAGAATTCGTTACGGAAAAGAATGATGAATAATTTAGTTAAATATATAAAAATACGTCCTTTAGCCTGTTGCTCCATTATTTTTCTTTTGATTTTGTATCTGGTGATGATTTTTGCAGAATTTATTGCTCCTTATTCGCCTAATACAAGTTTTGAATCAGATACTTTTCACCCTTCAAATATTGAAATAAATTCACACGGTCTTGTTGTCAGGGAATTTCGGGTGTTAAATCCTTCTTCATGGAAATATGCAAAGGTAAAAGGAATAAATCATAATCTTAACTTTTTTGTAAAAGGTGAAGAGTACCGTTTGTTTGGCGTTATAAAATGTTCCCGGCATCTTTTTGGAACAGAACCTGATGCTGTAACAGGCGAGGTCTATCCTGTGTTTTTATTCGGTGCTGATAATTTAGGTAGAGATATGTTCAGCCGCATGGTTTACGGAAGCAGGATTTCTTTAACAATAGGATTTGTTGCCAGTGCGATTAGTTTATTCCTTGCAATTTTGCTAGGCGGAATTGCTGGTTTTTTCGGTGGAATAAGTGACTGGGTTATAATGCGCTTTTCTGAGTTTTTTATGCTTATTCCCAGCCTTTATCTGATTTTATTTTTGCGGTCATTGTTAAATTCAAATATGGATAGTGGTCAAAGTTATATGATAATCACTTTGATTTTAAGTTTAGTAGGATGGCCTGGCAGCGCAAGAACCCTTCGAGGAATGGTGCACGCTATAAAACGAGAAGATTTTGTCGAAAATGCAAAATTAGAGAAAATACCTTCAATAGTAATAATTTTTAAATACATAATTCCGCAGATTTCAAGTCTTTTGATAGTAAGCACGACTTTAAGTGTTCCAGGCTTTATAATGAGCGAAACAACGCTTTCTTATCTTGGACTGGGTATTGCAGATCCTGCAGTAAGCTGGGGTAGCATGATTAATCGGGAAATATCTACTCTGTCTAATCTAAAGAATTTTCCATGGCTTTTGATTCCTGTTTTTTTATTGCTTGCCGTTACCCTTGCGTTTAATTTTTTTGGAGATGCACTTCGTGATTATTTTGATCCTTATCACGTTGTCTTCAAGAAAAAAAAGAAAAATGCAGCAAAGATTCAAAGCGATAAATCGGAAGAAAAAATTGATTCAAACATTCTTTTAGCTGTCCGCAATCTTAATGTAAGTTTTAGTGTTCAGCGTGGAGTTGAAAAAGTTTTAATTGAATCTGTACGTGGGGTTTCATTTTCTCTTAAAAAAGGCGAAATATTGGGCATTGTCGGTGAATCTGGTTCTGGAAAATCTGTTACAACTACTGCTGTTACTGGCTTACTTCCAGCAAATGCGGATGTTAATGGGCATATTTACTTTAACGACGAAAACTTTGTTGAACTTTCATCACTGTCTGACAAGGAGTTAAGAAAATTTCGCGGAACAAAAATCGGGATGATTTTTCAGGAAAGCGGCCGCTCTTTTGATCCTTTACAGAATATGGGCAGTGTATTTTACGAAACTCTTGCAAATTCTAATCCTGACATAACAAAAGAAGAAGCTCAGTTACAAGCATGTAAACTTCTGCAAGAAGTTGGTATTGACGATGCTGTTAATCGCTTAAAGAATTTTCCTCATCAATTTTCAGGAGGGCAGCTGCAGAGAATCGGCATAGCTTTGGCTTTAGCCCAAGGGTGTTCTCTTTTAATTGCAGACGAACCTACAACTGCTTTAGACGTAACAATTCAGGCGCAGATTATAAATCTGCTAAAAAAATTAAACCAGACCAGAAAACTTTCCATTATTTTTATCAGTCATAACATTGAACTTGTAGCAAACTTATGTGATTCAATGATTGTAATGTACGGTGGAAAAATCATGGAAAGTGGAACAAGTGCCCAGATTCTTAATAATCCAAAACATCCTTACACAAAAGCCTTGATTGCTTCAAGTCCGAAATTTGGTACTCATTATTCAAAAGAAAGATTAGTTTCAATTCCTGGCCGTGTAACAGATCCTGCTCATCCAGAAAGCGGCTGTCCCTTTGCTCCGAGATGTAACTACTCAAAAGATGATTGCAGAAAAACTGACTGTACCTGTTATAAAGTAGCGGAGGAAATCTGAAATGAGTGAAAATATGTCTCCGGAAAAATTAGTAGTCGTAAAAAATCTAACAAAAAAATTTGCTCTTGAATCTGGATTTTTTTCCCGTAAAGACAGGTTTGTATATGCCGTGAATGACGTAAGTTTTTCGATTGAACGTGGCACAACTTACGGTCTTGTGGGGGAGTCTGGCTCTGGAAAATCAACAACTGCAAAACTTCTCGTGGGAATGTATAAAAAAGATGGGGGAACAATAGAATTTAATTCGTGCACCAGTGCCAAATATATTTTTCAAGATCCTGCACGTTCCTTAAATCCCAGAATGAGCGTTTACTCTATTTTAACAGACTCCCTCAAATATTCAAAAAAATATCCTGGAAAACAAAAAGCCCTTGAAATGGCTCAGAAAATCATAGAGGAAGTAGGGCTTGATAAAAAGGATTTAGAGAGAAGACCTTCGGAGTTTTCAGGAGGACAACGGCAGCGTATTTCAATTGCCCGTGCCCTTTTATCAGATCCAGAGTTTTTAATATGTGATGAGGTGGTATCTGCCTTGGATGTGAGCATACAGGGACAGATTTTAAATCTGCTGCAGGATTTAAGGAAAAAACGAAATTTAACTTATTTATTTATTGCCCATGATTTACGGGTAAGCTGCTATTTTTGTGACGTAATCGGTGTTATGTACGGAGGTGTTTTAGTAGAAGAAGCACCAGCCGCTCAAATCTATAAAACAGCCCTTCATCCTTATACAAAATTTCTTTTTGAAGGAGCACAGGGAAAAGCTGAACTTAACTGTGGAGAAGTAAAAACTGCTTTATCTACTTTAAAGGGCTGTCCTTTTGCCCATAGATGTCCCAACGCCCTTGAAAGATGCCGTAACGAAATTCCTGACTGGAAGAGTGTAGAAGATGGTCATAAAGTCAGATGTTTTGCATTAAACTAAAAACAAGAGGTTTAACAAAAATACTTTTGGTTGTATTATAAACTTATGAATAAAGTTGAGAATCCTACTGCAGAGAGAGAAATTGCACTTAAAGAAAGCCTTGATGAAATGTGCAATTTGATAGCAAAAAACAACGACCCTAAAGTTATAAACGATTTTTTTGAGTGCCTTTTTACACCGGCAGAACTTGTTGATTTTGCGACCAGATGGCTTTTGGTTAAGGAAATTGACAAAGGTACAACTCAGCGTGAAATTGCAAAACGGTTCGGAATGTCCCTTTGTAAAATTACACGGGGAAGTCGTGAATTAAAAAAGCCGGACTCAGCATTCAGAAGATTTTTAGAAATGGCACGTAATCTATAGATTTTACCACGGGCTTTAAAATTACGATTTTAGGTTTTTCCATACTTAACTAAAAATTTTATCTTCCGATAATCAAGCATAAGACTTAATTTAAAATTCTGTATTTTTGCAGAATACGTGATTATGGGAGATATCATGAAAATTAAAAAGTTCAGTTTGCATTTATTATTCACCCTTTCTTTTTTTGTTTTTATTTCCTGTGGAACAACGGGGGCTGTTAAGAAAGATGTTTCAATTCAAAAATTAATTCAGGAAGGCCGCTATGATGAGACAAAGGAATTGTTTGCCTCAAAAACTGATATCAACGGTCAGGATGAAAATGGCGATACTGCGCTTCATATTTGTGCCCGCGTAAATGAAGCTGATTTGATTGCATTTTTGGTAATAAAAGGGGCAGATACTTCAATTGTAAATAATAAAGGGGATACACCACTTCATGTTGCTGTAAAAAACGATAATCTTGAAGCTGCAAAAACACTTATTACATTAAAGGCAAATATTTTTGCAAAAGATGCAGAAGAAAATACAGCGCTACAGATAGCTCTGGCAAAAGATGATCTTTGGTATGACGTTATGATAAACGAGCAGACAGGGCAGCTCCGTGATGTAAACGGAGAATCTATTGTTCATTACTTTGTACGTACAGGGGATGAAAAATCAATAGAATACTGTATTCACAATGAACTCCCTCTTTCTGTAAAAAATAATTCTGGCATTACTCCAGTTGCACTTTGCTATCAGAATGCACAGGACATTACTACTATAAAAATCGCCGCAAAGTTAATTCAGGCTGGCTCGGAACCTGCAAGAGGGGATTTTGCCTATTTTGAGGATGCTGTAAAAACTCATAACACAATGCTTCGCTTTACCGATGGACAGACTCCTCTTCATATTGCCACAATCAGCGGTCATACAGGAGTTGTTAGCTATATCCTTAACGAAAAAACTTCTGTGCGTCTGACAGATTTGCTTCAGGCACAGGATATTGCTGGTTCAACTCCATTGCACGAGGCTGTTCGCTATGGTCAGGTTGATATTGCAAGACTTCTTCTTTCTGCCGGTGCAAAAGTAGACGCCCTGGATGCAGTGGGAAAATCTCCTTTCCTACTGATTATTCCTTCTGATAAACAGTATTCAATGTACAGTGCCTTAATGACTTTTAATGCAGATGTTACTCAAAAAGATATGTATGGAGATACTGTCCTTCATGTTTGTACGATGTCAAATGTAAAAACAGATGTTCTTCAACTTTTAGTAAGTCACGGTGCTCCAATTAACGAACGCAATAAAAAAGGTGTTACACCCCTTAGCCTTGCAATTGAAAAAGGAAATATGGAACATGTTGTTTTTTATGCTCAGGCAGGAGCTGACATAAATGCAGAAGATATGGATGGAAATACTCCACTTGGTCGCGCCCTTGAAAGTCCATCAATCGACATGTTAAAAACTCTTGTTACAAGCACAAATGTTCTTTCAAAAGATAGTTCTGGAAATACTCCTCTGCATATTGCCTTGATTAAAGACAGCCCCTATGAATATATTGAATATCTAGTAAAAAATGGAGCGGATGTAAACGCAAGAAATAAAGACGGAGATTCAGTTCTTTTTATTGCTGTAAATAAAAATAAAAAAGATGCAGGAGATCTTCTTCTTTCAAAGAATGCAGATATTTTTGCTTCGAACACAAATAATAATTCTCCTCTCCGTGTTGCCTTAACAAAGGGCGGAGAAGTGCAGGACTGGCTTATTACAAGTCAGACATTAAACACTACAGACGGCTCTGGTAATACACCTCTTCATTATGCTTCAGAATGGAAGCTTAATTCAGCGCTAAAGGCTCTTATTCAAAAAGGTGCAAATATAAATGCTGTAAATGCAAATGGTGAGTCAGCATTGTTTGCTGCAGTTAAAGCAGATTCTCCATCAACAATAAATATTTTAGTTGAAAATGGAATTACTACAGATACACGCTCAAATCTGACACGAGACCATCTTGGAAATACTCCGCTTCACTATGCAGTAAAATGGAATTCTTTACAGGCTGCTCAATCAGTAATTTCTCTTGGATTTGATGTCAATGCACAGAATTTAAGTGGAAAAACAGCATTAAGCGATTGCTGCCGCTCAAATAAAAGGGATATGGCTGTTCTTTTAATTTCAAATGGGGCAAATGTAAATGCGGCTGATGTAAGCGGAAGAACCGTTTTAATCGATGCAATTCAAGCAGGAAGCGAGCAGATGGTAAAACTTCTTCTTGCAAATGGAGCAAATCCTCAGATTCAGGAAATGAGCGGACGCAATGCATATCACGAAGCAGCACTTACTGCAAACATCAATATAATTAACTTGATTCGTGAGGCAGGCGGAAATCCTTTAAGCCGGGACACATACGGGGATAGTCCGTTCTCTCTTGTACTTCGCTACGATGAAAATGTTCTTCGTGCCGTATTGGGAACGAACAAAAATATTGTAGATTCTGATGGAAATACTCCAATTCATATCGCTGTGGATAAAAAAGTAAATTCAAAAGAACTTACCATGCTTATCAACATGGGATACCCGGTAAGTCAGCGTAACGGAAAGGGTATGACACCGCTGAATATGGCAGTAACAAACAATCAGAAAAAACTTGCACTTACTCTCATAGAACGCGGTGCTGATCCGTTTGCCGCAACAATTTCTGGCGACAGTGCACTTACAAACGCATTTAAAAACGGAAATATCGAAATCTTAGACGCGATATGTAAGTATAATGCAAGAAAGGCTGACACGGCAGGGGATTCAATCCTTCATTATGCAGCTCGTCTTGCAAACGAAACACAGGTAAATCATCTTTTGTCCCTCGGACTAGATCGTTTTGTTAAAAATCTAAGCGGTGAAACTCCATCTCAGATGGCATCCCGCTGGAACAGAACTGCAATTGCAGAATTATTAAAATAAGGTGTAAAATAGAGAAGGGAGAGGAATATGGAAATTATTTATTTCTCTCCGTAAAAAAAATGGTTTGTTCTAAAAGGAGAAATTACACTAAATGACACAGACAAAGGCTCTTCGTTTAACTGACACTCAAAAATCCCAATTTTTAGCACGTTGTTATGGCTGGATGGCATTTGCACTGTTCTTAAGTGCAGTTATTGCTTATTTTACTGCGTTAAATATATTTACAACTGATTCTCAGACTGGACGCATTGTTTTTACTTCCTTTGGACAAGCTTTATACGGTAAAGGACCTTTCAATGTAAATGGATTCGGTCTTATTTCTCTTTGTGTTTTAGAAATTGCAATAGTTATATTTTTACAGGCAAAAATCAAAACTTTAAGCGTTTTTGCTGCTTCACTAAGTTTTATTCTGTACGCAGTAGTAAACGGACTGACACTTTCAAGTATTTTTATGGTATTTGAAATTTCTTCCATAGCCAATGCCTTACTTGCAACTTCGGTAACATTTATAATTATGTGCGTGTATGGAACTCATACAAAATCAGACCTTACAAAAGTTGGCCGCTACCTAGTTATGGCACTAATGGGAATTATTTTAGCGTGCATCGTTCATTTTGTCCTTAAAATGATAACTGGTGCCCCTCTTGCAATGCTTGATCTTTTAATTTCGATTGCTACAGTAATAGTGTTTACAGGTCTTACAGCCTGGGATGCACAGAAAATTATAAAGACGGCAGAATTTGCAAAGTCAAGCGATGACTATAAAAAAGTTGCCATTTTAGGTGCGCTGGAACTATATTTAGATTTTATTAATCTTCTTCTTGCTTTATTACGCCTGTTTGGCCGTCGACGCGACTAGTTTTTATTTGTAGATTAAAAAGATAGACGGAACTTTTTCCAGCTGGATTTTATCTTTTTTCCACTGGGTACAATTTTTCGTGATTATTCTTTCGTCTTTTGTCGTAATTGAACTTGCAATGCAAATTTTTGTTTCAGGACGCAGGGTTTTTGTTAATGACTCCAGTAGCTTTTGATTTCTATAAGGTGTTTCAATAAAAATCTGTGTCTGATTCTCTTTATATACTTTATTTTCTAATTGCCTGATTTTTGTCTCTCGCTCTCCATTTTTTACAGGAAGATAGCCGTTAAAACAAAAATTCTGACCGTTAAAGCCAGAGGCCATAAGCGCCAGTATCATTGAGTTTGGACCTACAAGAGGAACTACTTTTAAGTTTTTTTTCTGAGCAATTTCTACGGCACGGCTACCTGGGTCTCCAATACACGGACATCCTGCATCGCTTATTACACCCATGCTTTCGCCTTTTTCAAGAGGGGCAAGAATTCGGCTCAAATCAGCTTTTTCGTCAGTATGTTCGCTTAATTCAGTAAAAGTGCAGTCGTCAATGGGAAAATTATTATCAAGCAAAATCAAAAAACGTACAGCTTCTTTTCGGCTTTCTACAATAAAGTGGCGTATGTTTTTTACGATTTGAGCGTTGTATTCAGGTATTACTCTTGAAATTCCGCTATCCCCCATAGGGCAGGGAATCAAATAAAGTGCACTTTCCATATTTTTATTATACAGGAAACATCTAAGTTGGGGGAAGTCTCCCCCTCG
>JAZSJM010000038.1:0-24516 GCA_045534325.1 Treponema sp. | reverse complement strand
TATATTGTGTCTTCATTATTTGAATTTAGTAAAATTTCTGTTGTAATAATCTGGTTGTATATATCCGTAAACCTAAAACTGGTAATTTCATCTGTTCCTAATTTGAAGCTGCCTGTATTAGACTGAAGGGAATAATATGCTCCATCTACCTCAGAAGTCATATCTTCATAATTAACTCCATCTAGGGCTATTTCAACTTTTTTAAGTGGATATCGCATATTATATATTTTGAATGATTGCCACCACTTGTTGCTATCCTTTCGCTGCAAAAGCTTTATGTTGTTTTTAGTCGGGTAAGGGATAGTTCGGAATGATACATCAAGAACTCCTCTTGATATATCAGATAATTGGTTGAAGGCATTCTGCTCAATATCAAAATAGTAGTCTGATTCTAGTTCTGGTTCGACAGCAGGGCACAGGTCTGTTACTAAAAGTTTTATCGTCTTACCGTTAGCTGTCATCTCTATTGCAGAATAGGCCGGAATATCTGAAAGTCTTTTGGCATAAACCGCACATTGAAACCAACCTTCTTCAATTTCTGACACATTAAACCGTCCTAAAGTTGGTCTGTTGTAGTAAGTAACTTTTCCGTTTGTAAAATTTGTATATGTTCCTGTAAAAGATGATTCTTTCTCATCTACCTTTGTTTCTGTCTGTTGCTGGGGACTTTGAGGTTCATTTCTTACGTCAACACTGCAAGAGACAAAAGCCAAAGTAATTGCTGCAAGAATCGAAATTGCCGTTCCGAGTTTGTTGCGGAATTCTGTGATTTTCATAAATTTTTTCCTCCAGTTTTTTATTTTTTCAATAACCGCCTCGGGATTTCCATTTCCGGGATGGTAACTTTTGCTACCAGTCGTAGCCTACATCGGGAACAGGAAGAGTCACACTGTCTACAACTTTCGATGTCCAAGTCTTGTATAATTCTCCTGAATTGTTATCATTTACCCATTCGTTCATTTGGTAGATAGACGGGATTCCCTCACTGTGAGCTGTAACCGTTACGCCGTTGTCAGCACCAATGCCGCTTACCTGCATCCCTGTCATTGCCCGACGACGCGCCAGAAGCCTCAGTAGAAGACGAAATATTTCCATTATACCAGTCCTAGCACCATTCCATTACGTTTCCGCTCATGTCGTAAAGTCCGTAGCCGTTTGCAACCTTGGTCTTTCCCTTGAGCAGGTACTTGAACTGAAGAAGCAACTCTCTGCTGATGCATGATTTTTCTACACCTAACGCCGATGAAATGTATTACAATGAGCTCGCAAGAAAGGTTAGGTTTCACAAGCAGGATGAAAAGGGGGTACAAATCTCTCTGTGCACATTTGACATTCCGCCTATTTATATCTCCAATAGTTTGTCTCCGGGTTTATCTCAACTTTATCTTTTAGGTCGTTTGGAAATTTTATAGCAACAGCAAAGCCCTCTCCATCAAGATGATTTGAGTCTATATAATATCCTTTACACGCATTTGCATAAAAATATGCTATTCCATTCTCTTCATCAACAGATTTAAATGTAAAATACACATAGGAAATGACATATGGATCTGGTATTGCATAATACTGTCCTCCAAGTTTTTCCTCCCATGTGCAATATAAATCTTCGGCAATGCCTTCATCAGCATCTTTTATATGCTCCCCAGCCCTTGAGTAAAAAACATATCTTGCCAAATACTCCGTATCCGTTCCGCTTAAACTGTCATACGTGAATTCAGCCACATCGCTCCAGTCGCTGTCGAAAACAGTGTTTGCGCTGCTCGTCAGTTTAAGCCAGAAATAATACTTTGTCCCGGAATCCGCAAGAAAATTCATAGTCGCCGTTGCAGTGTTCTCTCCGGCTTTAACTTCAAGAGCGACGCTCCCATCAAAAACAGCTTTGGAAGAATCGTTTTCCGTAGAATAGCCGAGAATCGCTCTCGACACGGGAGCCAAGCCTTCGTTCCCGCCGTACGAAAACGAAATGCTGACGGTACAGGTGCTTGTGCCATTCGAGATTGAATTAATAACAAGATTTGTTGGAGCATCAAGCTTTATCATATCGTTGACATCTACATTGCAGGATGCAAAAGCCAAAGTAATTGCTGCAAGAATCGCAATTGCCGTTCCGAGTTTGTTGCGGAATTCTGTGATTTTCATAAATTTTTTCCTCCAGTTTTTTTATTTTTTGGGCGAAGGCGAGCGAAGCAAGACTTCGCCCAAAGAAATTGACAAATTTCTTTGGCTAGTGTACACTAGCCAAAATTTTGGAGCAGCAAATTTTGCTCCATGCCTGATTTTACTATAGTTGTCAAGAAATGGAGAAATCATACAAGAAGCAAAGTGATTGTTACATCATCTGCAAACAGTTCCTTTGGAATTTTAGTAACACCAGAAGCGGCAGATCAAAAAATGATGACTCCCCTTAATCTTGTTTTTGAAGCTTTGAGGGAAGAGAAATAAATCAACTATCTCTCTCCCGCTAAAAAGCGTAAACTGCGCAAACCGAATACTGGATGTGCTTATCGCAGTTTTGGCCGTAGTACACGAAGCCGTCCTTGAAACTCAGACTTACTGCACATTCTTCCATACCTGAACCTGCGTTCTGGCTTGACAACCAATAGTCATCATTTGAAATTTTTGTTCCACCTGAAGCTTCAAGCGCTGCATTTATCAAAGAAGATTCTGCTTTTACGGCACGGTAAAGCACACATAGTTCTGCAATAGAAGGAAGATACCAGCCGTTTGCATAAGTGCCTGTGAGAGAATATTTCGTTTTGTAACTGTTTACCCATTCCCACGCAGGATACATATCGATTGCGTCTTCATCGGATACCACATTGCAGAGAGCCTGCCAGTTGTCGCTTCCGTCTATATCGCCATCAAAATCCGCTTCCAACGCAGAAGTATTTGTGAGGCTACATTTAATTGCATCGATAGATTTGCTATAGCCATCTGCATCGTCCAGGCACCATGCAAGATTACTAGTATTTTTCAAGCCCACACCAAGGGTTTTTGCTCCAAGCACGTCCCCTGAGTTTCCTGCATAGTAAATCACTGCAATTGCGGCTGCCTTCTCTTCGTTTGTAAAGGTAAGCCCTGATGTATAAGGAATTGCAGAACCATCATTAAACACGATATCGCCAACCGCATAACCGGCAGATGCAGTCTTTGTACCCCATATTCCTGTCAAATTTCCGGAACTGTTTATTCTCCAGGGTTTCTCCGGATGATCCACTTCCGGCGTTACCGTAAACTTTCCCACCTCATTTGCAAGGGGGACGCCATCCTCCGCCGCAAGCAGCTGTCTTCCCTCTGTGTAGCTGTTTGGAGTAATGCCGATTACGTTGCCTGCATCGCGGGCAGAGAGAGACTGTTTTATTGTAACCCTTACATTTGTGTCAAGCATAAAAATGTCGTTGTTTTTTGCCTCTCCGCCGTAAGGAATGTTTGCTTCTCCTGCAATTTCCAGTAAAGAGCGGTTAGTGGCGTTCATATCGTGCATATACACAGCACCTCCATTAGTTTCCGCTATGTTTCCGCTGATTGTTCCGCCTGCCATAATAAGACGGCTGTTATTATAATTAAGGTAAACGCCCGCTCCAAGCGCCATGTTTTTATTGTTTTTGATTTGGGCATTGCCGCTCATGCTAAAGGTACTTCCGCCAGTCACATAAACACCGCCACCGCTTCCAGCTGAATTGCTGGCATCTCCCTCGTTTCCTTCGATAGTGCCGCCTGTCATAGTTACAGATTCTTCTGTATAAATGCCTGCCCCATTTAATGCATAATTATAAGAAACATTTCCGCTGGCAAAATAGATTGAACCTTTATTATAAATTCCTCCTCCCTGGGCAAATGCATTAGTTGAGGATGAATTAAAGTTTCCGCATACGCCACCTGTAAGCGTTTCACAGTTATAGGTACTTTCATTTGTCCATGAAGTGTAGCCAAGATATAGTTTTGCACCGGAAATTGAACAAATTCCAGCACCGTTCATTGTTGCTTTATTTCCATAAGAAAGAGATTTTGCAATTGTGTCTGTGCTTTTTCCAACCATGGCACTTCCAGACATATACAGACTTCCTTGATTGTAAACACCGCCGCCGAGAGTTGCCTCATTTCCTGTAATAAGAGTACCATCTAAAAGTTTTACTGTTGATGAAGAAGAGCCTACATAAAGGCCTCCACCGTTTGAGTCTTTTCCACCAGAAATCTTTAGATTTGTTATTGATACTGGAACATTTGATTCAACTTTTAGCGTTGTTCCTATCTGATTGCCGTTAAGCTCATCTTTTGGCTCTTCGTTTGAGTCAAGTCCGTTCACGCCCTCTATTGTGAGGGAAGCCGCTTTGTATGTTCCTGAGGTTGTATTAGTAAGAGTCGATGGAATTGTCTGCGTGCCAGTCACTGTTCCGTCGATGTAAATTGTGTAATCTGCGGTGTTGTCGTCCATAACTGTAATTGCATTAGCAATTGTGTCAAATGGCTTTGCTTTTGAACCGTCTCCGTCTTCCTTTCCATCCGCCGTACAGACTTTTCGACCACTTCCAGCCACATAAATCGGCGCTTCAAGAAAAAGTGATTTTTGATCCTCGCTGATTCTTGCTTCCCACCTGTCCCAGGTAAATGCAAAATAGTTTTTGTATGGCGTAAGGTTATTGACTTTGTTTTCGTCCGCCTGAATTACAGTTTTTCCGCAGGCTCCTGCATAGGTTATGGTAACCTTATCGCTTTCACTATGGGCTGTAAGAGAACCTGCAAGTGTAATAATTTTTCCATCGGCAAGGTAAATGTCGTTCATGCCGGCGGCTTTTACAAATTCGTCCTGTTCATTTTTTGCTCCGTAAGGAATATATATAGAATCGCCGATTGTTAAGGAAGTTCCAGATAAATCAGCAATTGAGCCTCCGTTACCCTGCTGACACTTATTATCCTCAATAAGACCTCCGCTTAAAGTAACTGAAACTCCAGGATAACCTGGATTAGTTTCCATGCATACAGCTCCGCCATCTCCATAGGCAGTGTTTCCAGTAATTTCTCCGCCTTCCATTAAGAATTCTGATCCTGCATTAAGACCAATTCCGGCTCCCGAAGAAAAAATTTGTGAAATACTTTCACTATACTGTATTGTTTTGTTTCCAGTTATCACAGCGCCACTCTTCATGGTAAGCCTGCCATAAAACATATAAATGCCGGCACCATGAGTCCTTATAACAATATCTCCAAAAGAAGACGGTTTTATATAGTTTTCTGTAATAAGAGTTCCGATATCCAGAGTAAGGTTTGCCTTTTCATTATTACTTTTCCCGCTTATGCTGATTCCTCCGCCGTTGGCTGAATTGCATCCACCAGTGATTTTAAGATTTTTAATTGTTATTGGAACAGTGCATGACGAAATCGTAAGGACCGTGCCCTGCGAATCCCAGTTAAAAGCACCATCAAGTATATCTTTTGGCTCTCCGTTTGAGTCAAGTCCGTTCACGCCTTCAATTGTAAGGGAGTTTGCTTTATCGTTTATTGCCTCAGAAATTTCCTGTGCTCCGGTCACTTCGCCGCAAACATAAATCCTGTAGTCCTTTGAACTGTCGCCGACAGCTGCAATAATGGAAGCCGCCTTTGTAACTGATTCAAGGGGACTGTATACACTTCCGCTTCCGGTTTCATCACTGGCAATACCCACACTGGTACTACCGACATAAAAAGTAGTGCGGGTAAACTGTGTTATAAGATCTTGAGAAAGCTCAAACTCTCCGCCCTTAATTACACCGCTTCCATCACTTACCCAGGTTTTTGTGGTCATGCCTGAAAATACAGTTATATTCTGAGTTGTGGAATAAAGCAGGATGTCATCTTCACCATAAAAATAAAAGACTGCGCTGTAAATTCCACTTTTTACCTCGCTTTTACTTAAAGAATAAGTATTGCTTCCCTGAAATGAAATTTCTTTAAGGTCATTCGGCCAGTTGTTATTATCTGATGTTATTTTTAATTTTTTAACACCTTCACAGACATTAATGGAAAGATCAATGTCTCCAGTAGAATTTGTATCCGGTTTCAAGATAAAAATATGCGAAAAAACAGGCTGGTTCGCATTCAGTGTTACGGTACAGGAATCCTTTAATATTATAGTTTCACCGTTTTTTATTCCTGCTTCTATAGTCCATTCAATTCCTGTATCAAGTGAAAGGTTAAAAGTTATTTTATTTGTTCCTGTTTTATCAAAATCATCATTTGAAATTACTTTATCTTCCTTATTTAAGGCACTTACTTTTGCATAAAAGGTTACATCAGAGGGAACAGAAGGAACTGCAGAACGGGCGGCTGTCTCTTTATTATTCAAGGCATCTGCAATTTCTGAAGGAAGGGCTCCGTCTAAAGAAAACTCCCCAATAAAAGTAACAGTGTTTTTAGAAGATTTTGTTGTTTGCGTTGAATCATTCTGAGAAGAATCAGAAAAATCATTACAAGATAAAATTACAAGTGGAGAAAGAAAAAGTAAAACTAAAAAATAAATAAAACCTTTTGTTTTTTTCATAAGTTTCTCCTAATCATCTATTATAAGCGAACTTGAAGAAGTTGTTCCGCCTGAACTACTTGTGCCAGAATTGCTTATATTTACTATATAATACCAAGCAGATTTTTGTGCATAAAGTATGTTTCCGGCTTCATCTGCAATACAATTTGTAAAGCTACAATCTGTAATATTTACTGTACGGTTATTATCTAATTCTGCACAATAAATCGCACCACCATAGCTTTTTGCATAACAGTTCTTAAAAGTACAACCTACTATTCCATTTGGTAAAGAGCTATTACCATTACCATCATTGTTTGCGTCATCATGAATCCAGATTGCCCCTCCATTTAAGGCATAACAGTCTTCAAATTTGCAGTTTTGCATTCTTAAATAATTGGTTCGGCCACAAACAAGACCGCCGCCAGATCCATTTTCATTGCAGGCGTTTTTTATCGTAATATTATAGAAATTACAAGTTTCAGTTGAAACTAAAGGACCGGAAGCCTTTATATTATCTCCATCTAGAATAATTCTACCTCCATCTTTTTTTCCAAAACTACAACCATCACCTATTTTCAGCATAGAATAAGAATCTATATCATCGGAACGGATTAAAGTAAGGGTTTTTCCTGAATCAATAGAAAATGAGCCCTCATCAGATATACTCAGTTGATTTGTTACAAGTACTTCAATCTCTGATTCTGAAGAATTATCAATAATAGAATTTATAGCATCAATGTTGCCTGCAGTAACCGGTGCTTCAATTCCCTCAAGAATAAATTCCTTTGAATGAGCCACTCCCATATATTCTGCCGTTACATTAAGAATAAATGTTTCAGGATAACTAAGTGTTTTAGGTATTGTGATTTTATTATTATCTACCTCTACTCCCATATTTCCTGTAAGTACACTTCCGCAGGAAAGGGTTGCACTCCATGTAATTTTATCCGTAGAACTTACTTCCTTTAATGTCTGTGTTGACTGGACATAAGTAAGCTTTGTTGAGCCTATTTTAACTTCCGGAGTTACAGTAAATACTTTTTTGTGTCCTGCATAGAAAGTATATTTTCCATTTTCATTAGCCCTGTCCATTGTTAAATTAAAAACAAAATCCAGAGCGGTATATATTCCTGCTCCGCCTTTTGCAAAGGCGGCTTCGCCAGAATCATCTGCTGTAATGCTGTAATCGTTTTCAGGATAAAAAATACTTTCTGGATAACTGCTGTTTGTTTTGCCATATCCGTAACCGGAAGTAAAGGCTGCAGGAATTCCAGTCTGCGGAGCACCTTCATCATCTGACTGCCACGGCACGTTAACGCCGATTTTGCTGCCGCTTATGTCACCGTCAATATTTATTTTAAGGCTTACCGGCAGATAAATGTTGCTTTGCTTTGTACCGTCAAAAATCATATTATCATAAATTGTGTTTTTACCTGTTATTGTAAGTCTGGAAGCACTTTCACAATAAACACCTGCTCCGGCCCCGGCTTTATTTCCGCTTACTGTAACACCGGAAAGAATCAGGGAGCCTTTATTATAAATGCCACCTCCGTTTTCTGATGTGTAACCGCCCGTTAAATTTATATTGCTGAGCGTCAGGCTTCCGCTGCATAAAGAAGTTAATACCCGGCCCTCATTGCCAGAAGACCGGCCCGCATTTACAGTACGGATTCCGTCATAACCCAAAATGCTGATATTATATGCAGCATTTGGAATACTGATAAATGAGTTTGAATTACTGCTGAAATCAAAATCTTCCGGCGGAGTCAGGTCTGTCATTACATAAATTTTACATTCTGCGCTGCTTTCATAATCTGAACCGATTCCTTCCTCAAATGCATCAACTGCCTTCTGAATCGTTCTGTAAGGACTTAACTTTGATCCTGTATTTTCACGGTCATTACCCTTTTCTGACACATAGAAAACAGGAGAACGGGTTATCTTTACATTTGTTACGGAAGATTTATCACTTGTAATAAAGAATTTTTTAACTGCTGCAGCAGAAACTTCGTAAGTTCCCTTCGGAAGCTTTATTGATACGCTTCCCTCTGAGCTGCCTGTAATTTCCGCAGAAGATCCGCCCTTAACCGTGTAATTAATTGTAACTGTTCCGGCGGAAGTTCCGTCTTCACAAAGCCCGTCATGACTTATGAGCAGGGTGTAAAATCCTGTATCCTCATCAACCGCATAACTTTTATCCGCTTCAACTTCGATTGAAGGCGCATTTAGCTGACCTGCCTTATTTGAAATGCCCGTTTCATTTCCTTTAAGTCCTTCTTTGTCCTGCAGGATAAATGAATAACGAATTTCATCTGTTGATGGTTTTATATTTGTTTTATAATAAAGGGGTATATAATCATCAGGAGCAGAATCCGGAGCAAATTGATATCCGCCTGAATCTTCTAAAGCTGTAAGACCATCTGGTTTAACTGTAGTAAAAGCCGTATCAACACTTTCACACTCTTCATCAGAGTAAACTGTTGTGCCTTTTACATATTTTTTATTTCCGTTTACAAGCAGCACATTTACATCCTGGTGGATTCCGTTTTCAATTGTATTCAGCTCAGGAAAATAAAAACAGATTACATAGTTTGCGTTATTAATATCGGCACTGTCCAGCTGGAAAACGGCATTCTCTATTGAAGGTGGAAGAGAATTGGCATGCAGGGAAACAGAATAATCTGCAAAACTGCGGCCGCTCTTGGGTTCAACAATTTTTATGATTCCTGAAATGTTTTTGTCTGCCGTGTCTTTGTCTTTATTTAAAAGATAATTCTTTGGATAAAGAACCGTAATAAGGGATTTGTCGTTTTCATCCTGTTTAACGGTTACATTCGTATTTACCGAATCCTCTGTTTCCATGCTTACATTCAGGGTATAGTTCTGGGGATTACGAAGATAAAATTTTATTTTACGGTCGCCGGTGCTGGGTAAACAAGTTATGCCTTCTGAGTTTACCGGATAGCTTCCGTCCAGCTCCATAGCCATTATTCCTGCAGTTTCCGTGTATTCCTTTAAAAATTCGTTTACAGGCTCATCCCAGGCCGGATTAAAAAGTGAATTTAAATCACATGCAGAAAAAAGAAAAACACTGGCCAGTAAGATTTTTTTTATAAGTCTTTGTAACATTCTACCTTTCATCATTTTTTCTCTTCTCCTTTCTAGAACTGCCATCCCAGTCCCAGCGACGGCTGAATCATTCCCATCTTCATGTCTTTGTTCATCGTAAAGACATAATCACCTGCTGTCTCAAAATATACCCTCTTGTTTATGTAAAACATAAAACTCAGTCCTGCATCAAAAGAAAGGGAAACAGTATTTAAAGGTTCAGAATCTACGTTGTGGGGAAAGTGAAATACAATATTGTTGAAATATGTAAGGCCGGCCCCGCCATGCAGCTCTGTAAAGAACCTGCGGCGGAACATCGGAATCTGATATACAAAAAGAAGGTGACCAGTTCCCATGTTTCCGTCAATGCTGTAGTCGCCTTCATCTTTGTAAAGCCTTGTATAGCTTCCCCTGAGTCCGATTCCAAGATAGCCCCAGCTGTGCTTAAAAGGCATAAAACTCACTTTTGCCTGGGCACTCATTGGAAGAACTTTATCAAAATATGTTGGAATCGTGTCATCATGAACAATTACCGGGCATGTATAGCCTGCTTCAATGTCCAAGTCCATCCACTTTTTAAACTTAACTATAAACTCTGAATCAGAGTTTTCTTCAGAATGAAGGCCTGAGGCATCCTTGGCAACAAGATGATAGTTTCCAACATCCAGTTTTTTCATGTCAAACTGCAGGGTAATGTTTTTATTCTTTTCGTCGTGGTTAAGTACTGAAGAAGGATAAATAATTCTTTTTCCCTGTAAAAAATACTTCGTAACGGTTTCAAAGTTATCTTTATCTTCCGGAAGAAAAAGATTTTTTCCTTCAATGTTTATGATTCCGTTGTTATCAAGGTCATCAAGATAAATTGCCTTTCTCATGTAAAGGGGATAATTTACGCTTTTGATTTCCGGCTTATATGCCTTGCGTACAATGAACTCATCATGGGCTGTAAGGTCTTCTTCAAGAATTCCAAGAATATTATAAACTTTTACAGTCGAGCGGTATTTGCCCACAGGAAGAACAGGATCAATGTAAACGGTACAGATTTCCGTTTCATTTTCATCCGTTTCGTGACTGTAGCATTCTTCAAAATCTCCCGTCTCTTTATTCCACATTTCAATCAGAATTTCATATTTTAAGACATCGCCCATATTCTCCCAGCTGAAGGGCTGGCGGATTTTGTTTTCCCTGGCTGTCTCACTCTGTGCAGTGCCTTCTGTTGCAATTTCAAGCGCTTTGTCAGCTGAAAGTGTTTCTATATCTGACTGCTGGGCAGAGACTTCCAGAGACATAAATGCAAAAATCATGCAGAAGAGAGACTTTATTACAATTACTTTTTTAATCTGCATAAAAATCTCCGTTCTGTTTTTTATTTGCCTTTCCATTTCTAAGTTCAAAATCAACAGTAAAAACGCCCCGGGCAGGAATACCGTCAATCAGTACGATTTTTTTATCTTCGCTCATGCGGACACCACGCACAGTCCAGTCAAACTTTCCCTTTTTAAGAAGCATTAAGTCTTTAAACTCAAAGGATGTACTGTCACTTCCGGGAATCACCTGCTTAACAATGCATTTTCCCTTTCTGTCATAGATTTCAAGAATATAATCATAGGCGCGGTTGACTTTATCCCATTTAAAGACAATCTGCGGACTTTTCCTTATTCGTGCTGCATCAAAAATATCTGTTCCTTCCGTATAGGCTTTTTTCGGCATGTCAAAAGGCGGAAGTTCCTTTACGGTAAAAGTCCTTGAATTTACGGAAGAAATATCCAGATTATCAATAGTCCAGGCCTTTACCGTCCATTCATATTTTCCAGCCCCAAGGGCAGGCATTCTCTGCCTGTAATTCAGTTCATCCAGGACAAGTTCAAAAGGATCTTTTTTGTCTGTTTTTTTGAGTGTAATCTGTACAGTTGAAACTTTTTCCGGTGATTTCCATTCAAACCATTCCGGCTTTTCAATGGCATCCCAGCCTTCATAAATTTTTCCCTCCGGCGGATAAACAAGTACTGCAGGCCGTATTTTCCTTAACTCAAAATCAGTTGAAGAAAGCCTTCCTGAACGGCGGGATGAAGTCTGAGTTTCCTGACAGAATGACTGAAGTTCCCAGCGGTAAGTACCCTCATCAAGATTATCTAGTTTTACCGGATACTCTGATCCTGTTATAAAATTCTGGTCATAAACCGGATTATCTTCATTTCTCCTGTAAATTTTAAGCCTATAATAATCTGCTCCCTGAGCTTCTTCCCAGGTGAACATAAATTCTTCCTGCGGCCTTACCACTGCCTTATATGTAGAAGAAGGCAGAAACTGTTTTGAAGAAGCAAGTCCATCAACGACTACAAGTTTTTTTGCTTCAGTGCCATGCTTAAAGTTTGCTTCATCTGCAAAGATACGCCACCAGTATTCGCCTGCACCAAGTTCAATGCCGGAAAAAGAAGTTCCGTTTGTTTTTGTATCAGTAATGATTTCATTAAAATCTTTATCCTTTGCCAGTTGAAAATGATGGGCAAAAGTCAGGTTTGTTTTCCAGGTAAACCTTGTGTCCTTAGTAAGAGGCTGCCATAACTGATATTCGTCAGGCGGGAATATGGTTTTCTGTTCAATCTTTCCGTTTATTGCATAAAATTCCCTGATTTCAGAAACTTCTGATTCATTTCCCTCTGAATCAAAAAGACTTACTCCCCAGAAATATTCTCCGTCTGCCAGGGCCTGAACTTCTGCTTTTGTCAGGGTTATATAGTTTTCCGATGTTTCACGCTGTATCAGGGGAGCATTTAATCCTTCAGAAGAAGCGATTTTCAGTCTGTATGATGAAGCCTCGCTGTCTCCTGCCCAGGAAAAAGTAATCTTGTTTTTAGAGCGGTTTACAAAATCATGATTAAGGGGTGAACGTAATAAAGGCGGATTAAGTAAATCTTTTTTATCAATTCTGAAGGAATGTATCTCTGAAGAATTGGCTAGTCCCTGTCTGTTCACCATATAAAAAGGAGTTACCTGCCAGTAATAAATTCCTTCTTTCAGGGTAGAAATAATGGCGGAAGAAGAAGACGTTCTCTGTTCAAAAAGAGGAGAAGTCATATCTGCATTTCTTGAAACAGCAAAATTATAAGCCGTTGAAGCCTCTGCTTCCGTCCAGATAAACCTGAGTGAAGGATTTTTTGTACGGTACTGATATTTGTAGTCTTCTGCCGGAGCCAGAAGTTCAGGTTTTAATGACTGGACTATCTGGAATTTTCCGCTTTTAGAATTCAAATCATTTTTTTCTTTAGCTCGGGAATCATAAAGCTGCCAGTAGTAGTTGCCCTTCGGAAGTTCTACATTTACCTGATTTACACCGGTTGTAACAATGCTTTTTACTATCCGGTTAAAATTTTTATCTTCTGCAATTACAAGCTGAAGTATTTTATAACTTAAAGGATCTTCCCCGCCGTTTTTCCAGCTGAAGGTAACCGGGCACAACGTATTTTCAAAGTGAAGGTATTTCTGATTCCATGCAGGTTCACTTACAAAAAAGCTTTCCTGCTTTTTTTCACCGTCTGCAGCAAGAATGGACTCACCTTCTTCAATTGCAGAACCGTCTTCAAAGGACGCACTTCCTTTTTCTACATTTACCGTAACATTGTTTTCTTCCGTTACGCCCGCATTGATTTTAGCTCCCTTTTTTACTTCAAAGCGGACATTCTGAGCATTAACGCTTGTCTCTCCTTCTGCTTCTGAAGAATCGACGTTCATAAATCCGCCTGCAAGGTCTGCATCAAGCCTTCCGTCTTCCCGGCGGAAAAACTGTGCCATGGTGTTTTCTGCAAGTTCAATCATGGTTCCGTCATCAAACCAAATTGTCGCTTCAGAAAGCTCTGCGGTATGGATTGTGTCTCCGTTATAAACAGGCGAATTCTGCCTGAGGCGGTCCCAGACAACCCTTTCGAGAAATTTTCTCTGGGCAGTTTTATATTTAAATGTAATTGTTGCGATTGGTTCTTCATTTAATTTTGAAAGAGCCCTGAAAAAACTATTCTTAAAAAAAACAGTATTTACAGCGGCTCCTGCAAAACAAATAATGACAGCAGTCCAGAACGGAAGGGCTAAATCATTTCTTAACCTGAATTTTATTCTCTTCTTCATTTAAGTTCACCGTTTCAAATTCTGGAACTGGAATTCCCAGCAGATTTCTCATTTCATTTAAGGTTTTTGGACCATTTTTACCCGCTGCACGGGCACAATCTTCATCAAGAACAAAGTTTTCATCTGCACTCTTGAAGAATGCTTCAATATCAAACTGAGGCATATTTACAACACCGTAAAAGTGCTGTGCCCCCTTACCTTTTACTTCAAATTCAACCGGAATCATTTCAACAACGATTTCGTTTTTTTCATTTTCCGGTGCAAGTGTAAAATTATTTTCCTTACAGCGGATAAAATCATTTTTCAAAAGATTATATGTATCTTCAGTTATAAGTATGTCAGTACCGCAGGGCTTGTTGGAACTTTCAGTACGGCTTGCAAAGTTAACGCTGTCTCCGATTGCCGTATATTCCATCTTGTCTTCGCTGCCCATAATACCGCAGGTAGCACGGCCGGTATTTAAACCGCATCCAATCCTGATATGAGGCTTGTACTTTGCCTTAGGTTCATTTTCGTGTGCTTTTGTAAAGGCTTCTGCATCCTTATTGTACTGCATAAGGGCGTATCGCATCGCTATTGTTCCCCTTACTGCATTTACCGCATCTTCCATTACATGTTTTTTATGAAGGTCTTCCCTTTCTTTTTTACCGCTGTCTGAATCAGGAAGCCATTCATAGCTTAAGTCTTCATCCCGGAGAATTCCCCAGACCGCCATGATTGCGTCTCCTTCAAACTTGTCGATTGTACCGCCGGAAATCGTTACACAGTTTACCATGCGGCTCATATAATCATTCAAGAAGCCGATAATTTCCCTCGGGCTTTCTTCCCCAAAGCGGTTTTTAAATCCGTCAGAAATAGCGGTAAAGCCGCGGATATCGCTGAAGAAAATCGTTACGTCCTTTAAGTGGGGTTCAAAATCAATTTCTTTTCTGGCAATTGCCTTGGCAACTCCGCGGTTTGTAAAGCGGGCAAAAGTATTAAGGAATTCCCTTTCATCCTGAGTTGATTTATTTAAAACTCCGATTTCATCCCGACGGTCTGTATCAAGTTCAGAAATAATCCTTGTATTAAAGTTACCCTTCTGGATTTCTTCGGCACTGGCAGTCAGATAACGTAACGGCCTTGAAATTGCATATCGGGCGAAACAGAGAATAAAAATAATCGAAACAAAAAGAACAATTCCCATCAAATAAAGATTGTTTCTTCTTGTGGTCCTTACTCCCTCCAGGACTGTATCCAGAGGAACTATTGTAAATACACAGATATCGGCAACAGACGTTTTCTGATATGCACCGATATATTTTGATTCTTTTCCGTTTTCATCAGTGTACTTAAACACGATCTGGCGGGTTTCTTCATTATTCTGGTTATTCTCCCTCATTTCCTTTACAAGAGGATGATTTTTCATGCTCTGACCGCTTAAAACCCTGTCAGCTTCTGCATGACACAAAAGCTCATCGCCGTCATTGATCATAAAGGTAGAATTGATTGAACCTGTTCCCAAAATATCAGAAACAGATTCAAGACCAAAAAGAATTACACAGCACTGTTCAAGACCGTTCTCGCGGTAAGGCAGAAGAAGAGCCAGCAGGCCGCTTCCAAAATACGGAGATGCATTAAGTGCAATTGTTTCTCCTGAACAGGACCTGTCTATAAAATCAGATATCTGGTTTATATAGGAATCCGTTACAGATGTTTCAATTTCATTTGAATAAAAAAAGCGCAGGTTTTTGAGTGATCTGCTTACAAGGGTTTTTCGACCTGCATTTTTTGTCAGGAGAAGAATTTCTGCAATATCTGCATTTCTTTCAAAAAAGAATGATTCTGCCTGTTTTGAAAGTGCAGAATTACGTCCGCTTCCTACCGCGTTAATCAGGTCCAGAAGCTGAAGGACATTGGCACGAACAGAATCAAGTTTATTCTGTACCGTTGATGCTGACCGAGAATTAATGGTCAGGTTATTTTCTTCAGCAGTAAGCCTTACATCTCTGGAAACAAAATAACTGTTTAAAAATGTAACCGTACCAAGGGAAATAAGTACGATTGAACCGATAATAAGCGCAAGTTTTACGCCAAGGGGATAGAATTTTTCTTTTTTCTGCTTTTTCAAAATAAACTCACTCGTTAAAAACTTTCTAAAATCTCCATTAAAATATAACTCAATGTTTTAGAAAATTCACTGTCCAAACGGGTAGTTTTTAAAAAATTCACACTTTATAGTTTTCTTTTAGGCACTTTTCAAAATCCTCTTCAGGCATAGGACGGTCAAAGTAATATCCCTGTGCAATCATACATTTGTTTTCCCTGAGAACTTCAAGCTGCTCTTTTGTTTCTACACCTTCAGTTACCGTTACAAGACCAAGATCATGGGCCATATTTGCAACATGATGATACATCAATGAAGTAATGGTTGATTTATCCCTGTTATCCTGGGGCAGAAAATTACGGTCAAGTTTAAGAACGTCCCATGGAATTTCACGAATCAGGTTCAGGGAAGAATATCCCATACCAAAATCATCAACTGCAGCAGCAAAGCCCTTACCCCGCAGTTCCGAGACTATCTTCTTTAAATTTGAAATACCTACGCTGGTGGCGCTTTCCGTAAGTTCAAATTCAATATATTCATGGGGAACTCCATACTCATCAACTATAGTCATCAGCCAGTTCACCAGATCAATATTGGACAGATGTTTTCTTGAAAGGTTCACGCTCACCCGTACAGGCTCAAGCCCCTTTTCCATCCATTTTTTAATGTCACGGCAGACTGTTTCCAGCATATAAAGATCAAGGCGGCAGATTTCATTATTCTGCTCAAGTACAGGAATAAACTCATCAGGAGGAATAATTGTTCCGCCCTGAATCCACCGGCACAGGGCTTCTGCACCGGCTACCTTTCCTGTTTCAATATTTACCTTAGGCTGATAATATGCATGAAATTCTCCTGCCTCAAGTGCTTCAGGAAATATGCTTCTGATTCTCTTTATCTTTTCTTTTTCCGAAGATTCTTCTTCTTCTACATTTATTATTGTTCCTGACTCTTCAGTCTTAGCCTCTCCAAGGGCAGCAAAAAGACGACTTATAATCTCTCCAGGCCTACTGTATACAAAATTATGAGGTATTACAAATACCCCTGCGTAGGCACTTATCATTGTGTGCAGCTGTCTTTCTTCATCATAAACAACAGGATAGCCATTTAAAATCTGGATGACTTCTCCAAGATAGTCAGGTTCAAAAGCTGCAATGAAATTATCCCCGCCCATACGGCAGAAAACATATTCATCTCCAATAACCTTTTTCACTGCTTCATAATAGGCCTTCATTATCCTGTCTCCGGTTTCAGTACCAAGATCAGAATTGATGAGTGAAAAGTTTCGCAGGTTATACATTACGGCTGCTTTTCCTGCAAGATGCTTTTCCGTATCCAGCTCTGCCAGCCTTCTGTTAAAACTGTTCATATTCGGATATCCGGCAAGATCATAAAAAGCCAGTTTTTCAACTTCAGTCTGAAGCCTGTTACGGCTTATAAAAGTCATGAGGGTGCGGTTTACAAGGTCCAGCCTTTTTAAATCCAGTTCAGTCAGTTCAAAAGAATCTGCAGGCCTGTATACCGTACTTTTAATTACAGTCATCTGCGGAGTAACAATTCTCCGGGATAAAATTACTTCACCTTTCCGGCCGTCATTATAATCTTCAAGTATTTCACCTTTTCCTGCCTTTTCTTCACAGGGACCAGTATAAAACTCAGTAACTCCATGACATAAATCAAAAAGATGACAGACATCAGCAAGAATTCCTACAAATTTGTCCCTCTCAAAACCCTCTGCATCGGTAATACAGGCAATCATTCTTTCAAAAATTTCATGATATTTGACTTCATCAATATTTGAATTACTCATCAGGACACTTCTCCCTTGAGATAATTTTAACACACTTATTTTAAAACGCTACAAATATGATATACTACCGCAAAAGCCCTTAGGCTGTTTTAATAAGGAGGCGTGATAAAAAGTACTTCCATGTACTTTTTATCACATGCAGATTTTGCCGTTGGCAAAACTGCGATATCGTGCCTCCTGCACGACCGCTAACGCGGAGTTTATAAGGAGAAATCATGAAATCCCCGCTTACAACCCTCTGCTACATACAGAAAGATAAATCATACTTAATGCTCCACCGCATCTCAAAAAAGAATGATATTAATAAGGATAAATGGATAGGTGTAGGCGGTCATTTTGAATTTCAGGAAAGCCCCGAAGACTGTCTTGTTCGGGAAGTAAAGGAAGAAACAGGTCTGACCCTTACACATTACAATTTTCGCGGAATCGTTACATTCGTAAGCGACAATGAACCTGCTGAATACATGTGCCTCTATACCTCCAGTGAATTTGAAGGCGATCTCAAAGACTGTGACGAAGGAAAACTTGAGTGGGTTCCTTTTGATAAAATCCCTGAACTTAATTTGTGGGAAGGTGATAAGATTTTTCTTTCATTGCTCCAGACTTCATGTCCATTTTTTTCCCTCAAACTTGTATATAAAAATGGAAAACTTATAGATAAAACACTTAGTCCTGCCAGTGCAATCAGTTATTTTATTTAAGAGCGCCTCATTTTTTTGTATCGACGGCTTTTCGCAGCCAGGTCTTTTCAAGACTGGCGCAAGCGCCACTGCTACAATCCGGGCGCATCCCCCCATAAAAAAAGCCGCTCTGTCTCTTTTTCACAGAACGGCTTATTTTTATCTGCACTAAAGCTGATTTTTTAGACTATTCAACTTCGCAGTTATTTGATTTTTCTGTTGTTATAACTTTTCCTGCGGCAAGTGCTTTTTTTCCAGCTACTACAAAATTATGATCTTTGATTTCATATTTTACTTTTATAAATTTATCAAAGTCAATTTTTTCTGGTTTAGAAGAAACTTCAAGTCCCTCAAGACTAATTATTGTTCCAGGTTCTGCCCACGGAGCAGTCAAAAGTTCAACTTTCTCTTTTCCGTCTTCTGTATAATCTGCAGCAAGAAGCATGCCGTGGCTTTCTACACCCTTCATTTTGCGAGGAGCAAGGTTAGAAGCAATGATTACATGTTTACCTAAAAGTTCTTCTTCCTTTAAGTAAGGTCTTAATCCTGATTGAATAATTCTTGGAACTCCAGATCCATCATTCATTGTTTCAATATAAAGTTTGTCGCCCTGAGGATTTGTTTCAACTTTTTCAATTTTAGCAACCATAAGCTCAATATGGCTATTAAAATATGCAGCAGGATCAGTTTCTGCAGGGCTTACGTTACCTGCAACTTTTACTTCTGATTTATCCTGAGTCTTTTTTTCAACTGCTTTTACATGTGCTTTTTCTTTCGGCATTAAAGCTTCAATATCAACTTCCCCAGCAACACATGGAACACCAATTCCCCAGTTTTCGAGTACCTGCGGATGAACTTCACCGAATACACCAATCTGTTTTCCATTCAGCATGATTGCAGCCTGACGTCCAGGAATAAAGCGAGGATCATCAACTTCCTTTACATCATATTTGTGATCAAGAAGATAGAGCAGTGTGCTTACTTCACTTGCAAGGTCGTTGAAGTTTGCATTATTGCAGGCTGTCATAAAGCCGAGAGACTGAATTGTTTTTGTACCTGTATTTTCTGATTCATCAAGGAATGCAACTTTACCGATTTCAAAAATCTTATGAGGGAATACTGCCTGTCCTGCCTGACTCTCTGCTTTTAATAAAGAAGCAATAATCGAAGGTCTTACAAACTGATAGTTTTCACTCATTGGATTTGAAATTTCAATTACCTTATCAGCACTTACGCACATGCGTTCAATATAATCACGTTTAGAACCAAGATAGTTAAATATCATTTCCTGATATCCTAAACCAACCATAATTTCCTTTGCTTTTCGGCTAAAAATTGTAACAGGCGAAAGCTGACCAACTGTAAAATCACTTGGTCGGACTGGCTTAAAATTATCAAGACCAACACCAATCATTACATCTTCGATTACATCAACTTCATGTAAAAAGTCATTGCGGTATGGAGCCGGGCTCAAAGTGAATTCAACATCCTTTTTATTTGCCTTACAGTATCTTTCAGTTTTTTCCGTTACAGGAATATCCTTTGCTTCAACATCATTGTCCATGCGGGCAAGCGCATCAAGAACTTCAGCTTTTGTAAGGTCGCAGCCAAGTTTTTTATTAATTGCAGAAAGTGTTGCTTTTGTAGGTTTCTGGAAATAGAAAGGAACTGTTATTTCTTTTCCAAAGCCTGTTTCATACGGGTGAACAACTTTTACAGGAAGAATCTTGTATCCTGCGTCAAAGAAATCACAGGCAACTATGTTTGCAGCAAGAATAAGGTTTTCCATATTATCGCCGGTAAGTTCCACCATTAAATCTTTATCACCAACCTGAACTGCTCCAAGAGTAGCAGAGTTGATAACTGGCGCCATTGATAAAACTTCATCATTATCATCTGTCAAAAGCGGGAATTTTTTAAAACCTTCAAGAATCCATCCAAAGTCTTTTCCTTTTGGATGCTCTGTTAAAATTTGACGGCATGTAAGGGGTTTTTCAAATGTGAGGGGTACAAAAGAAGTTTTATCAGGATCAACAGCCTTATAATGACACGGCCATTTTATCTGACTCATTCTATATACACCCATGGAGATTGATTTACGTTTGCGTCCAAAATTCCAGCAGAGTTTTTCCTGCGTCTGAATAATGTCCTTAAGCATCGGATCGTCAATCGGTTTTCCGCTGATGACAAAACTTACCATGTACGGACGGATATCCTTTAAATCCTTTTCTACCGTTATAGTCCTGTTTTCACTGTCTATAATTTTTCCTTCACAAGACATAAAAGAAGAATAATCTGAACGTTTTGCTCCTTCATGCAAACGAAGCTGTCTTGTGATACCTCCTGTTGACCAAAGGTCTGGGCGGTTTGTATCGTTTAATTCAATTTTAATCACTCTTTCAGCTTCAGGCTGTGTTGTATCTGGCTTTTCATCAAGTTCTGCTTTACCAAAAGTCAACTTTTTTTCTAAAGTATCATAATCGTATTTTGTTCCAAGAAGGTTAAAAAACAGTTTTTCGTTTACTTCAATTTTTGGCATGATTTTCCTCTGTAAATATCTTTAATAGCATCTCTAGAAATTATTGTTTTAGGGAAGCCACTTAATAAAGAATAAAAAAATTATACCGAAATAAAACTCAACTGTCCATAAAACCACGAATTGAAAAAAAACACATATTAAACCTAAATTTATTTCATAAGAGAGATTTATTCGCTTTTAAAATGATTATTGTTTAATTTGGCATCTGTCAGTATTGAATCAACAGCTGCTTTTAATTTTGTTTCCACCTCTTCCCTCAAATATAATTCATCTTTTTCGCTACTTAATAATATCTTTGCTTCTACATTCAGGGCGTCACAAACCAGTTCAAGCGTTCGTGCAGACGGCCATCGTCCTTTTTCCATATTCCGTATTGTATTTATTGAAACGCCGCTTCGTTCCGAAAGCTTTTCCTGAGTAATGTGTTTTTCGTTTCTTAATTTTCTGACATTATTGCCAACACGTTGTCCAAGGTTTTCATTTTTGCCCATGTAAAAAATTTATATCGTAATATCGCAGGTAAAAAGATTTATAGGTTAATTAAATTTTAGATAAATACACAACATATTGGTGGTACAAAAAACTATAGTGAACTTTCTTAATTGATATTTCTTTTGTTAAAAGTTATTATTTCGCCATGATTGAATTAACAAGTAAACAGCGAAAAATATTAGAAAAAGCTGCCCAGCCGATGTCTGCAATTGTAATTATCGGAGGCGCTGGAGTAAGCGAAGAACAGATTAACCAGATAAAAACTGTTTTTAAAACTCACGAACTTATAAAAATAAAATTTAACGAATTTAAAGATGAAAAAAAAGAATTAAGTTCTTCTATCGCAAAAGAAACAGAATCAACTCTTGTGCGCATTATAGGAAACGTTGCAATTTTTTATAAAGCTGCAGAGAAAATTTCTGAACGCCAATACGAAAAACTTCTTCTTAAATCAAAATAATCCGCATAAAACTAGTTAATTTTTTTTAAAATCCACAACATCAGTTACTTTATTTTATAACAAAATGTTTTATTATGAATTTTAGTTTGATGCACAGTAAAAATTCGTGAGTCTTACCAAACCAAAAAACACGTTCTTTTTAGGATCTGTACATTAAACGGAGGACAACAGATAAGTTTTATCGTTGTCCTCCATTTTTTCTAACCTCTTATCAAATCTTATTCGATAATTTATAAGGAACACATTTTAAATGGAAACCATAAATTATCAAAAAGAACTCGAAAAAATTATTTCTTCAATTTCTAATTCCTCTCCGCAAATAAAACCCTCTCTGCTTCTGCATGCGTGTTGCGGTCCTTGCAGCAGTTATGTTCTTGAATACTTATCTAAAATTTTTAACATCACAATTTATTATTACAACCCTAACATCCATCCACAAGAAGAATATTTCAGACGACTAAATGAATTAAAAAAATTTTTAACAGTCTTTCCTGATGCTCTTGAGAATAAAGTTAACCTTATTGAAGATGATTATAATCCAGAAGATTACTTTATTGCAACAAATGTTCGCAATGAACAACAATTACAAAGTGAACCAGAGAAAGGTGAACGCTGTTTCAGATGTTACAAATTCAGAATAGAAGGAGAATGGGACTTTGCATGCAAAAACAATTACGATTTTTTTACAACAACACTTAGTATAAGTCCTCATAAAGACAGTCAAAAAATAAACCTGATAGGAAAAAATCTAGAGCTGCAAAAAAATAAAAATATAAATACAAAATATCTTTTTTCTGATTTTAAGAAAAAAGGAGGATTTTTACGAAGCACACAGTTAAGCCAAGAATACGGATTGTGGCGCCAGGATTATTGCGGCTGTGTATATTCAAAAAAATAGTACGCTCTGAGTACAAAGATTTTATAGGAGTATAACAAATGACTGATGTCGAAAAATCAATTCAATCAAAAGCAGACAGTATCCGCGACGTAATCCGCTATATAAAAAAATTTAATAATGCTCTTGTCGTTATTTATATTGACGACAGGATAATTGACTCTTCTCTTTTTACAAGTCATATACATGATATTGGATTAATAAAAGCCGCCGGATTAAAAGTTCTGCTTGTTCCCGGGGCACACAGACGTATAGACAACACCCTTACAAAAAATTCAGTCAAATGGACTTCTCAAAATGGAATTCGTATAACCACTCCCCAGGCAATGGACCTAATAAAAACAGCGGCCTTTGAAGTTGCGAATAATGTAATGACAAGTCTTGCAGGAGAAGGAATTACAGCCGTAATCGGTAACTGGGTACGAGCAAGAGGAAAAGGCGTAGTCAACGGAATAGATTATAGTACAGCTGGTGAAATAGACAAAATTGATGAAACAAGTTTAAGCACGGTTTTAGAAGACGGATTTATTCCTATCTTTCCGTGCATAGGATGGAGCATTAACGGAAAACCATATAACATTTCGTCAATGCAACTGGCAACACAGCTAGCAATGCATCTTCACGCAGATAAACTTTTCTTTCTTGTTCCTGACGCACAGATTTCAAAGACCTATTTTAAAATTTCAGATGAAACAGGTCTTTCCCCGGAAGGAAACATACCTGCATTAAATATTGAAGAATTAAATAATTTTATAGACATAAACAAAAAACAAGACAATAAAAATCTAGATGAAACACAAAAACAAATAAAGAACAATATTCTTTCCATTCTTGAATTATCAAAAACTGCCTGCAGCAATGGAGTATCCAGAGCCCATATTTTAAATGGTTCAATTGACGGCACACTTCCATGCGAAATTTTCAGTAATTTAGGTTCAGGAACAATGATTTATTCTTCAAACTACGGAAAAATTCGAGCAATGAGAAGAGAAGACATTTCTCAGGTATTATCTTTAATCAGACCATTTGTTTTGGAAGGAATTTTACTTTCGCGAACTGAAAAAGACTTAGAAGCACTCTATAATGACTATATTGTTTATGAAATCGATGGTGCTATTCGTGCATGCAGCGCTTTACATATTTATGACCGTAATCAGGCCGAAATTGCAGCCGTTGCTGTTGATGAAAGTTGCTCACACATAGGAATCGGCCCAAAAATGATAGATTATTTAATCAAAAAAGCAAAAACAGTTAATATTAAAAGTATTTTTATTTTAACAACGCAAACTGCGGACTGGTTTGAAAAACAAGGATTCAAACCTGATAGCATAGACTCTTTACCAGAAAAGAGAAAAGAAAAATGGATGCCAGAACGCGGTTCAAAAGCTTACAGGCTTATTTTATCCTGATTTTTAAATGACGAACATTCGTCATTTAAAAAGGCTTTAAACAAACAAACGGTTGATAGTTTAAAAAGCATATATTTTGTTTCTCATGAAACATTTTTATCATTATTTTTCCTTTGTTTCACGAGAAACATAAATGTAACAAAAGAAAACAAAAGCCACAGACACTCTTAAATATACTGTTTCTCGTGAAACATTTATATAACTTAAACCAAACTTCACTTATTTACCAAACAACTGTTTCTCATGAAACATTTTCGTATCCAGACATTTATTCAGAATAAACAAATATAAATTATTTTTCATATTCTAAAAACAAGAAAAAAAAACGTTGCAAAAAAAATTCCCCAACCACCAAAAAACAGTTATTACATCTTAATGTAATGTTTCACATGAAACATTACATCCGTAACAGCACA
>JAZSJM010000231.1:0-4599 GCA_045534325.1 Treponema sp. | reverse complement strand
AGGCGTTTTTATATAAATTGGGACTGTTTCATTAATTCTGTAAATTTAAAATCAGAATTACAAAATATTGCAACCCGAATAGGAACATTTAAGAGAGAATAATCTTCTATTGAGCAGCCAAAAACCAAAGTAAAATATAATACAAAATTTTATATTATTTTAGCGATCGTTTTAATTATTGAGATAATGAGTAGATTCTTAAAATAGTGGAATAAAAACAAAGCATAACACAGCATACGCCGCTTCGGTCGTTTGCATTTGAGGTAAAAAGTATGAAGAAGAAATTTTTGTTCGCTGTCGTGATCATGGTTGCGAGTTTTTGCTTTGGGCAGAGCTTTAGTGCGGGCGGATATGCGTTTGTTGATGCCTCGTCTGGGTTACGCGTGCGCGATGACGCGAGTTTGAATGCAAGAAAGATTGGCGTTGTTTATGACAGGATGAAAGTTAAGATTCTAGAAGTTGGTCCAAAAGTTACGATAGATGGAATTTCTTCAAACTGGATTAGGATTTTACTTCCGGTTGAAAGTATAAAACAAAGACGTACTGTTAGCGGATGGGTTTTTGGCGGATATCTTAGTGAGAAATTGAAACCGTTCTCGACTGCGGGATGGACTGATCAGGATTTGATTTTGTATCTTTTAAGATTTGAATGGCATGGTGACCGCTATCATGTTAAATTTAAGCAAACAGGAAAATGTTCTTGTGGACTTCCGGAATCTAGTTTTGGAGGAAGTGGCCCATTTTCTGTTTCCATGAAAAATAAAACTGTTGATATGAAAATTGAATTTGGTGATGATTCTGGAGAGTGGACTAACATAGAAGAATATCATTACAAAATAATTTTTATAGACGAAGATAAAATTGTATTTAATAACGGAAAAGAAAATATTACCTATGAACCGACATTCTATTCTTATGATCTACTTTATTATTATTTAAAAAATTTCGATAAAATTCCAAGTCTTGAATATGACGATGCGTGGATTTATGTTTTGTGCTATGAATTTGGTCAAAAAAAATTAATTGAGTTTGCAAAAAAAGATGAAATGGTTAGTGAAAACTTTAAGAATAATTGTAAGTTGATGGGAATTGATGTCGAGTAGATAATTTCGGGATGTGATGAAAGAGAGTTGTTATGTGGACAGACCACTGGCCTGCTTTTTGAGAAAGGAGAAACTGAAGATAAAATGAAGACTTTATATTGTGATAAATGCGGGCAACCTTTTCAGTTTATAAAAGAATCAAAATTTTATTCAGATTCTCTTAATTGTAAAAAATGCGGAAATCACATGCAAGTTTTGACATGCAAAAGATGCGGTCATTCTTTTGTATTTTTAGGAAGCCGAATGGCTCCGACAGTTTATATTTATTGTGAAAAGTGCGAATATTGTATAGAAGCAACTTCTGATTATGGTTTTGGGCCTACAATGCCTGCAATGATTTTTAAGGGGAGCAGAATGCTTGCTTTTATAAAAGGAGCGAGAACATTTCTTGACGGAAATAATCATAAACTTAATATAAAGGTTCCAGAAAAATATCCAAAAGAAAGCCTTTATACAAGAATTTTCACTATCTGCCCTTATGTTGCAAAATATATAATGGATAAGGAAAAACACTGACATTGGAAAAATGAAAAAAGTATACGTTTGTTTTTTTATTGTAGGAATAGTAGGAGTTCTGATTACAACAATCATTCCCCAAAATATAATCTCTGAAGATTTGAATTCCCTGCTTTTCCTGCTGTTTTTAGGATTTTTTTGAATGAATTAACTGAACTTTAGGGCTAAAACAAAGAAGCTGTTATATTTAGTTTTTTCTTGACAATTCTTTCGTTTGCCGCCAGTGTTTACGTATGATAGCAGCTGAAAAAAGAAGTAGAGGATTTTCGAATTCTGCTTGGGAATAAACTTGAATAGCCGACAAGCCACTGGCCTGCGCTTTTTTGGAGGAAAAATGAAAAAGATTTTTATTGTATTAACGTTATTTTTATGTTCAGCATTTATTTATTCACTTGATGCAAAGTATTTCCAGAATAATCAGAAGATCGATCATCTTTATGTAAATGCCTCTGATGGGCTTAGAATAAGAAGAAGTGATGATTTATCTGCAATGAAAATCGGAATTCTTTACGACAGGATGATGGTAAAAGTTGTTTCTGTTGGAAAAGAAGTTACGATAGACGGAATAAAATCAAACTGGGTGCAGATTCTTCTTCCAATGCAAACACTAAAGGCTGGACGCAGCGAATGCGGCTGGGTTTTTGGTGGATATCTTTCGGATAAGCCTGCGCCTTTTTCAACAAATGGATGGACAGATTCTGATCTTACAAGATATCTTTCAAGATTCAGCTGGGTAGGTAGAGGAAGAATTTATTATGAGTTTAATTCAGACGGTTCTTTCAGAATGTCAATACTTGAAGCAGGTGGTGCTGGAGACGGAAGTTTTTCGGCTTCCATGAAAAATAAATCTATAACAGTAAGAGCAAGATATGGCGGTGAAGAATATGTAAGTGAGGTTCAAACCAGAATATATAAAATCATAAAAATAGAAGAAGACAAACTTACCTTAAGATTTGATGATGAAGAGTTTACCCTAATTCCTTTTATAACACATGGTTCTTTACTCTGGTATCTTACAGACGATGATGCTCGTCTTGGTCCGGTTCAGGCAATTTCATTTAATGCGCTTATGTTTCCGTTCAGTTCTGACTTAATAAAAACCCTGGGCTCTGAAGATTTTCTACAGCGGGCTAAAAATAATTTAATCAAAATGGGCATCTACGTGGATGATGAAGATTACAAAAAAGATTATAATTCTTACTGGAATTAGGATGAGAGGATAATAAAGTTTACGTGTTCGCCTGCTGTCTGGCAAAATCTTAGGAAAATAAATGGAATCGATTCAATTAATTAATGATGATTACAAAGGATATGTAAATAATCTTCGTCATGCATGCAGGGGAATTATAATAAATAACGGGAACGTTTTATTATCTTATGAATCTAATGCAGACAGGTACATTATTCCTGGCGGCGGGCAGGAAGATGACGAAACGCTTGAACAATGCTGTGAAAGAGAAATGTTAGAAGAAACAGGAATGATTGTAGAACCAAAGTCCTGCTATCTTGAAATCGAAGAATTATTTTCGGACTGGAGACATATCAATCATTATTTTTTTTGTGATGTTATTGAAGATACGGGTAAATTCAATCTGACAGAAAGAGAAAAAGAGGCAGGATGCAAAATACTCTGGCTTTCACTGGAGAAGGCTATGGAAATTTTTGGAAATTATGAGGCTTTCCATGAAACCAACATTGCAGACTATGGCTTATACAAAAGGGAAGCCTGTGCATTGGCAGAGGCATGTAAAAGATTAAAAATAACGGGTGTTTTATGAAATAGAAGTGTAGGAGGAATATATGTTAAAGACAAATTATGCAAAGGTTTCAAAGGTTTATGATAAGAATAAGGGGAGGACAGCTTTCCCGGTAGATAAGGATATTGAAGATCTGCTTTCTCGTAAAGAAGAAATTACAGTTTTAGATCTTGCATGCGGAACAGGAAACTGGCTTTATTGTCAGCAGAGTCAATTTAGCGACAAAAAAATAAAATGGATAGGCATGGACGCATCTGAAGATATGCTTGAGCATGCAAAAGAAAAAGGTTTGAATGCAGAGTTTATTCACTCTACGGCAGAAAACCTTAAGTTAGATACGAAATGCGATTTAATTGTCTGCAATTTTGCATTCCATCATTTTGAAGATAAAAAAAAGGCGTTGACAAATATTTTTTCTACGCTGAATGAAAATGGAATTTTCAAGTATCGGAATGTTGAGCCTGAGTGCATGAAAGACTGGTGGGTATATAAATATTGTCCTGAAAGTTATTGCGAAGATTTACACAGGTTCTGGCCAAAAGAATTGTTGTGCTATGAACTTGCTAAAGCGGGCTTTGGTAAATTCAGTATAAAAAGAGAATATTTCGAAACTTATAAAGAAATTGAAAAGCTTTATGAAAACTATAAACTTCGTGATGCTTCGCAGCTTGCAATGATGGACGATAAAATTTATCAGAAGGGAATAAAACGTATAGAACGAGAAATTGCTGACGGCGTAAAAGAATATAACGATGTTGTTGCATTCTTAGAAATAAAATGTGAAAAAGCCGGATGCTAATAAATGGAGAAAAAAAATGAATGTTATTGATGCGATAAAAAACCGACATAGTTATCGCGGAAAATATAAAAATATTTCTGTTCCGCGAAAAGATTTGCAGATGATAATGGATGCAGGGCTTGAGGCGCCTTCTGGCTGTAACAAGCAGACGACAAGCCTTATATGTGTTGATGACCCTGAGATTCTTAAGAAGATTACAGGTGTGATTGAGCCGCCTGTTGCACAGACTGCACCGGCTCTTATCTGCGTGCTTACGCAAAGAATTTGTGCTTACCGCGATAAATGTTATTCTGTTCAGGATTATTCTGCAGCGATAGAAAATATGCTTCTTGCAATCGTAGCGCTTGGATATCAGAGCTGCTGGTATGAAGGACATATTACAGATGAGAACAGAATCTGTGATAAAATTGCGTCGATTCTGAAT
>JAZSJM010000121.1:0-2479 GCA_045534325.1 Treponema sp. | reverse complement strand
GTAAAAGACACTGATCTTTTTGATCTTGAAGAAGAATATTTTGACACAATTCTTGCAAATGATATCTCTTTTCACGGCAGTATCCGTTTTACCAAGCCTTTTATGATTCGTGGTAACGTAAGCGGTTCGATTAATGCAACCAGTGATCTTGTAATTGATACTGGTGCAACAGTAAATGCTGGAATAAGTGCTTCCCGCGTTCTTGTGCGCGGCAAGGTTGAAGGTAATATTATTGGTCGCGATTTAGTATTTGTTAGTGCTTCGGGCTCTGTAAACGGTGATATAACTGCAAAACAGGTTGTTCTGGAGCCTGGTTCTAGATTTTCCGGTAAATGTACAATGACAAATTAATAGTAGGATATATATATGAAGAAGTTTATTTTTTATTTTCTTTGTGCGTGTGTTTTTTCAATTTCTCTTTTTGCCCAGCAGCGTGCAGATGCCCTTGTTTTGTACAGAAGCGGCAATTATCCAGAAGCCATAAAAATATGTGAATTAGAAATTCAGGAAAACCCTCAGAATATTGATTCTTATTGTGTTTTGTGCTGGTCCTTGGTTCGCAACAAACAGTATGCGGAGGCTGAACAGCGTGCTACAGAAGCCCGAGAAGTAAATTCTACTGATGTACGTCTTATAGAAATCCAGGCAGAAGCAAAATTCTATCTTGGAAAAAACACAGCGGCAATGGAACTTTTTCAATTATACCTTGCAAATGTTCCTGCTAATGGAAGTCGTATAGGAAACGCTTACTACTATATGGGTGAAATTTATATTCGTCAGGGAAAATATCAGCATGCGGATATATCTTTTACAGCATCTGTTCATACTGAACCTTTGGTTGATTACTGGTGGACTCGTTGCGGTTACGCCAGAGAAATGGCAGGAAGCTATGAAAGTGCTCTCGCGGCTTATAACAAGGCTCTGGAGTTAAAGCCTTCCAATGCAGATGCTCAGCGTGGAAAAGAAAGAGTTTCAGAGCGTTTAAGATAAAGCCGTAAATGTCAAAAATAATTCATTTTGAAACACTCGGATGTAAATTAAATCAGGTCGAGAGTGAAGGGGCTGCTTCTGCCTTTAAAAAAGCTGGCTTTGAAATTACCATGAAGCCATATACTGCGACAACTGTTTTAAATCTGGATGTTGTTTTATGTGTTGTAAACACATGTACTGTAACTGCAAAGGCTGAACAAAAAGCCCGCCGTATAATACGTCTTCTCCTTGAAAAATGTCCTGATGCCGCTGTTTTAGTTACGGGTTGTTATGCTCAGAATAATAGACAGGAAATAATGTCAATTGATAAAAGAATTTGTGTTTTAGGGGGACAATACAAAGGTCATCTTGAAGATGTTCCTCAAATTCTTTTAGATAAAAATCATCTTTTTGGCGAAGAGCTTGCCCATACCATAAGTAAAAATTTTGATTCAATTTATAAGTCTGCAAAACCTTTCGAAGTACAACGGGCATTCAATCTTGTTCCAGATGATTTCTTTCATCACTCTCGTGCGTCATTAAAAATACAGGATGGATGTAATTGTGTTTGTACATATTGTGCAATTCGTCTGGCCCGAGGAAAATCTGTTTCTCTTGACGCACAGGAAGCCGTTAAGAGGGTAGTGGAACTGGAAAAAAAAGGTCAAAAAGAAGTTGTGATTACAACCGTTAATATTGCTCAATACAAAAGCGTTTGGAATGATAAAGAAATTGATTTTTGCGGATTATTAAAAATTTTCCTAGAAAAAACTTCTACAATCCGCTTCAGAATTTCAAGTCTATATCCGGAAATTGTTACAGAAGAACTTGCAAAAGTAATAAGTGATAGCCGTGTTTGTGAACATTTTCATATTTCCGTTCAAAGCGGAAGTGATAAAATCCTGCAAAAAATGAAGCGTCCTTATAAGATTAGCGCGGTATATAAAGCCTGCGAGCTTCTAAAAAAATATAAGAAAGATCCGTTTCTTGCATGTGATATAATTACAGGCTTTCCTGAAGAAAGTGAAGAAGATTTTTCATGCACGTTAAAAATGCTCAATGATTGCGGCTTTGCCTTTGTTCATGCTTTTCCATTCAGTGCCCGTCCTGGAACGCCAGCCTTCGATATGAGGCCCATGGTTCCAAATTCAATTTCTAAAAAACGGGTTGAGAAGTTGGAAGAATATAATAAAACTGCGAAAGAGAATTACATTAATCGGTTTATCGGAAAAAAACTTAAAGCAATATGCGAGAGTGTTCATAACCCAAAAATTTTTGCAGACAGGGTGATAATTCATGCTGTTACGCAGAATTTTTTGCATTGTCAGCTCATTTTTTCTAAAAATGAAAAAATTCCTTCTGCAGGTTCTTTAATTGACGTTGAAATCAGAAGACCTTTGAAACCTCAGGAAGTAACCGGCGAATGTGATACGCTTGCAGTGATGGTTTAAGGCAAGTTTGGAAAAATTGGAGAAATTTATCTTTTCTGAATATATTTAAATTGTTATAA
>JAZSJM010000216.1:0-2490 GCA_045534325.1 Treponema sp. | reverse complement strand
GGGCAAATGCAATAAAGAATCAGTATGCGGCTACAAGTACGATGGTAGGGGCAATGGTTGCCGCTCTTTCTTATGGGGTCGCAAAAAGCGCAAAGGAAGGAGCTTCTGCAAGTAGCGGAAGCTCTGGAAGCTCTGGCAGTTTAAGCAGCTTCAGCAGTTCCGGCGGTTCTGGAAACGTGGCTGGGGTTCAGGCTAATGCAGGAAAGATATTGAGCCGCGGAGACGTGTTTGCGATTGCAGATGCCGTTACGGCTCAATTTGAAATTTATAAAAATTACATTGACAGTCAGGTGGCTAAGAATGCGTTTGTGGATACAGGGGAAAGCTACGAGGCCGTGCTTGGAACAGTAATAAAGGCAGTCGAGATGCTGCATGAGGTTGCTTTTGACCTTCCAATGACAAGAACAATTAAGCTGGGAAAGGACAGGCAGCTTTATGAATTATTGTGTGAGCTTTACGGCAAGCAGGGCTTTGACCGCGTTGATGAGTTCATAATGGATAACGGATTGAACGCTGATGAGATCGAGCTTATCCCTATGGGTAGGGAGGTGCGCTACTATGGCTAAGACTTACACTGTTGCAGAAGCTGATACTCTTGCAAGGATAAGCGTAAGGTTTTACGGCAATCCTGCGAGGTGGCCGGAGATTGTAAAAGCTAACCCTCAGCTGAGCGGAAGAAGGAAGGCGGCGGACGGCAGCCCTCATATATATGTGGGTGATGTGCTCATTATTCCGAACGGAGATGAAAGCAGCGCAAAGGCAGCCGGTGAATCTGTTCTGCTGGATAAGAACGCTAAAAAAGATTTAGGGCTTTCCGGGCAGGGAAAGCTCTTTACAGGCTTTACGGCCTATACGCTTGTGCGGAATGTGAACGGGGTGGACGGGTTCAGTTTTTCAAGTGCCTGGGATTATGAATCTGCGGCATTAAGGAATATGTTCCGGCCCTTTGCTTATCCTGTTTTCGATGTTTATTTTGATGATGATTTAGTTTTTAAAGGCGTATTGATGCCGCCGACTCCAGAGGTGAAGCCGGATGCAGAAACTCTTAACGTGCAGGGCTATCCGCTCTGCGGGGTGCTTGTTGACAGCTGTTTACCGCCTTCTTTGTTTCCGGCTGAATACAGCGGAATGAATGTTAGGGAAATTGCGGAAACGGTCTGCGAGCCGTTCGGGATTACTGTTGTTGTGCAGGGCGATGTGGGGGAAGCTTTTGAAAGGGTTGAAGCTTCGCTTGAAGATAAGTGCTGGGATTTTCTTCAGAAGTTGTGCGAGCAGCGCGGCCTGTATATGACGAACAAGGCAGATGGAAGCCTTTTAATTTACAAGCCGGAAATTGAGGCTGTGTCTGCAACATTCATTCAGGGGGAGCTGCCTTTTATTTCATGCGCGCCGGAATTTGACGGCCAGAAGATGTATTCGCATATAACCGGCTACACGAAGACAACGGAAGAAAATGACAGTGAAAAATACACTTATGAGAATAAAGCTTTAATCAGGAATGGCGTTTTGCGCTGTTATGGAACGGCTATTGAAGATGCAAGCGGTACGACATTGCAGCAGGGTGTTTTATCTCTTGCGGGCCGTATGTTTGGCGAATGTGTGAAGTATAAACTTGTTGTGAGCGGTCACAGGGATAAAACAGGAAGGCTTTATCGGGAAAATATGGCTGTGAGTGTGAAAGCTCCTGGCTGTGAAATATACAGAGAAACAAAATTTCTTTGTGACCAGGTAAGTTTGAAGCGGGATGACCAGGGGGGAGAAACTACTGAATTTCTTCTTGTGCTTCCTGGCAGCAGAACTGGGCAATTGCCAGAGGTGTTTCCATGGCAAGAGTAGCGCGAGTGCTGCAGGTAGAAGATCTGCTTGATACTGTTGAAATATACTCTGGGGCAAATGTAACCGCTAAGGCCTATGGGGCCAGTGGAGATGATGCGCCGGCGCTGGAAAATGACAGAGTGCTTCTTGTTCCTGTAGAAGGAACTGGAAACTATGTTGTTGCCGGTGTAATGGGAAAGACTCAGGGGGCTAAGCCTGGGGAGAGAATTATATATTCCCGGGATGAAGATGGAAATATTAGGGCTGTGATTCATTTGATGAATGACGGCTCTATCAGCGTTGTTAGTAAGGATGAAAATGGCAATGAGCTGATTAGTGGTCTTTTGGGTGGGGATGGAAAAATAAAAATAGATAAGTGTGAGGAAATTTCTGTAGAGGATAAAAACGGAAACAAGATTGTTTCTGACTCTAACGGAATTTCTTTGACTGATATGCAGGGCGGGAAGGTTGTGATGAAGGGCAAAATTACGATTCAGGGAACTCTTGGAAAGATAGAGGTGACCTGATGCCTTTTGTTGCGCTTGAGAATTGCCAGATTCAGGACACACTTCACCAGGGGACGTGCTTGATTCAAAGCGGACTTTCTGAATTTACAAAGATTGACGGTAAGAAGGTTTGTCTGGACGGTCTGAAGGTGCTTGTTAGTGGCGGCAC
>JAZSJM010000198.1:0-4035 GCA_045534325.1 Treponema sp. | reverse complement strand
GATTATACAGAAGACGCATTACAAGAACCCGGATAGATTCAAAGAAAGCTGCTTCAAGGCGCATGTGCTCTTTTACCATAGATGAACAAAGAGAAAGTGCCTGCTTAAGCATGAGAGCTTCTTTTATAAATGCCTGTTTCTGTTCTTCTTTATCCGGGGCTACTATAAAGTTTACAGCTCCACTGATTGTCATACCGCGCTGTAAGTCTGAACCTTCGTAGAATGGAGTGTAATCGTAACCAAAGAAAAGGTTTCGGCAGATTTCGAGTTTTTCCTGGAACTTAGGGAAGGCTCTTTTTGCAACATCCATTTCGCCATAGTTCTGACGGTCACGGACGGTGTAGTCGTTCATGGCCTGCTTGAGGGCACTTGCGATACCAACATAATCAACTACAAGACCACCTTCCTTATCTTTGAAGACACGGTTTACGCGGGCTATTGCCTGCATAAGGTTGTAGCTTTCCATTGGTTTGTAAACATACATTGTTGCAAGGGAAGGAACATCAAAACCTGTAAGCCACATATCAACAACGATTGCTATTTTTAGTGGGCTGTCATTATCTTTGAAGCGTGTTGCAAGTTCCTGCTTGCGGTGTTTGTTTCCGATTATTGCACGCCATGCTTCCGGATCTTTGTTGCTTTCTGTCATTACAACAGCAATGCGAGCGTCATCACCAGGGACTGTAATCTGTTTTGAGCCGACTGTAACCTGTGAAGTTGTTCCCGCCCAGCCCGGCCTCAATTCCAGAATGCGATTAAAAATCTTCATCGCAATTGAGCGATTATAAGCAACAATCATTGCCTTTCCAGTATACAAATACTGGCGTTCGTTTTCGTAGTGATTAAGAATATCATCAACAAGAGAGTTGATAGTTTTTTTGTGACCAAGGATTTCTTCCATTTTGCCAAGTTCGTGCTTACTCTTTTCAATAACTTCTTCATCAGCATTTTGAGCAAGCTCGCTGTATTCTGCATCAATCTGAGCAAGAACTTTATCATCAAGCTTGAGTTTGATAACACGACTTTCGTAATAAACAGGGCGGGTTGCTCCATCTTCAACAGCCTGTGTCATATCATAAACATCAATGTAGTCACCAAATACTTCGATTGTGCTGCGGTCCTCACGGGAAATTGGAGTTCCTGTAAAGCCGATATAACTTGCATTAGGAAGACTGTCACGGATTATGCGGGCGGTACCGATTGTGCGGTGGGCAATAAGGTTGCCCTGCTCGTCGCGGCTTGTTTTGATTTTTTCTGTAAGTCCATACTGTCCGCGGTGTGCTTCATCCGCCATTACAATGATATTTTTTCTGTCGCTGAGAGGTTCATCACTTTCCTCAAATTTTTGCATTGTTGTAAAGATAATACCGTTTGCCTTACGTCCTTCAAGAAGTTGCTTCAGATGTTCGCGGCTTTCTGCCTGAACAGGTTCCTGACGTAAGAAATCTTTACAATTACAGAACTGACTATAAAGCTGATTATCCAGATCATTGCGGTCTGTAATAACAACGATTGTCGGAGAATCAATTGCCTGCTGCAAAAGATGAGCATAGAAAACCATAGAAAGCGATTTTCCGGAGCCCTGAGTATGCCAGAAGACACCGATTTTTCCATCGCCGCTTACTGCAAGCTTTGTGCGCTCTACAGCCTTACGAACTGCAAAATATTGATGATAACCCGCAAGAATCTTATAGGAATTAATTCCATCATTATTAAAACAGATAAAGTTTTTGATGATGTCCAGCAGGCGGCCTTTCTGGAAAATGCCTTCAAAGAAAGTTGTAAAATCTGCAAAGGCCTTGGATTCCATGTTGCCGTCTTTTGTCTTCCATTCCATAAAACGGTCTTCGCCACTTGTGATGGTTCCCGCCTTGCTTGTTAGCTGGTCGCTCATTACGCAGATACAGTTGTAAATGAATATGGAAGGAATTTCCTGCATATAATTGCGAATCTGAGTATAAGCCTCGCTTGCATCCGTCTGTTCACGGCTGGGAGATTTCAATTCAAAAAGACAGATTGGAAGTCCGTTTAAGAAAAGAAGGATATCCGGCCGTTTATTTGAGTTTTCTATAAATGTCCACTGATTTGCAACGATATAAGAGTTTTTGTCGCCAGGCTTTCCGGCATTTTCAAAGTCTGCAATATAGATTATGTCAGATTTAGTTTCACCGTTCTGATGATAGCTAACTTCAATACCATTCTGCAGATAGTCCATAAAAACAGCGTTTTTCTTTTTGAGTTCAGCATTTTCAAAGTGACGGAGTTTAAGGAGAGTTTCTTCAATTGCAGCCGGTGCCGCTTTTGGGTTAAGACGACGAATAGAATCTTCAAGAACAGAATCATAAAGCGGAGAATGCCAGTCGCGGTCAATGTCCGGCCCATAAACATGCTCCCACCCCATATTCTGGAACAACTCAATCAGAGCATTTTCATAGGCTTCTTCGTTGTAATCGGACATAAACGACTCCTCGCAAACAATTATATTTATTTTATCATGTTTTAGAAGATTTTGCATTTATTTATGGAGTGTTAAAAAAATTAAGCCCCCGACGCATCAGGAGCCTAGAAGGTGTCGTCCGAAGACTACCACCGCGATTCATTAAGTATAGTATATATTATTTATACTCCACATTCAACTAAAATCTTTTTGATTACATTTTGAACCGATAAAGCGGGATTCTTATCAAACCATTCGTAGCCGCAAGTTTTAATCGGCTTACCTTCCGACATTCTCTGCTTGGTAATCTTTTCTGCCCTTTCAATAGCAGCTTTTACATCATCTAAAGTAATCTTTGAAAGAATCTGTAAAAAATTTCGTTCTACTTTATACTCACGCAAAGCTTCAAACTTTGTACCAAATATCTGATTTATATTTTTAAGATACTGAGCTTTATTTCCAATATTACCAAACAAATCTTTCTTATGAAGAATAATCCAAAGTTCAAAATCTATATTTGAATAACCTAACTCAAACTTTATTGATTTACCAAGTTTTTCGGAAGCATTCATTTCTTTGAGAGTGTTTTCAAAACGTATTCGGTGAGGTTCATCGTCATCTTCAACATCAAAAACTGCACTTATAATACAAGGTGATACTATCCATACTTTTTTAGTAATTTTACCAGGAGGACATTTTTCTATCCGAAAAACTGGATTTACTGTTCGAGTATCAACAGCCTGTATTAATTTTTGAAGATGCTAGAAATAGAGAAATTCTGTTTCACCTTCTACTGAGAAAAAATACTTTTTATTTCTTTTTTCTTCCATCATTTACCCTTGATTATTTTTAAGAAAATACCAGAGAAATCAATATCTCTAATAGCACCATATTCATCCATGAAATAATTATTCATATAATCTTTTCCTTTACGAGCAGTAGTACCTTTTGTACCAAAATCAGATAAAGAATAATGACGGCTACATTTTGTTTCATCATTACGATCAATAAATTTAATTTCATCGCGACGGAATAAATTATTATTTAAGTACAATGGGTTATGTGTGTTAAAAATAAGCTGTGCATGATTAATATTGACATCATCATTATGAAAAATAGTGATGATATCCATAATTGCACTAGGGTGAATAGAAGAATCAAACTCATCTATAATTAATGTCGAACCGGTTTTTAATGCATCTGCTACGATAGGGAAAATATTTACAAACCTTACTGTACCATATGATTCAAAAAATTCAGATGGAACTATTCTATTGTCAGGCATAAGAGAACAAAGTACAGGAGGATTATCATTATTCTTGTTTTTTACATATACCAGCTTATTCGAATTAATACCAAAAGCTATTGCGGCTTCATTTAAATTATCATCTGTAATAGTATTTGTGTTGAAAACAGGAGCCGAAATTATAGTATCTGCTCTATACACTGTTTTAAAACAATTTGTTAAATAATCAGAAATAAAATTTGCTATATCCGAACTTACTATAGTTTTGAATCCATTCATTAAGAAAAGGTCATCTTCTTTTAGACTTGTTTGTAAAAAAGGATATAAAGTTTTAAAATCTTTCTTAAAGCCA
>JAZSJM010000238.1:0-1824 GCA_045534325.1 Treponema sp. | reverse complement strand
CCATAAAATTGAAAAAGTTCGTTTACGTAAATTGAAAGAGAAGGTTGACCCATTCCAGTTCCTTGTACAGAAACTTTTTTTCCTTTGTAAGTTCCTGTGTATCCAAACATATTTCTAACTTCGTTGTAGCAAACGGGATTTTCTAAAAAAGTTTCTGCAATAAATTTTGCTCGTAAAGGGTCACCTGGAAGAAGTACGGCTTCTGCGATTGCTCCATCTGGTGCGTTTATGTGTGTACTCATAATATCTCCTAAAAAAGTTTTTTTGCGACAGGGATTGTAAGGGCGGCGGAGCCGTCGACCGCAGCAAGTTTCTTGCGAGGACGATGACCGTTAGGGAACCCTGAAAAGCCCGGTAAAACTATCTGCAAGATAGTTTTAGTCGCCCAATAAAATAATTATATCACAAAATAATATTTAGCGAACTTTAAATAATAAACCAACTATAGCAACTGTAATTAAAATCTGTAAAATCATAAATTTTACTAAAACTTGGGTTGCGGACCAATTTCTTTTTTGTCTCATGTGGTCGTGAAGTGGAAAACGAATGTTTTGGAAAATGTGGATTTTGAAAAATCTTAGCAAAGCGACTTTTAACAATCCCATTCCGCCATTTATAAAAATGATAGATGATGTGGCGAATATTAAAAATGGATTTCCAGAAAGCATTACGCAAACGCCGATAAAAAATCCTAGAGCTCGGCTTCCTGCATCTCCCATGAGAACTTTGCTTGGATAAGCATTGTGCCATAAATATCCCATTAAAACACCGCTAAGGGTGAATATTATTACTGCCCAAGAAGCTCCGTCTTTTAAGTGTGGAACAAGCAAATATTCTGCAATGTCTGTGTGGCCAAGAATAAAGTAGAAAATAGCACCTAAAGTAATTAATCCAATTAAAACAAGGGTACTGGAAAGACCGTCAACTCCGTCTGTACAGTTTGTTGTGTTGATAGAAGCCCAAATCATTATTGTTGATATGGTGATAAATAACCATGGTGCAACTTCTATTATTTTTGAGGTAAATGGTAGCCAAAATTCAACTCGTCCAACTTGGTTTTGGGTGCCGTAAAAAAGAGCTACAGAGGCTGCAATGGAAAGTATTAAATCTAGGATTGCTTTTCGGTATTCGCCCCAACTGTTTACGCTGTTGTCGTCCAAAAATCCTGTAAGCATTGTAAGCCATGTTAATATTAGGATTACGACTTGCAACCAATTTAGTGGGATAAAAACAAATGTTACCAATACAAAAATTGTAATAAAAACGATTCCGCTTCCTGTAGGTTTGCCTTTTGCTGCTTCTGCATGGGCTGTAAACTCTCTTCCTCTGTCGTGAGGAAGTTTGTCATAGAATTTTGGTAGTAAGAGATTTGTGATGATAAAACCTGTAAACAATGCAAGTCCGATTAACACTGTGTAAGATTGTAAAAGTCTTGCTGGACCAAAAAAATCTAGTAAAGAAGCTAATTGATATATCATTTTTTTATTTATCCTTGTTTATGAATTTGAAAATTGCAGATTCTTGCAAAAAAGGGACTGCCTGTTTTTGACAATCCCTTTCTTATCGGTAGAATTCTTTTACGATATTAGGAAATTAGTGCTTAAAGTGGCGTGTTCCTGTGAAAATCATAGCGATGCCGTATTTGTTACAAGCTTCGATAGATTCTTGGTCACGGATTGAGCCACCTGGTTGTACGATTGCTTTGATTCCGTATTCGTGTGCTTTTTCTACGCAGTCTGCAAATGGGAAAAAGGCGTCGGAAATAAGAACTTCTGCATTTCCAATTCCAAGAGCATCTGTTTTTACTTTTGCACGACTTAGAGC
>JAZSJM010000090.1:0-1500 GCA_045534325.1 Treponema sp. | reverse complement strand
AATATTTTAAAGAAAAATATGCAAAATCTAACGACATTAATTATAAAAATAATTATTCTAAAAAGCGCTCCTGCTTAAAAAATAAAAAAAGTTTTTCTAAAAATAAAACAAATGATAAACCGCAAAAGAAAATCGGTTTGTTAAGTAGATTAAAATCGCTGATTGGGAGAAATAAATGATTACAGTATCAGACGTAAGCCTTCATTTTAGTGAAAAGCCTCTTTTTAAGGATGTTAACCTAAAATTTACAGCGGGCAACTGCTATGGAATTATTGGTGCAAATGGTGCCGGAAAATCAACTTTCTTAAAAGTTTTATCTGGAGAACAGGACAGGGATTCTGGCGAAATTATAATTACACCTGGCGAGCGTATGGCCGTATTAAAGCAGGATCACTTTGCTTTTGACGAGTACAGTGTAAAAGAAACTGTCTTGATGGGATATCCAAAGCTTTATGAAGTTTCTAAGGCAAGGGATGAAATATATGCTAAAGAAGATTTTACAGAGGAAGACGGAATAAAATCTGCTGAACTTGAAGCTCAGTTTGGTGAACTTGGTGGATATGAATCAGAAAATCAGATAGAACAAATGCTTTCTGGTTTAGGTCTTGAAGAAAAGTATCACGATAAGATGATGAGCGAATTAGATGAATCGCAAAAGGTTCGTGTACTTCTTGCTCAGGCGTTATTTGGAAATCCAGATATTTTAGTTCTTGATGAACCTACAAACGGTCTTGATCTTGAGTCAATAAACTGGCTTGAGGAATTTTTACTTGATTTTGAAAATATTGTAATTGTTGTAAGTCATGACCGTCACTTTCTAAACACGGTTTGTACTGTAACCTGTGATATTGACTATGGTAAGATAACTCAGTTTGCTGGAAATTATGATTTCTGGTATCAGATGAGTCAAATTCTGCAAAAACAAGCAAAAGACCAGAAACGTAAAAATGAGGAAAAAGCAAAAGACCTTAAGGAATTTATCCAGAGGTTCGCTTCCAACGCTGCAAAAAGTCGCCAGGCTACAAGCCGTAAAAAGATTCTTGAAAAACTTGAACTTGAAGATCTGCCTGTTACAAGCAGAAAATTTCCATTTGTTCAATTTAAGCCTGAAAGAGAAATCGGAAATAATGTTCTTGAATGCCGTAAGCTTAATTCAAAAGATGAGGACGGTGTTCAGCTGTTAAAGGATTATGATTTAATTGTCAATCGTACGGATAAAATTGCATTCGTTGGTGTAGAACATAATGCAGTTTCTTCTCTTTTTGATATTATTTCTGGAGAATCAAAGGCTGATTCCGGGGAATATTTTTGGGGACAGACAACTTCTGTTTCATATCTTGCCCGCGACAATAATAAGTATTTTAACAACGATTACAATATCACGGACTGGCTTAAACAATATTCAAAAGAACAGGATGATGCATATGTCCGTGGATTTTTGGGAAGAATGCTTTTTAGCGGGGATGAATCGTTAAAAAAGGTAAAGGTACTTTCTGGAGG
>JAZSJM010000168.1:0-2812 GCA_045534325.1 Treponema sp. | reverse complement strand
ACTCTGTCAGAGTCCTTAAATCTTTTCAACCCCTCATCATCCGAGTCAGCCGAGTTAAAATATTGAAAATCATTTTCATCAGAAAGATAAAAGAATTCTCTGACAGTTTCATGGAACTTTCCAAAATCAATTCCAGCATCTTCAAAAGCATTGATATATCCATAGCGCGCCACGCTGCCATTTCCTGTAATCAGCAGCGCACGTCCCGTATTTCCTTCAGAATTACTTTCCAAAATCCAAACCCATTCCCAGCCGTCAAAATTACATTCAAGCCAGAAGTCCTTCAGATTCTTTGCAGTAATAGAGTCAAAATCTTTTTCTGACAGTTTTACAATCTGAGCAACCCCAAGCCGCTCACCCTTCATATTAGTCACTACCCGAACAAGCCCCGTATGATTCACGATCAGCGAATTTCTAAGCTTCTCAGCTTCAGACAGCCCAGATTCTTTTTTAAACGCCGGAAGAGAATCTGCTGCACTTTCCGAAGCTTCAGTATTCTCTACATTTTCAGCAACTACCTGCTGCTGCAGACTTCCTTCTTCTCCCAGGGACTTAACAACAATCACCGCACAGGCAATAATTCCCAGGGCAAGCCAGATTCCAACAATAAGAAGCAATTTCTTCTCCTTTCCATTTTTTTCAGATTTTTTCATTTGTTCACCTCTATTATAATTTTATCACAAAAATAAAATCATGACATCTTTAATTTTATGTCTTACCTAATCCGGCATTTCTGCATGAACCTATCAAGCGTCACCCAAGTCACGCCCAATTCTCTGGCCAGAAACCGCTTGCTTCTTCCAATCATCCGCTCCCTTGCCCTCTCAAGCTCAGCCGAAAGCCCAAAAGCAAAAGCCAGCACCTTAGACGGTTTGATTGAACAATGGGGCGAATATAATTCTAGTACAACGAGGCAATAAATATCAGTCATGGCACGCAACAGGCTATTAATAACCTTTAACAATCCAAGAGAAAGGACCTGTATATTCTATCTGACCTCCTGCATCAACATCCATGAATTTTATTTGAAAAGAATTTTCAGTTAAATTTCCAAGCGCGGCACCGCAGATACGTGTACCAAAAGCAGTGCGTCCTGTTCCACAAGCATTTATGTAATAATATGTATCTATCATTGATACATATAATGAATAAGTTACAGGTCCTGTATCTTTTCTTGCTACCGTTCCCCACTGTTCAATCAAACCGTTCGCATAAACTGTATAACCACCGTCTTCAGATGAATAGTCTTCCACAATCGGATTCCCAATAATTACCCAGTCAGTACCATCATACATCAGCTCCAGTGTAATCAAAGGCTGCCAGCCCTCTGTTGTAGCAGAGCTTGCTCCACGCCATTTTCCAGTATGAACCGGCGGCGTAATTTTAGACCCGGCTTTTACAACTTTAATATTTTTTTCACCAGTAGAGTTAACGTTAAGTGTAGGCGCATTGTTAGAATTGCCGTTTGTAAACATTACCTTAACTGTCACGCCAGTGTACAATGTAAATCCTGAGATACTTACAGTCTTTGCTCCTGTAGCAGCAGTTGTAGCGCATACACCGCCGCCATTTCCCCAGTAAGCAATCTGATCTGGAGTCTTACCGCTTGGCTTCAGCTTTCCTGCAGAATCTGTAACTACAATATTATTGTTAGTTGTTCCTAATGCAGTTCCAACAACAGGCACATTTCCAGCTGCACTTCCTGCATTCTTTCCGGCCGCACTGCCTATTACAGTTCCACTTGGTTTTAACTTTCCTGCAGAATCTGTAACTAAAATATTGTTGTTAGTAGTGCCTAATGCAGTTCCAACTTCAGGCACGTTGCCAGCTGCGCTTCCTGCAGTCTTTCCGGCCGCGCTGCCAATTGTCGTTCCGCTTGGCTTCAGCTTTCCGTTTGCGTCTGTAACAAGAATATTGTTGTTTGTAGTGCCTAATGCAGTTCCAACTTCAGGCACGTTGCCAACTGCACTTCCTGCAGTCTTAACAGCTGCAGAACCTAAACCCAAATTAGTCCTAGCTCCAGTAGCATTGTCTGAGCCTGTTCCACCATTTGCTACAGCCAATGTACCATCAACAGGAATTGCAGTATCACCGCTAAAATCTTTAGTTTCACTTGTGCTTGCCGTTCCAAGCTTTACGTATACTTTTCTTGCTGTCGTCAGCTTCTTTGCACTTGCAGCAGAGCCTTCCGTCGGCAAATATTTTTCATCGCTTATCGTTCTTTGCGCTGTATTATTGTCAGTTTGAATCTTTTCTAATGCTCTTACAACATCACTAGTCTGTGCATTTTCTGCATCATTACTAATTCCATCAAGAGACCCAAAAGCCTTAATATAAAGAGCCTGCATCCAGCCGATACAGTTATTAAAGATTTTTGCCAGCCATGGAGTTCCGTCAATAGCATCAGGCCCAGAAGAGTTAACCGCACCACCGCCCGGATACTTCACAGGGTCATTCATATAATAATCACTGTAATTCTCATCAATCTTAAACATAATCCACTCCTTTTTTTCCTATATCCATTTTATAGCCAGCAGCGCAATGCTCTGCACTTGCTTCATTCTCAAAATAAAATATTCAATGTAACTTTTATACTCTGAAGGAATCTCCAAACGCCTCAAATAAATTACACGCCCAAAAGAATCCCTTATTGCTTCTTTGCAAACAAAAAAGCAATACCCCCACCAGCTAGGCTCATTCGGAATCGAAGAAGCAGAAGAAATATCATTTCTTAACACAGTGATCTGATAGTCACTATATCCCTCTCTGAATCCACATACAGCCTTTCCATATCCACAAGTAGCGTAAGAAT
>JAZSJM010000016.1:0-1583 GCA_045534325.1 Treponema sp. | reverse complement strand
GCCTCCGCCTTTGAAGAATCGGACGGCTATTTGTTCAAATCGCAGTGGAATCCTAATGAGAATTATGATGAAGATGACATAATTCTTCCCGTGCAGTCTGTGTTTGACTGTATGTCTCCTGTGGCTCAAGGCGAAAAGTTTGCAAATATTATCGGCAGTACTGGCGACCCTATAGACAATGGAAAATACTCTTCTTGGATAAAGATGTTTGAGGCAAAATACACCGAATGGAACAAGTCTCATGGCACAAATTACAATGCCTACCAATGCTGCACGGACGGCTCGTTTTACAACGGACAGACAGGCATAGCCGATACGAAGTGCACCTGCGACAGCGGAACTCCACCAAATCATAAAATGGTAGGTGGTCACATTATCCTGACGGACACCCCTCAAAAAGTGTCAAGAGGAAAAGAAGTTTACATACTTCCTATCTGCGGGAATCACAACAAGTCACGCATAAAAACAAACAGAAACCTTGACGGATTTACAGGTGGATCAACGCCTGGAACTGATTACTACATGATAACAGGTATTCCATCTTTGGCTATGAAAATGAAGAATTATCAGCCGAACAAGTCAATTATACAATATCTTGAAATTCATGGACGTGAAACTGTAAGGAAGTTGTAGTACAATTGAAAATCACATAACAAGAAGTTCAAAGCCGACACAGGCTCAAGGCCTGTGCGGTTTAACTCATTGTTATGCCCACGCCCCACTGGAGCGGAAAATTTTTTAGTATTTAAAAATTTCAAAGCATGACATTTCTCAAAAAAATAGAAAATGGATTTTGAAGAAATGGAAAAGGAAGAAAACAAGGATTTTCTTACAACTCAAATTATTACTTACCTTGGAAATAAAAGAAGCTTAATAGGGAAAATAGAAAAAGAAGTTGAAGAAATAGAAAATAAGCTTGGAAAGAAAAAATTAGTTTGTGCAGATTTATTTTCCGGTTCAGGAATTGTTGCGAGAATGTTAAAAAAGCATTCCTCAAAATTGATTGTAAATGATTTGGAAAATTATTCTTCTCTTATTAACAGTTGTTACTTAATAAATAAAAAAGACTATCCTGCTGAGATTTGTGCAGAGTTAAGGAAAGAAATTGAAAATCGTTGCACAAAAAGAAAGTATCCTGGAATAATTGCAGAAAACTACGCACCTCAAGATGACGATAATATTTTGAGAGGCGAAAGAGTTTTTTATACACATGAAAATGCCGTTCTAATCGATACATATCGAAAACTCATTGATGACGTAGTAGTAGAAGAAAATCTAAAAAAATTCTTTCTTGCCCCTTTAGTTACAGAAGCATCAATTCATGTAAATACAAGCGGTGTTTTCAAAGGTTTCTACAAAGACAAGAATACAGGAATAGGCTGTTTTGGTGCAGCCGGGAAAAATGCTCTTACAAGAATATTTGGAAAAATAGAATTGAAAGAACCTGTTTTAAGTAATTTCAATTCATCATTAAAAATCTATCAGAAAGATACCGTTGAACTTTCAAAAGAATTAAAAAATCTTGATATTGCTTATCTTGATCCGCCATATAATCAGCATCCATATGGTTCAAATTATTTTAT
>JAZSJM010000102.1:0-9548 GCA_045534325.1 Treponema sp. | reverse complement strand
GCCGTGAGAAGGGCATCCTGCTTTAACTGTTCAATAACAGCTTCTAATTCAGCAATTTTTTCTTCAGGAGTCTTTACGTTTTCTTCTTTGCCAGAGCTTTCTGTTTTTTGCTCAACTTCGGCAGAAGAATCTGACTTTTCTTCTTTGTTCTGATCTTCAGCAGTTTGATTTTCTGCTTTTTTTTCTTCGTTTTTCATACTTAAAAATTAATAAAACTCCTCTTTAATCGTCAATATTTTTTCATCATTTTTTTTAAAATTTTAATATATTCAAAAGCTGTTTATCAGCAGTATTTGTATTGTGGTCCATCTTCTGTCATAAAAACTTTTACCCGGGAATATTCTAAAAATGAATTCTCAAAAAATGACTGAACATTCATTGCACTTCCACTCATTATTTCTTCTGGATTATAAGACATTTCCACTATAGATTCTTCGCCTTCACCATAGGAACGGGAAAATGCACCGTTCAATCGAACAATATTGCTTACAACTTCAAAAAGCTGAGTTTTATTTTTTTCCTCAAATTTGAATTTTAAGAAATCAAGCTGCATTTTTTCAATCTCTTTGTGATTGATTCTGATTTTTTCGTAATTTTTTTCGATATCGTAGTTATTGATTTTCTGCCACTCATAAAAATCCTCAAAAAATTTAGAGGAAGAAATCTTCAGGGGAACGAGAACTGCTAAAAACCATGTAACAGCCCTTCCCCAACTGTAAAAAATTGAGGCGGCAAGACTTACTTTATGGGCGCGTCTTATATCCTGGGTTGAAAAATGTGAAGTCGGCTTTGCCTCCAATTTTTTTCTGTCAGATTTTTCGGCTTCTTCCTGAGGAAAATCAATGTGATTTGGATAAAGGCTGACAGCAAAATCAATTCTATCCAAAAAAGCCTTTATTCCATCTCCTTCATAAAGAGCATATTCAAGCTCAAAGCCAAAAACAAGACCGAGGGTATTGAGCATCTGTGCCCGCCGTGAATAAAACTTTTTATCAAAAAGATAAATTTTATTTTTAGTGGTACCACACAAAGGAATTTCTAAACTACAAAAAAGCTGTGCACACTCCCTGCACACATCCATATCAAGAACAACAGCATCAACAGGAAGAGTTAAAAAAACATCTCCGGCATTTTTTTTAAACGCTCTTAAAAACTGAAGGAGTTTACCTTTCGATTTTAGAATCTGCCTGTCCTGCAAGGTAAACTCCGTAATCCCGCGCTGAGTTAACAGTGAAAGAGAGGATTCAAGTTCTGAAGATGAAAATTTAAAAGTATTGTCCATGCTCTTTTATTTTTCTTACAGAAGATGAATTGAGTGCTGTTCACATTCCTTTTTCATTGTTTCCGGCCAGATACTTACCTGAATCTCACCGATATGAGCTTTTCTTAAAAAGAACATACATAAACGGCTCTGTCCGATTCCGCCTCCCATTGTAAGGCTTAATTCACCATTTAAGAGACGTTTATGGAATTCTAAATTTTGTCTTTCTGGGCAACCACGTTCCTCTAACTGTAACATTAAGCTTTCAGGGCTTACGCGGATTCCCATTGATGACAATTCGTAGGAACTTTCAAGAACTGGATTCCATACAAGAAGGTCACCATTTAGCCCCTTGTGCCCATCCCCTGTTTCAGTAATCCAGTCATCGTAATCTGGAGCACGTCCGTCATGGATTGTACCGTCAGGAAGCTTTCCTCCGATTCCGATTAAAAAAACTGCACCGTATTTTTTTGTTACGATATTTTCTCTTTCTTTTGGCGTCTTATCTGGAAATTCCCTCTGTAAATCATCTGCATATACAAATGTAATGTGTTCAGGAAGAATAGGTTTTATTGCCTCATAGTGGTCGTAAATATAAAATTCAAGATGCTTGAGACAGTCATAAATTTTTTTTACAGTTTCTTTCAGATGCATGACTGTTCTGTCTTCTTCGTTTATGCACTGACACCAGTCCCATTGATCTACGTAAAGGGAGTGAATGTTATCCAGCTCTTCATCGGCACGGATGGCATTCATATCAGTATAGATACCAAATCCAGGAGCAAGATTTAATTCACTTACCTTAACGCGTTTCCACTTTGCAAGGGAATGAACAATTTCCATTTTTGCATCATTCATATCTTTTACAGGAAAAGTAACTGCCCTTTCCACCCCATTCAGGTCGTCATTGAGACCTTTGCCACTTTCTACAAATAACGGAGCCGTAACACGGGTAAGATTTAATGCCGTTGAAAGCTGAGTCTGAAAAAAATTCTTTACCATTACAATCGCATGTTCGGTTTCTTTTGGTCCAAGATAAGATGTATACCCTTTAGGGAAAATTGTTTTAGACATAATGTTCCTTCCTTAACTGATGAATTTTATTTTATCGTTTTTTGCATTGCTTATTCAATTATTTAGATAAATTAGACATAAAAAAACTAATAGACGAATTTTTGCCCAAACAATAAAATGAAATCATTATGGCAAATAAGAAATCATCAAATTCATTTATTTTTTTATTAATCGTCGTTCTGGCGTTTCTATGCATATTCTTTTATAAAACAAATCCAGAATTCAAGAATAAAGTTGACCAGAAGATTGAATCTGTAAAATCAGCATTTAACAGCGCAGGAGAAATTATTAGTGAATTGAACGAAAAAGATTCTTCTACAAGTTCAGACACTCAAAAAACTCAAAAAAAACAGGAAGAAAAAGCATCACAGTCAACCTTAATAAGTGTTAGTGAAACGCTGGCTTTTCCATTTTGCAAGGCAAAAAACAGTGAAATTGACCACGAATTAAGAGATTTTCAACACTATTCAATCTGTTACCGGGAAAGCTACGAACAGGCCGAATGGAGTGCATACTGTCTTGATGACAGCGAACTTGAAAAAAATGCCTCGCGCTCAGATGATTTCAGGGAAGATCCAAAAATCTCCACCAGTTCAGCAACTCTAGCAGATTACAGGGGAAGCGGATTTGACAGAGGACACTTATCTCCTGCCGCAGATTTTGCTTTTTCTAAAGAGGCGATGAGCGAAACTTTTTACATGAGCAATATGAGTCCACAGGCAGGGAGTTTTAACCGTGGAATATGGAAAGATCTTGAGGCACAAGTTCGTGTCTGGGCAAGGCAATTTGGACGAGTTTTTGTAGTTTCAGGTCCCGTTCTTGATGAAAAAGCAGAAAACTATAGCACAATAGGCACAAACAAAGTTGCTATCCCAAAATATTATTACAAGGTAATTTTAGCCCCTCTTTACGAAGATGAAGAAGACCGAAAAACAAAAGACGACGCAAAATCCGTAATATCAATTGGTTTTATCTTTCCAAATACGAAATGCACTGATTCATTTTATAACTATGCGGTAACAGTTGATGAAGTAGAAAAAAGAACTGGAATTGATTTTTTTTATGAATTAGAAGATTCAATAGAAAATAAAATTGAAAGCGGTTTTGAGAAAGAATTGTGGAATTGATTATTACGCGTCAGGGATTGGAGGGGCGGCGCAGCCGTTCGTGGGAGTTTGCAGAGCAAACTCGTGAAGCAACCGTCAGGTTGCGACGAATGAAGCCGTAAGGCGTAACCCCGCAAAGCCCGGCCGTCTGACGGAAGGAAGACGGAGACGCCCCATTATTTACACAAAGCCTTTTTTTTACTATATTAATAGAAATTTTAACTGTCATCATTTTTAAGGAGTCTATAAAAAAATGGCAAAAGACATTTATGACACATTCCGTGACATCGGTATTATTCCGGTTGTTGCAATTGAAGATGCTTCAAAGGCTGCTGACCTTGCTCACGCTCTTGTAAAGGGTGGTCTTCCTGCAAGTGAAGTTACTTTCCGCACTGCATGTGCTGCTGAAGCTATCGAAGCTATGATTAAGGCTGAACCTGACATGCTCGTTGGTGCAGGAACTGTTCTTAACATTGAGCAGGCAGAAAGAGCCGTTAAAGCAGGTGCTAAATTTATCGTTTCTCCTGGATACAATCCTGAAGTTGTTGACTGGTGTATTAAAAACAATGTTCCAACAATGCCAGGAATTTCTAACCCTTCTGAAATTACAGCTTGTGTAAACAAAGGTGTAACACACTTAAAACTTTTCCCAGCTGAGCGCAAGGGCGGATACAAAATCATCGATGACTTCGGTGGCCCTTTCCCACAGTGTACATTTATGCCTACCGGCGGTGTAACAACAGAAAATGTTGGTGAATATGCAAAACGCAAGAACATCCTCTGTATGGGCGGAACATGGATGGTTAAAAAACCTCTTATCGAAGGCTGCAAATGGGATGAAATTACACAGATTTGTAAAGACGCTGTAAAGGCAATGCACAACTTCCACATTGATCACTGGGGAATCAACGCTGCAAATGCTGATGACGCTGCAAAAATCGCAGACGGATTCGGTCCATTCGGTTTTGCTGCAAAAGTAGGAAATTCTTCTATTTTTGCTTCTGACCAGATTGAAATCATGAAACAGGATGGTCGTGGAACACACGGTCATATTTCTGTTGTTTGCAACAACGTTGAACGTGCTCTCGCTTACCTTGAAAAATTTGGATTTAAGCCTGTTGCAGGTACAGAAAAATGGACTGGAAAAGAAAACGCTTCTCCTCTCAAAGTTGTTTACCTTGATAAAGAAGTTGGCGGATTTGCAATCCACCTCAAACGTGCTTAATCAGTCTGTTTAAGCAAAAAAAACTCAGCCGCAGGGCTGAGTTTTTTTTTAGTTATTCACCATCGTAGTTTATTAAAGTTGTTACCTTCATCGGCTTTAAAACTTCTTCATAATTTAAAGCTGGTAAACCGATTACGCCAAATACTTCTGTAGCTTTGGCTCCCCCCTGCTCAAGAAGTTTTCTTGTTGCATCTAATGTGCCGCCTGTGGCAATCAAATCATCGACAATAAGATATTTATCTCCTTTTGTAATATCCGCTTTATGAACTTCTATTTCTGCTGTGCCGTATTCAAGAGCATAAGACTGTCTGTAAACCTCACCGGGAAGTTTTCCTTTTTTACGTATCAAAACCAGCGGAACTCCCAGTTTTTCTGCAAGAGGTGCACCGAAAATAAAACCCCGACTTTCTACAGCGGCAATTGCATCTATATCCTTATCCTTATAGATTGAATACATTTCTTCTAAAACAGCCTTAAAAGCCGCCGCATCAGTTAAAATGCTTGTAATATCATAAAAAAGAATACCAGGTTTCGGAAAATCCGGAACACGTCTGATTGCGCTGTCTAAAAGTTCTACATTCATTTTTTTCTCCAGTATTTGTTCCTAAAATGGGAAGCTATTTTGCAATGGTTCTAATTGAACCCATTTTAATGCGTTTTTCCCGGCTTTCTTCCATGAGATTCATAAGTTTGTCTTTGTCTTCATTTTTTATTGCATGCTTGAAAGAATCAATCTGCTTTTCAAAATTTTCAATATGCTCAACAAGTTTTTCTTTGTTTGAGACAAAAAGTTCAGTCCATAAAGGCGCGTTTATCATTGCGATTCTCGTTAAATCCTCAAAAGAACCCCCGCCGAAGGCTGTAATTCCTTCATCTTTTGCACTATCAACAAGTGAACAGGCAATTACATGACAAAGCTGACTGGTAAAACCAATTTTATAGTCATGAATATCACATGTAGTTTCTGTAATACGTGTAAAACCTATTTCAGAAATAAAATTCCGCATAAGTTCAAGATTTTCTTCTTTATTTGAAGAAATAGGACACAGAATATAATTATGATTTACAAACATAGCTGCCGTACTGTGGGCATATCCTTCTTTTTCGCCCCCAGCCATGGGATGACCGATTATAAAATCAACATCATTACGTAAAAGTGCAGGAAGTTCTTTTTCAAAAATTCCCTTTACACCGGAAATATCTGTTACAATTGCTCCGCTTTTGAAATAATTACGGTTAGTTTTTAAGAACTCAAGAGTCGCATGGGGATACAGGCAAACGTAAACTAAATCACATTCAGGCAAAAGTTTATCGTATTCAGTACTTAAAAAAGTCCTGTCGGCAACACCTTCATTTAAGGCCTGGGTTAAACAAGCCGTACTGCGGTTACATACATAGATTTTGCCTTTGGCACCGTTCTGACTTAAAATATTTTCGCGGATTGCCTTTGCAATTGAACCACCCATAATTCCAAGTCCGACAATTCCGTATGTTAAATCTTTTAGGTTACGCATTCTTTCTCCTGACTTTTTTAATTTTTTTACCGGCTAAAATGGTATTTTACCGTCTTCCAAAATCCTCTAAATTTTTTAATCCACGCTTGAACTGAGGAATCCGGGCACAGGCTGTTGTATCAAGAGCTGACCGATCACCACGCTTTAAAAAGTGATATGCAACTCCTGCAATCATTGCCCCGTTATCTCCGCAAAGTTTTAGCGGAGGAAAAATACATTTTATGTCTGTGCGTTCTGCTAGGATTGCCCTCAACCGGCTGTTAGCGGCTACCCCGCCACCGGCAACAACTGTTTTTATTCCGGTATCTTCCACTGCTCTGAAAAGGCGGCTAGTCAAAGTTTTTACCGCTGTTTCCTGAAAAGAAGCACAGATATTTTCATCGGTCTTTTCAAAACCTGGATTTAGAAAAAGGTCTGCCTGATGAATAACGGCCGTCTTAAGCCCTGAAAAACTCATATCATAGCGGTGTCCTTCTTTTTTATCAATTTTCGGAACAGGAAAAGTGAAAGCTTTTGGATTTCCTTTTTGGGCAAGTTTGTCTATTATAACTCCACCAGGATATCCAAAACCATAAAATTTAGAAACCTTATCAAAGGCTTCACCGACACTGTCATCAATTGTTGTTCCTAAAACTTCCAGATCATCAAAACCGTTGACTTTTGCGATGATTGAATGCCCCCCACTTACTAAAAGCCCGATGTACGGATAAGGAATATCATTTTCCAAATGAGCGGCATATAAATGACCAAGCATGTGATTTATTGCGATAAAAGGCTTATTTATTGACCATGCTAAAGTTTTTCCAAAAGTAAGCCCCACTAAAAGAGACCCCATAAGACCTGGTCGGTTTGTTGCAGCAACAGCATCTATATCGTTCAGGGTTAAATTTGCTTCATTTAAGGCCTGTTTTACAACTGGTAAAATCCATTCTGCATGTTTACGGCTGGCAATTTCTGGAACGACACCTTTATAAATCTGATGAAAAGGAATCTGTGTTGCAACAACATTGCTGATAATTTTTCTTCCGTCCTCAACAATTGCACAAGCGGTTTCATCACATGAACTTTCAATACCTAAAACCTTCATTTATTCACCTTAATAATAACATTACACTTATTTAAGCATACTTGGAACAGCAAATTTATATCCAGCCTCTACAAGATATGGATACATATCCGACAGAAGTTTAGGCAAGATATTTGCACTTTTATCAACATGCCCGATAATTATAGTCTTTCCGTTTTTATTTGCAAGTTCAAGAGCTTTATAAATTTCTTTTTTCATAGCTTCTTCATTTACAACATTATCAATGTACGGCCCCGATTTTTCAAAAATCTTTATATCCCGTTCCAAGGCTGCCTGGGGTGCTTTTGTGTTCGCCGTAGTTCTGCTGTCCAGAAAATAAATTCCTCTTTCCGTGCAGACATCAAGAACACAACCGATTCTTATAACATCTTCTGTTACTTCGCTACCCTCATGATTATTAAGCCCTTTTACCCCGGGACCAATCTCTGCCAGATTTTCGTTAATTATTGAAGAAATTTCAGAAAAGCTCATATCTACAGTTATTTTTCCAGGACCTGGATCAAGTGAATGATTCAAACTTTGCATAGGCTGATGAAGAATCAGTTCCTGCCCATAAGAACGAACAACATACGCACAATCCTTTGAATGAACTAACTTCGGAAGGACTGCAATCGTTACAGGAAAAGGAAGTTTTGCGTAGCGTCTGGTATACTCCACGTTTCGACCAGCGTCATCAATAACAATAACTAAGGTTGCCCCATTTTTAGCAGGAGGAATTGAAAAAGCAGGTTTATCATCTAAAATATCCCCTTTTGCACTTGCTACAATTACAGGATTTTTTTGAGACAAAGAAGCATTTTGCTTATTTTGCAATGATTCAGTTACAGAAGAAGTTGAAGTGCTGTTTTTTTGAGAAGATTCTATTTTTTTTGTGGAAGACGAAGATTTTTTTTTCGAAGAAGCTGAATTAACGGCAACTGCGTCAGCAGAAGTCTTTTTTGCCTCTTTATTTGATGAAGGTGTTTTTTTTGCAGGATGATTTTGAGGCACGTTATGTTCAATAGAAATGGACTGTTTCTGAACTGGTTTTGTATCAGATGAAGGAGAGCCTAAAACATTAACAGCGATACAGATACAACATCCTAAAAAAATAATACCGCACAAAAGACTTACTTTGCTGTAATCAAACTTTACCTTTGATTTTTTACGTCTTGTTGTTTTTCCTGAGGATTTTTTATTACGTGAAGTTATTTTTCGCTCTGCCATAAAAAAAACACAGACAGGTAAAAATGAGGAGGAAAACCTGTCTGTGTATATAATAATTTTTTTTTAGAGTTTTTGACAAGATGACTTGAATAAGCTTTTTTTAAGCAGTTACAAGTTCCCTGTTCTTTAAGCTAATTGCAGCCTTTTTGATTTTTTTAACGGCACGCATTTCCATCTGACGGACAGTTTCTGCACTAACACCAAGAGTTGAACTTAATTCCCGCAAAGTCGGAACATGCTGATCGCAATCAAAATTATATCTGTAATAGATAACTTTTCTTTCATTTGCTGGTAAAGAATCAACCATTTCTTTAACCTGAATTTTTTCCTGTTCACGCATAAAGTTTTCTTCAGGGTTATATTTATTATCAGGGATTAAATCTCCAATAGTTGAATTACTGTCATCAGAAGTTTCTATATCAATACTTGTAACTGTATACGCATATGCCATAACTGAGCAGATATCCTCTTCTGTAGTTCCGCAATATGCAGCAAGTTCTTCAATTGTTGGCTCACGGTTAAAACTCTGTTTATATTCATTTTGTACAGCTGTAATTTTTCTGATTAATTCTTCTTTTCTATGGGGAAGAGCAATCATAGAAGTTTTATTGTATAGATATCTGAGCATATACTGTAAAATCCATGTGTATGCATAAGTAGAAAAACGAGTATTAAAACCATAATGGAATTTAGATGCAGCTGTCATAAGCCCCATATTTCCTTCCTGTATAAGATCCATTATTGAAACTCGTGGAGTATTGGAAAACTTTTTTGCAATACTTATTACAAGACGGAGGTTTGAATTTACAAGCTGAGTTACAGCTTCCTTGCATCCATTTTCTATTTTTTTTGAAAGTTCTATTTCCTGTTTTGCATCCAACAGCGGAAAACGCTGAATTTGCTTTACATAACTTTCTAACATTTCCATTTTTTGTAATCTCCTGAATAAAAATACGTCTTCTAAATACGATATATATAGCAATTACCGTGCCAACTTTTCCAAAGTCAAAAACCGCTATTTTTCAACAATATTTTCTGGCATTAAAAAAAGCAAGTGTAATCCATCGCTTACACT
>JAZSJM010000278.1:0-3071 GCA_045534325.1 Treponema sp. | reverse complement strand
GTTCTTGCAGTAGGTTCATTTTTACTTATGACCTATATGACTAAAATTCAAAAAAAACTCAGGCAGAGAAAAAATAAAAGAAGATAAAATCGGAGAATTTATGAAAAAAATAAGATTTTTACTCTTTTTCTTTTTTAGCTTTTCAACCTTAATTCTGACTGCACAGCAGGATAATAAACTTCCCGTTGAAGAAGATTTTATTTTTGAAGACCTTGATATGGTTGAATTAGGTCCTGAAGACGGGCAGAAATACGATGTCTATATAATCGGTGATAAAAGTCAGTCATTTACAGAAAGACGATGGATTCAAGGATTTTATATCAACAGAACAGAGACAACTTACGATATATGGTATTCAATCAGAAAAACAGCAGAAGAATCCGGCTATAAGTTTATCAATCCAGGGCAGGAAGGTTCTAATGGAAAAAGAGGCGCAAAACCTACTCAGTTTGGAAAATATCAGCCTGTAACAATGATAAGCTGGTACGATGCTGTAATATGGTGTAATGCTGCCTCAGAAATCTATGGTCTTACTCCTTGCTACACATTCAACGGACAGATTTTACGAGATGCTACCGATACGAACAAACTTGATTTATGCAACTGCGAATGGAAAAATAACGGCTACCGTTTACCTCGGGAAGAAGAATGGGAATATGCCGCACGAAAAACAAAAAGCGGTTTTCAGGGCGGAGATTTAATGAGTGGACAAGTTAATGAAAAAGGAATCGATGACTTATCCATTCCAGAAGATGAAGTAAGCTGGACAGCAAATAATACTCAATTTACTCATGCCGTTGGAACAGCAGGAACTCCATTTGAGCCAAAAGCACCGCCAAAACCAGGAACTGGAAATCCTAATGGCTGCGGTCTTTTTGACATGAGCGGGAATGTTTTAGAATTTGTCTGGGACTGGATGGCAAATTACAAACCTGTCGAAAGCGGTTCGATTGCCAGTGGCCCTGAAGCAGGAAGTCAGCGTGTAAGCCGCGGCGGAAGCTGGTCAGTTTATACACCGTTTTGTTATGCAGGAGACAGATACAGTTTTGATCCAAACGAAGTCTACAACTATTTGGGATTTCGTTTAGCACAAAGCAAGTAAGTTTTTTTCTGCCAGTTTACAATGTGCATAATTCAGCAGATTTTACGTTCCACTTTCCGCCGTTTTTTTCAAGTTCAATCCATCCGTAATTGCCTTCAAAAAGAGCTCCAGGATTTATAACAGTCGTTTCCCCGATTTTATCAATTCCCGCACTTTCATGAATATGCCCCGTAACAACAAGCAGTGGCTGAACATCCTCAATAAATTTTCTTAAAAGTTCACTTCCTACATGCATGCCGTTTGAGATAGTATCGGTTTTTGTATCTTTCGGAGGATTATGCATTATTAAAATCAAATTATTTACGTGGCCGTCTTTGTCGCCGATTTGTTCAATTGAATCTTTTATAATTTTAAAATCATCACAAAGCTCCTGCTCATCCCGCTCAAATGGTGTTTCCCCTGTAAATTTTGAACCGCCGCCGCTTCCTGCAATAATAAAATCATCATGAAAAACCATGCTTCCCTGAACACTTATATCGGCTTCCTCAATTTCGCTGATAAAATCTTTTTCATCACAATTACCCAATACAGCAAAAATTGATTCGTGTCGTTTTGTTAATGACTCTAGAGCAGGCTTTGCTGTTTTTGTATCTCCAAATTTTGAAAAATCTCCCCCAAACAAAACAAAATCAGCCTGACCAAATTTATCCGCAAGTTTTTCAATATTTTCTGTGTTTCCATGAATATCACTGATAACTAAAACTTTCATTTTTAACTCCATTATAAGCCTGCAATTATTTTACGAAGTTCACACATCTGCTCATGAGTGCCGATAGTGATTCGTAAATAATCTTCTATTCCTGGTGTATTAAAATGCCGCACCAGAATCCCCTGTTCTTTTATTTTCTTATATGTTTCTTCACCCTTCAAGCCGTCTTTTTTACAGAAAACAAAATTTGTCTGGCTGTCCAATACATACCAGCCCTTTTCACGTAAGAAATCAATAAATTCATCTCTTTCAAATGCAACAGATTTTGCACACTCAGCGTAATAGCCGACATCATTACAAGAAGCAATTCCTGCCTGCTGAGCCATAAAATCAATCGGAAAATGATTAAGAGAATTTTTTACAGTTGTAATATGATTAATCAACTCAGGATTAGAAACAACATATCCAAGTCTCAATCCAGCCCCACACATAGATTTAGAAAAAGTCCTTACAATAACCAGATTATTAAATTCATTTAAGAGAGGAATACAGCTTTCTCCACCAAAATCAACATAGGCCTCATCAACAACAAAAACCCTGTCCTTTGGTGCATTTAAAAGCATCTGCCTTACTTCTTCCCGAGACAAGCCTAAAGAAGTCGGTGCATTTGGATTTGCAAAAATAATACATGAATTCTTTTTATTTGCATCCTCAAGAAGTTTTTTTGTATCAACAGTCCAGTCTTTATTTAAGGGAACTTTATCCATAGGAATTCCATAAAAACCTGCATATACAGGATAAAATGAATAAGTATGCTCTGGAAGAACCAGCTCTCTGTCATCATCAAAAAAAGCATAAAAAACAAAGCTCAAAACTTCGTCAGAACCATTGCCTGCATAAATCATATCAGGAGTAACCGTAAAAGGAATTTTATCAGATTGACCAGGAACTACTTTTGAGCCGCTTCCGTTTTTTTTGCCACCGGTAACTTCACTTCTGGCAAGAACACCACCGCTTTTATTAAGCATCTGTGCAATCGCCTGTTTTAATTCTACAGAATCTGGATCAGGATAAAGTGAAAGTTTCTGGCTGTATTTTTTTGCAGCCTTTGCAACAGCCTTTACAACAAGAGGACTTGGAGGATAAGGGTTTTCATTTGCATTAAGTTTTATATATTTACGGTCCTTTGGCTGTTCTCCAGGAACATAAGGATGAAGGTTTTTCATTCTCTGGGCAATCATATTTTGTCTCCTGCAAGGGATATACTAAGGTGAATACATTTCCATTTTATTCACAATAACAGTTTCTTTCAATAAAGAA
>JAZSJM010000022.1:0-9650 GCA_045534325.1 Treponema sp. | reverse complement strand
GGGGAAAATACCATAAAGGTCATTCCCCGGTTTCCATTTAGTCCCGAACAAAAAATCTGTAAGTCCGATTTTGTGCATGGCAGGAATTCCATTTGCAAACAAAAACAGACAGATAAACAAAACAGCAAGAATACTGAATCCCGCTGCCAGGAGAAAAATAATTTCCCAGAATTTCTCTTTAATTTTCATGGCTCTAATTTAAATGAAGATTGTTAAGATATAAGGAAGGATTTGTTAAGATTATGTAAAAAAAGAAAGGAACTGTTCAAAAAGTGTCATTTTCGGGCTTGACCCGAAAATCTATTTAATTACAATACAAGAGATTGCCGTGTCGAGCACGGCAATGACTCATACTTATTGGTCATCCCCTTTCAATTATTTGGGGATAATTCAACCTAGTGTGCCTTGACTCGTCGTATTGCCTGGTGATTATTATTTTACTTCATTCCACTTCAAAGTTTTTCCAGTAAAAATCTGTTCTACCTGGGCTTTTGAAAGGTTTTCTGTTGGATTTGATTTGTTTACAATTACGGCAATTCCATCAATTGCAATTGTAACTTCCTGAACGCCCTTTGCTTTTTCACTGTCCTTAAGGGCACGGCTTGCCATTCCAATATCGCAGGTTCCGTTGATAGCATTTGTAACGCCAGTTGTACTATCGGAAGTCTGAAGTTCGATCTTTGCATTTTGGTTTTCGCTTTTGTATGCTTCAATCAATTTTTCCATAACTGGTGAAACTGAAGATGAACCTGCAACTACAATTTTTCCGCTGGCTTTTGAAGAAATGTAAGTCTTAGCTGCAACTTGAATATACTTGTTAGCAGCAATAACTTTTTGTCCTTTATCACTTAAAATAAAATTAACGAAATCCTGAGCAACAGGGGTAAGCCCCTGTTTTACTGCAATATTGAACGGACGACTAATTTTATACGAACCATTATTGATGTTTGAAACAGTTGCAACTGCACCATCAATTTTTACTGCCTTTACAGAATTGTTCAATGAACCTTATGAAACATAACCGATTGCATAATTGACGCCGGCAAAACTTGTAAGCATTACAGCTGTAGAATTTGTAATGGCTGCTTCATCAGTTGTGTAGTCAACTTTTTTACCGTTTGCATCTTTTTTTTCAATACCAAATAGTTCGACAAACGCTCCACGTGTTCCAGATCCGTCTTCCCGACTCAAAACTGTAATTGATTTCTTGCTGTTAAATTTTGGAGCAGCATAAACCGAACAAATCGATGTAGCCAAAATTGCTCCAAGAATCATTTTCTGAAGATTGATTTTCATAATAACTCCTTGAGATTTTAATCTCTTTATTAAGATGTCCTAAATCTACAGGAGTTGTGTTAAGTTCCAATGTAAAAATTGTTAAGAACATGTAAAAAAAAAAGTGTCCCGCTATTCTTCGACCATGCTTCAGAAAAACCTGTATTTTGCCAAGCGGCTTGAAAACGGCACTGTGCTCAGGGGTTCCTGCCAGCAATATACAGCGGGACTTTTGATGTTCGGTTTAAGCCAGGAATTTTTGTGCCTTTTAGTGATTGCCCTTATTATTTCAGGTCTTGCGGCCGCTGCACTTTAGTCTGGCTGCCTGTTCATGGGTGGTCAGGCATGCTGCCCCATTTATGGGGCATTTTTTTTTTGGGGGGAAAAGGGGCGCCTTTGCCGCCGCCGGCGTCAAACCGCGCTTTTCGTGGCTACGGCCGGGGCAACGCCCTCCGCCTCCGGTACGGCGTCTGCTTTTGCAACCGCCGCACCCGCTTCGCGGCCACTACAATCGCTGGCGCGGGGGTGATTATTTTCATAGAATTTATTTTTTTCTTTTAAAAAATCTTAAAAAACAGAAATTTCATATTTTTGACGGAATCTATATTCATTATTGTCGATTTCATAAGGAATTGCTCTTATCCAAAGATAAATTTTATAGTAGCCATTTTTTTTAGGTATCAAATAAAAAACACCATTATTTGGTGAATCTTGAGTATAAATAAATTCTTTATTTGCTATATCGATTGCTTTATCTTCGTCTTTGTAAACATATATAGATTCGTATACTTGTTCCATCTGTTTATCTGTGTATATACCAACTCTGAATCTATATTCTTTGAACATTTCATAATCTGGTAAGAATGAATAAGAAATCATAATTTCGTCGTCTATCGCATAAGATTCTTTATTTGGAATGAATTCTACTGAAATATTATCTAAATCATAAATTCCCCCACGAGGATCGTAGGGGCAAGAGAAAAAAAGTAAAGATGATATCAGTATAATTGTAATTTGTATTTTTTTAGTCATGATTATTTTCTAAGGTGAGAATAACGTTATCTAATTCATCCTTATGGAAAGTATAAGATATAAAGTTTAAGAAGTAAAACAATTTTTTATAACTTATGACAAAATTTTTTCAGGAAGCGGCAGGGCGTGGAGCACTGAACGGGCCTTGTTTCAACAAGGCCTGTGAACCGACCGCAGACGGCAGATTTTGCCGGCGAGGACGGTGAGGGTTACCGAAGTGCGTATGGCCCGGCTTAATTTTTGTCCTGCGGCAAAAATTAAGTGCCGCCCATAAAATTATTACTCCAGCACTAAATCTACTGTTTCTGCTTCTGTTGCCTTTATCAGGTCGGAAGGGGCAAGGATTATTTGCTGTCCCCGTACGCCGGCGCTGATGTAGATTTTGTCGTGATTAAGGGCGCTGGTGTCTATAAAGGTGGGGAACTTTTTTTTCATTCCCACTGGAGAGCAGCCTCCGCGGATGTAACCGGTCAGGGCTAAAAGTTCTTCTGGCTTTACGGGATTCAATTCTTTTACCCCGGCGGCAGTGCGGGCTTTTTTTAAGTTTATTTCGTGTTCTGCGCTCTGACAGAAAACAAAAATCTGCTTTGTTTCGCTTCTCATTACAATTGTCTTAAAACAAGCTGCGGGATTTATGCCCAGCTTTTCTGCAATGTTTGAGGCAGCTCCCCGGCTTAATTCGTGTTCGCCGTCGTCATCGTATTCTTTTGTTTCGTATTTTATTTTTAATCCGTCAAGGATTCTCATGGCGTTTGTTTTTTTCATGTTGATATTATCAATAAAAGCACTGAAACGCTCAAGGGGTGGTGAGGTGGAACGGAGCAGAAGACTTTTTATAATAAAAAAAGAGATTATTTTTTTGAATAAATTTCAGGTTTTCCCAGATAATACCCCTGCATAAGTTTTATAGGGCATTTTTTTAAGTAATCGTATTCTTCTTTTGTTTCTATACACTCTGCCAACAGGGAAATATTTTTTTGTGTGAGAACAGAGCAAATTTCATTCAGGCGGTGCTGGTTTTCTTTATTTATGTGAATATCTTTAATTAATGAGTGGTCAATTTTTACGATATCTGGTTTATAAAAATCAATGCACTCCATATCAATATTTTTTCCGCTTCCATAATCATCAATTGCCACTTCCTGACCGGTTTTTGATTTTTTGAATTGAATGACTTTGTGATGAAATGCATGGCTATTGAATTGAGTATATTCAAGGATTTCTATTACAAGACGGTTTTTTAACTGACCTTTTACAAGTTCGCGTACTTTTATCAAAAATTCGTCAGAAACAACAGCTGCAGGAAAAGAATTAAGAAAAAGTTTGCCGGTTAATTTGTTTTCTAAAAATTGTTTTGCACCATAATAAGTTGTAATTTCTTCAATATAATTAAGTCGGTTGAGTTTTGCGAATTCAGTAATTACTTCCATAGGACTATATGGAAAAGGACGCATTAAAGCTTCGTAGCCATAGATTTCGTTTGTCTGTGCTACAAAAATAGGTTGAAATGCAAACGAAATATTTTCTGGTTGAGACATTAACTGTTCAATCGGAATTCTTGTGTCTTGCATATACTAAAATGGTAACACAAAAAAAAAAAATGTCGTTAAAAAATTAGTTATATTAAAAAACGCAGGAGAAAAAATATGTAGTCATTTATGTTTTTTTTTATTATCTTATTATTGAATGGAGAATTAATTATGGCTAAGGAAAAAACACCTATTACACTTTTATGTGGCTATCTTGGTGCCGGTAAAACTACCTTGTTGAATCAGGTACTTTCAAATCAGAAAGGATATAAAGTTGCTGTTATCGTAAATGATATTGGAGAAGTAAACGTTGACGCAAAACTTATTGCAGACGGTGCAAAAATTACAGATACATCGGACATAGTTCCCCTTACTAATGGCTGTATATGCTGTACTCTAAAATCACAACTTTCACAGAATATCGAAAATTTAATCAAAACAGGCAAATACGACTATGTTATGATTGAAGCAAGCGGAGTATGTGAGCCAATGCCGATTGCTCAGGAACTTGAAACAATAAAAAATGGTGTTGTTGATAACGTTGTAGGTGTAGTTGACGCTGCCCGTCTTGTAGATGAATTTGCTGGTGGAAATAAACTTTTAGACAAAAAAACTATCGGAGATGAAGACATTGAGTCCCTTCTTATTCAGCAGATTGAATTCTGTTCTACACTTGTAATCAATAAAAAGGATTTAGTTACAGAAGATGAATTTAAAAAGGTTCGTAAGGTAATTGAAACCCTTCATCCAGGTGTAAAAATTATCGAAACGGATCACGGCAAGGTTGATGTAGCTGAGGTTCTTGCTACACATTCCTTTGATTTTGAAAAAGTATATGTAAGTGCAGGATGGTGTAAGCACTTAGAAGAAGATGAAATTGAAGATGATGACCATGATGAACATGAACATCATCATGCTGAACATGGTGAAGAAGGGCATGTTTGTGATGAACACTGTGAACATCATCACGACCACGATGACGAAGAAGAACATGAACATCACGGACATGACCACCATCACCATCATCATGAGCATAAACACTCTGGAGACAGTGGCGCAGACGAAGACGAATATGGTATTGGAACATTTATTTATTACCGCAGAAAGCCTTTTGACCGCGTAAAACTTGATGATTTTGCTTCTAAATGGCCAAAAAACATTATACGCTGCAAAGGGTTAATGTGGTTTAAGGATGAGCCAGAAATGGCATGGGTTTTTGAAACTTCTGGACGTCAGATACAGGCAGGATATTCCGGTCAGTGGATTGCAGCTGCTCCAGAAAAAGAACAGAAAGAAATTCTTGCACAGAATCCTGAAATTAAAAAAGAATGGGATGAAAATGTGGGCGACCGCATGATTAAGCTTTGCGTAATCGGACAGAATCTTGATAAAAAGGCAATCAGTGCTGATTTGGACAAGTGTCTGGCTGAAGACTAGACGCGTCAGCGAGCGGAGCACCGCCGGAAGGCGTCCGCTGCGCAGGCAGCGGATGGAGCGCTATGACGCGTAAGTGCAGAGGGAGCGGCCCCCGCTTTAGGCGGGGGAGACGCCCTCTTTTTTTTTCTTATTGAGGGAAAAAGATGTTTCCGCTATAATCTTTTTTATGGAAACACGTAACATTTTTGAGAATCTCTCATGTATTGATCACCGCTATTCTCTTTCTGAGAAAGAGGTATTTGACGGACTGTCGAAGTATATTTCTGAACAGGCATCTATTCGCTCATGTGCAAAGTGTGAAGCAGCTTTAGTAAAGGCGCATTTAAAAGTAAGAGGCCGCCTTACAGATGACCTTGCAAAAACATTAGATGATGTTGCTGCAAACATTGACCCGGAAGAAGTTTATGCTGAAGAAGAAAGAACAAAGCATAATATCCGTGCTCTTGTTAATGTAATGAAAACAAAGGTTAACGAAGAAATAGGACCTCTGATTCATCTTGGTGCAACCTCGGTTGATATCCTTGATACAGCACTTTCTTGCCGTATGAGGGATGTAACTCAAAATGTTGTTTTGCCGGAACTAAAAAAACTTGAAAACTATCTTTGTGATATTGCTGAAAGAGAAAGTGCAACTCCTCAGGTTGGACGTACACACGGACAGCATGCTGTTCCAATTACTTTTGGTTGGGAAATTGCGGAATTTGTAAGCCGTCTTGGAAAATCTATTCTTAAAATTGAGGAACTTTCCAACGACCTGGTAGGAAAACTTGCCGGTCCTGTAGGTTCGTACAATGGACCTTCGATGATTGTAAAAGACCCGGAAGAACTTGAAAGTATTTATACTCAGTTTTTAGGGCTTAAACCTTCAGAATATTCAAACCAGCTTGTGGAAAGCGAACATGTGCTTCGTCTTTTACTTGAGATGAATGTAGCTTTTGGTATTATTGCAAATCTTGCAGATGATCTTAGAAATTTACAGCGTTCAGAAATCGGTGAGGTTTTTGAATATTTTGCTTCTACACAGGTTGGCTCTTCAACAATGCCACAAAAACGAAATCCATGGAATTCTGAACATGTTAAGTCTTTGTGGAAGGCTATGTGTCCACGTGTTATTACTTTTTTCATGGATCAGATTTCAGAGCATCAGCGCGATTTAACTAATTCTGCTTCTCAGCGCTTTATCACTGATTATGTTGCCGGTTTTACTATGGCAGTCAGCCGCATGAATTCTGTTGTAAAGGGATTACAGGCAGACCGCGAAAGCATGGCTAAAAACCTTGAAAACGCAGGTGGTAAGGTTAAGGGTGGTGTTCTTGCTGAACCTGCTTACATTTTACTTGGGGAAGCAGGATACAATGATGGCCATGAAGTTATCCGTAAGATTACACTTGAAGCAGAAAAATCAGGAAAAACTTTCTTTGAAGTTCTAAAAACTCACGAAAAAGAATATAAGGATATCACTGCCCAGCTTGAAAAACTTGGCGTAGAAAATCCTGCTACATTCTTTGAGCACCCGGCAAACTATTGCGGACTTGCAGCAAAAAAATCTGCACGTCTTGCAAGAAAATACCGCGATTTAATGAAATAAAATACGGTTTATGTAAGATTTTTAGAAAACGGGATGCACTTCACTTTACTAAGAAATCAGCATCCCGTTTTTTTTATGCCATATCTTAAAGTTTCTGGCATTTTCCTCATAGCCCAGTGTGTTAAAGCTGACTGCAAGTTTTTATTTTAACAAGCATTAGAAAACTGTTTCTTCCTGTGCAATTCCCTGTGCAGAAAGCTCTAAATTTGTTTTTTCAGAAATTTCATCTTCTTTATAAGATTCACTGGAAGCTCCTTCCAACTGTAAATCAATGTCTTTCTTTTTCATTGGCTTAAAGTCGACATGTTCAGCAACTATAAAGATTTTAGAGCGATTTTTTCCTTCGCTATCTTTCCAGCGATCCTGTTTTAAACGGCCGATTACCCTTACACCCCGCCCCTGAAGTCCGTATTTTACAACGCGCTCTGTAAATTTTTCTCCCCACGCTTCAACATCGTAAAAACCTACCTCATCCACATCTTTTCCAGCAGCATCTTTGTAAAAGTGATTTACAGCAATAGGAAGGATGCTCACTTTTTTGCCTGTTGGTGTTTCTTTCATTGTTGGATTACGTACAACATTCCCTTCAATAATGATTTGATTCATTGCATTCATAAATTTCTCCTTGTGCAATTAACAAATAATTGAGCCGGCCGTGCTCGAAAAAAATAAGGTGTAGCTCTAAAAGAATCTACACCTTATATATTGCAGCTGGATTTTATTTTTTACATATTTTTTTATGTTTTTTTAGTTACATGGGAATATTTTTTACAAGTTTTATAATATAAAGCTGAATATACATCATAAGAGCGTCGTGCTCACCGATTTTTTGCATTGCCGGAGTTTTTACAAGTGTATCGGCAAGATTTTCGATTCGCTCCTTATTAAAACCTTCTGATTTCATGTGACGTAAAACTTTTCGTAAATAATCGCGGATTAAGGAATTTACATCTTCCGTTAAGTTATTGTGAGTTACTTTTCCAATCAGTTTATTCCACATGTGCTCATAAGAATGAAGTTCCCTGTCTAGTGTTGAACTTGAAGGAACTAACTCTTCTTCCAATGTGCGCGCAGCTTCGCGGAGGGCAACTTTTTTAGAAACTACAGGGTTTTGTGCAAGTGCTGCTTCCTGTTTGTCCTCTAGACTGTTTGCTGCTTCTTTTTCATGATAAATCTGTGCGTCCGTTTTAGATTGTTTTTGTTTTTTAGTTTTTGGAGGACGCATAATCATTTTGATTATCCAGGAAACAAGAGGAATTGTATACCAGAATGGTAAAAGTATCTTTGTATCTGTTAAAAGTTCCTGTCGGTTCATTAGAAGAATATCAGAATACGGAATAAGCCTTCCATTTTCAAACAGAGTTATTCTTCCTCCGCTTAGACCTGAATCGTCCGCTTCGTTATTTACTTCGTAATCAATTAACGGTAAAAAAGAGGCAGTAAGCAGTGCATATAAAATTGGGGACTGAACTTCAACTTCGTGTTCAAGTCTTTTTTCAAAGTCCTTTTGCTCCTTCATTTCTGGCAAATCTTCAAAATTCCTCATCACAGAAAACCAATTCTTTTTTATTGCTTCTCGAATTGTTGTTCTTGCATCTGAGCAAAGACGAAGAATTAAAGGCATTACACGATTTTTATAGATGAAATATGGCGTGTTATCGTTTTCGGTTTTAAATACTAGAAGCTCAGGCAAATCGTTTGCGGCACTTTCTGTTGTTTTTGAATGAAGAAAATTTTTCAACTCTTCTTCAGAATACTGACCGAGCAAAGGTACTCCGCTGTTGCTTGTAAACTTTGATATTGTATCAAATGTAAAGTAGTAAGGAGGCTTAGCCAGCTGCTGTTCAAGGCTTTTAAGGGCTGCTTCTTTTTTGTTTTTATCCTGTGCCCTGGTTTTATAGAAGTTTGCAACTATTTCCAGTATGTAAACTGACTGTAAAACAGCAAGATCTTCTGCCGTATAATCTTTTACTTTCTCGTAATCCTGTCTAATAAAGAAAAGAAGCTGAGTTAAAAAGTAGAATGAATCTTCTGGTTCCTTAAACATTTTTGAGGAATCTGGATTCTGACAGAATTTGTTGAAAATATTTTTTGCAGTCATTTCCTTTCCAGGATTTGAAACTGTGAGTTTTTTCATAAAATAATCATGGTGTTCGTCTTTTGAAAGCATTGTACGGATTTTTAAAACGGCACATTCGATTAATGTATGAATTGACACCATGGAAGGCAAAAGAATTGTGGAGGCATTGTGAGGAAGTACAGCTCCGTATAAATATTTGTCAGTCAGTGTTTCTTTTTCTAAAAGCTCGTTGAACAATTCAGCTGCGGGGCGTCTTGTTACGATTTCGTTAGGAATTTTTTTTGGAATATCACCTTCCTGAGGAAAAGGAACCTGAGGCTGAATTAATATTTCCTTGTATCGTTTTGAAAATTTATCAATGAAAAATGGAATTACAATTATCAGTCTTTTATCCGCATTTTGAGAAAGCAGGAGAACCTGTCTTTGCTGGATAAGTTTATCTAATTCTTTTAAAAGTACTCCAGCAGTATCTGAAAGGTAAGTAACGAGGGTTGGTTGTTCCTCTAAATGATGCTCTGAGTATCTTTTTAAGTACTCAGTAAATTCTCCAAAATCGATTGCGGCATTATTCTGTCTGCCTGCAAAAAACTTGAGCAGGACTAAAATTGAAGTTGTAGTAGCCATGGTTTTATTTTATCAGCAAATTTTTTATTTCTCAATGGAAGAATTCACCTAAGTCGGAGGCCAAGCGGTCTTAGGAAGACAATAC
>JAZSJM010000274.1:0-2310 GCA_045534325.1 Treponema sp. | reverse complement strand
GGGGAAAATACCATAAAGGTCATTCCCCGGTTTCCATTTAGTCCCGAACAAAAAATCTGTAAGTCCGATTTTGTGCATGGCAGGAATTCCATTTGCAAACAAAAACAGACAGATAAACAAAACAGCAAGAATACTGAATCCTGCTGCCAGAAGGAAAATCATTTCCCACAATTTCTCTTTTATTTTCATGTCATCACTTTATAAAATCTTTGTAAATTTTCAGAGAAGACTTTGTTAAGTTTTTGTAAAAAAAAGACCTTCAGATAAAAGCTCTGAAGGTCTCAAAGTGAATTATAAAATCTATTTTACATTCACCCACTTAGAAACTTTTCCAGTGAAAATCGATTCCACCTGGGCCTTTGTCATATTTTCAACAGGATTTGCTTTATTCACGATAACTGCAATTCCGTCGATGGCAATTGTAATTTCCTGAACGCCTTTTGCTTTTTCACTGTCCTTAAGGGCTCGGCTTGCCATTCCAATATCACAAGTTCCGTTGATAGCATTTGTAACGCCAGTTGTACTATCGGAAGTCTGAAGTTCGATCTTAGCATTTGGGTTTTCGCTTTTGTATGCTTCAATCAATTTTTCCATAACTGGTGAAACTGAAGATGAACCTGCAACTACAATTTTTCCGCTGGCTTTATTTGAAGTGTAAGCCTTTGTATTCTGGATTTTAATGTACTTGTTAGCAGCAATAATCTTCTGACCTTCCTCGCTTAAAATAAAGTTTACAAAATCCTGCGCAACAGGTGACAGCCCCTCTTTAACAGCAATATTGAATGGACGACTGATTTTGTAAGAACCATTATTGATGTTAGCAACTGTAGCATCTGCACCATCAATTTTTACTGCCTTTACAGAATTGTTCAATGAACCTAAAGAAACATAACCGATTGCATAATTGTCGCCGGCAACACTTGTAAGCATTACAGCTGTAGAATTTGTAATGGCTGCTTCATCAGTTGTGTAGTCAACTTTTTTACCGTTTGCATCTTTTTTTTCAATACCAAATAGTTCAACAAACGCTCCACGTGTTCCACTGCCATCTTCACGACTCAAAACTGAAATAGATTTTTTGTTGTTGAATTTTGGTGCAGCAAAAACCGACATAGTTGAGGTAATAAGAATTGCCCCGATAATCATTTTCTGAAGATTGATTTTCATAAAAACTCCTTGTGCTAGCCACGGTCAGAGTGGCCTTTGTTTGTTTGATAAGCTGCCCCACTCTGAGGCATTGCTCTTTAGTGGATAATCTATAGGAGTTTTGTTAAATCTATGTGTAGAGATTGTAAAGGAATTGTAAAAAGGAAATAGACTTTATGTTAATTAAGGGTTTATGTCATTCATAAACTTGCGAATCTCTCTACTGATTAAATCACTTTCATAATAATGCACATAGTGGCCGCAATTTAGATTGATAAGTTTTGCGTTACATTGGCCGGCAAAGTTCTGCTCGTGCGCAAGCCAGTTTGGGGATACCTGTTTTCCGTTAGAAACAAACATCAAAAGAGAACATTCAATCTTTCCTGCAGCAGAAACTTTTTCTGCATTTTTAAGAACGGATTCTGCTTCTTTTATATAACATTCATTAAAAGCATTCCTCTTCCACAAGATTTTTTGCTCTTTAATATCTTCTTTAGACAAACCCCGCTTATTTAAGGGGAACCATAACAAGAGGCCTTTGTCTTTTGCACTTTTCATTTTCTTTATGATTGCTATTCGTCTGTCTATTTCATCGCTTTTCCAGGCCAGATATGTTTTTGGAGTTGCCATATCAAGACCTATTATCGCCTTAACTTCATCAGGATATTTTTGCTTCCATCTTATTGCCTCAAGTCCCGAAAGAGAATGAGGAAGCAGAATATAAGGCCCCTTTTCTCCAGCCTCTTGCAGGACCTTTCGCTGCCTGTCAATTACACAATCAATTTCACAGGAAGCTTCAAATAAATCAGAATAACCATAACCGAATTTTTCAATCACGATGATTTTAAAATCGTCAATAAGTTTTTCGTACAGGATTTTAAAATCATACATGGGAGCGAGCGTTCCAGAACCAGACATAAAAATCAACTTCGGCTTATTTACATCTCCAGTTCTAAAGAGATGCATTTTGTGTTCTTCTATTGTAAAGAGTTCCAGTTTTTTCTGGTTTGAACCATTCATTTATGTCACCTCACATATATCATTCTATCATGACTATAACGAAAGAAAAATAATGATTCACGAAATGCAAAAAATAGTACACTAGATGTTGTATTAATATTTATTCCTGAATCCCTTCATCCCTTTTTCCAGTAAGGTTGTAAC
>JAZSJM010000134.1:0-17190 GCA_045534325.1 Treponema sp. | reverse complement strand
TGATGCAGAAAGAGTTATACAAATGCAGGAAAAACCTCAAGAACCACAGAGTTGCTGGGCTGTTCCTCCTTTTTATATTTACACAAAAGAAGATCTTCCCTTTATAAAAGAGGCATGTACACCCCGGAGTGACGGCTCTTTAATCTGCGGTACTGACGCACCTGGTGACTTTATTTCCTGGTTCTGCTCAGTAAGACCAGTTCATGCGTGGCTCATGGAAGGAAAGAGACAGGACATTGGGGATTTGAAAAGTTACGTTGAGGCAGGGGGGACTGTAAGTTAACTGATAACATATTCTGCAAGTTTTTTTAAATCTTCTTTCTGCTTCTTTGCGACAATCGGGTAGTGTTCTTTTGCCCGTTTTGCATATTCATCATAAATCATCAGGTCAAAAAGCTGTACAAGACGGTTTTTAATTTCAGAGACAGAATAGGGATCAAAATAAAGTGCAGCATCTCCGCATACTTCAGGAATTGAACTTGTTCCGCTGGCTGCCACCGGAACACCGTATTTCATTGACTCCACAGGAGGATAGCCGAAACCTTCGTTGAGAGAAGGGTAGATAAAGGCATAGGCCTCTTGTGTAAGGAGTTCAAGAAAATCCCGTTCTACATAGCCGAAAAAAACAAAGCGTTCCGGATGCTTCAATTTTTTTGTAAAAATGCCTTTATTGGTAACCCCCGTTACAACAAGCTTAAAGTCATTAGCTATGGCTGTTTCACACAGCTGATCAAAGGCTGTAACGGCCCTGAGCGCATTTTTTGCCCAGCGGGCGGCGGAAGTCACCAGAAAGTATTTTTTTTCAGTAATATTTTTTTTATGAAGCGCATCCTGGGAAAGCTTTTTGTTTTCAGTAACCGCCTTGTAATTATCCAGCTGATCAAAAGTCGGGGAGGCGAATGCAGAAATTTCTTTTTGCGCCGTTTCCGGGTAAAAACTTTTTATTGAAGCCAGAGAATGGTTTGAAATTGTGATTACGTTAATTCTCGGGTCAGTGACAAGGCGGCCGTTGATGACTTTAAGTTTTTTAAGATAATAATTTTTTGCAGGTCCCATGAAAAGGCGGTATTTAATTTTCTCCTTAAGTGAAGATGCATATTTCAGCATAACAGGGTCAAAAGGCATTTCTAGAGTCCGTAACCCATGAACAGTTGTATAAACTTCGATGGATCCTAATGGAATGTTTTGATTTAAGTTGAGCATAGCAGAATAGAGTCTATCAATATTCTCTATTTCAATAACCTTAGATACAGAAAAATAATTTATATCATATAGTTTTATGGATAATTCAGAAATTTTATTTAAAATATCAGGATTAATATATTTTTTACTGTCGTAATAACAAATAAGGGTAAACTCATTTAAATATTCAAGAAGCTTAAAAAATAAAACTTCTCCATAGGCACCTCCACCGTGAAATTTGCTTTCTGGAGAAGGCTGCGTTGCTGTTAAGTCATATAAAAGTTTCATGATTAAATATCCCGCTTAATGAAGATTTACATTATATTTCGAAATAAATAAAAAAAATGGTTTTTCTACAAATTTTAACCGGATTTTATGAAAAATTAAACCAAAAATAAAGACTTGCGGTATAACAAGTAGAACTAAAAAATGAGTCGGCAATTTTAAAAGATAGCCACCACTGCATATACCAAACCAGAGCATTGAGCTAAAAGCAAAATTACAATGCAACAGATAGATATCAAAAGTAGAACTTGCGAAAGCATTTATAATTTTAGAGTTTTTTATAGTAAGTAACCTGAAATAATTAAAAAGAAAGACAGCAGCTATCCAGATAGGAAACATGTGAAGTTTTGTAAGGTGGAAGAACCTTTTGTATTCTGCCAGTTCTGGATGATTATTTATAAACAATGTTAAAAAAATATTCCAAAAACCTATAACCATTATTGTAATTAAGCTAATCAGTAAATTTAATGCTTTATTAGAAAAAATTGATGGTTCATAAAATCGTATGTATGAAGCGATAAAATAAGCTAGAAAAAAATAAAATAAATTGCTGGGGTCATAAAGCCGTTGAGCAGGAATCATTTTTGTTACGGTTCCAAGAATGAACATAAGAAGACAAAGATAAAAATGCTGTTTTTGCGATAGTTTTTCTAAAATTTGTTTACAAAATGGAGTAAAAAGAAGAAATACTAAATATCTGCTTGCATACCATGTATGTCCTAAAATGGTTGGTACAAAGCAAGTTAAATATTGATATAAAGAGATTGGTGTCGCATTATTAAAAAAGAAGGAAGACTTAAAAAGGTTAAACCCTTGACTTGGAAGCTTAAAAAAATAAAAAACCGATCCGATGATTACCGAAACTGAAAAAATATTAAACCAAAGTTTTATTAATTTAGATATCCGAAAATTTGAGGTGCATAAATAATACCCGGATATCAGCATAAAGAGTATATTGCCAAATGCTCCCGTCCAACCTGAAAAGAATAAATGAAAATAATAAAATACACTGTCAGAAATTGTCTGCACATAAGTGCTTGTTCCCATAAATAAATGACATAAAAGAATGAAAATCATTGCAAATATTCTGCATAATTCCATGCTTGAATTTCGTTGAATTAACTTATCATATTTTAAATTATTATGAGCTTTTAGAGAGACAGGCGATTCTTTGTCATTCATTAATTATATAGTCCTAGTTTTATAAGAATTGATTTTATAAAATCCTTAAAAGGCTGATTCTTCAGATTTGAACGAATTGGTAAGGATTTATAAAACTCCAAAGTTCCTTCATCATAAACACAGTCATTAGCGTCTTTCAGTGCTTCATTAAGAGAGTTTGGTTCATGTTTCCAGCTTGAAGTATTAGGATTTTTTCGAGTTTCTTCTCTGTTTTTTAGGCGAGCCTCAATTTGCATTGGACTTCTATACTGATAATGTTTTACAAGAATTTTTTCAGGCGCCATAACCCCAACATGCATTGGATATTGACTTGTTAATCCATTATCCCATTTTAATTTTTCCCTGTATCTAAAAAATCTTCCCTCAGACCAGCAAACAGGCTTTATATATTTAATAAAATCTTTATCATGTTCAAAATTTCCCGTAAAGTTGTATTTTTTTACATCATCTTTCGTAATTACATAATCAAGGGATTTTTTTCCAACCCAATGGTATTTTTTTGGAATTTTTTCAAGAAACTCTCTTGGATTTTCAACATAAAACTCATCAGCATCAAGTGAAAAACACCACCAGTCACCAGGATTTGAAATATGTCTGAATTCATTAAAAACATCTGCTTTCATTCCTCGTCTATAAGGACCAAAATCTTGTTTCCAAGGGGTAATTACATCATTTTTCATTGATTGAAGTAGTTCCCATGTACCGTCTGTACTTCCATTATCTAAAATAAAGATTTTATCAGCCCATGTTTCAGCAGATTTTAAAACATGAGCAACTATATCAACTTCATTTTTTACCATCATTATTGCATATATTTTCATTTTTTTGACCCTTAATTTTTTTCTTTAATGCAAATAAAATTTCATATAATGATTCATTTTTTAATAATAATAGTGTAAAAAAGTAAATTAGTACACCAACAATTATTGAAATAAATAGTTTAGATATATATGGGTCTATTGTATTTTTGCAATAATAAACTCCGAAAGCCATTATTATTGCTGCTAAACAAAATTGTAAAATGGATTTTAATAGTTTCAATTGTTTAAAAAATTTACGAAAATAAATAAGATGATATAAAAACAACGATAATTCTGTAATTAAGGTTGCAAATGCAGCTCCAAATGCCCCGTAAGACGGTATAAGTATATAATTCAATATAATATCAAGAATTGAAGCCGCAATAACTGAGATTAACCTGTATTTTTCTTTTCCATATGCAATTAAAAGATTTGAGCCTGCAAATATATTTACCGCTGTTAATACAATATATAGACTCATAATTTTTGTTACGTTTATGGCTTGTAAATATTTATCTCCACATAATAATAAAATTAGTGGTTTTACCAAAAGAAAAAGACCTACAGCAACAGGAATTGATAAACCTGTTAAATATTTAATCGATTTGGCTGAAAGAATCTTTATGTTTTCAAAATCATTTTTTGCAAAATAATATGAAATTCGTGGAAAAATAACTATAACGATGGCAGGAAAAATGTTTGCAATCATATGAATAATTTTAATTCCTGCAGCATATAATCCAACATCCATATCAGTTGCCTGAAAGCCGAGCATTGTTGAATCAATGTGGGAAAAAATTGTACCTGTAACGGCAGATGCAAAAAGGATAAAAATTGGTTTTAGATGTTTTTTTAATTCTAGTTTTTTATTTATTTTTTTTAGAAGAATATGTCGAGCGTGGATAAAATTAAATATGTTTGCACCGACATTTGAAATTATATTAACAGCGGCATATTTTAAATAATCATTTTGATTTTTTACCATCAAAAATAAAAGAAATAAGCTTATGATTTGAAAGATAAGCGAACGTACCGTAATATATAAATAATCTTCAAGTGCCTGGTATATCCAGCCAATACCTAGTGTTGTAAATATAATCAATGAACTGCATATTATTATCAGCGTTCTATACTCAAATAATTTTTTTGCAAATAATAGGGTAAATCCCAATAATAAATACGAAATCAATGTTGAAGCAAGATTAACAGTAAAAATTTCTTTTACAACTTTTGCCAATTCTTCTTCAATTTCTCTTACCTTTGCCGCTTCACGCGTTGCATAAGTTGAAATTCCCAGGGAAGCAATAATAGCAAAATAAGAAACGATTGACTGGGCAAAATTAACTTTTCCAATGTTTTCAGGGCCAAGAACTCGACTTGAATATGGAAAAGTAATCAGTGGAAAAAACAGTGTTAAAAAAGTTTTTACTGTGTTTAGTACAACATTTATTTTTAATGATTTCACGTTAATGTATTCCTGATTTGTTCTGACCTTTTTATTATTTATACAGCATCGATATTATTTTATTTAAAAAATAAAATATTTTAGGTAGTCTTTTATAAACAGTTAAACATAATGCAAAAAGTTTACTGTTGTATACTGCAATCTTATTTTTTTCAGAAAGTATTATGGAGTATTCAGCAAACTGGCACTTTGCGTTTTTTAGCATTTCTTGAATTTCTGCTGGAATCGATTGCGTTACTCTGATTTTTTGTAAGACACTTTGGTGTGCAAGTAAAAATGTCGAATTGTTGGTTGTATTAAAGTAATGAATGATTTTTGCATCTTTTAAATAACGTAATCCGTTTTCAGTAATCTGACAGTTATATATTCCGTTCAAAGGTTTTATAACATTGTTTAGTTTAATATTAGCATAATTAAAAGCAACCTGATCAACACAAAAATCTGGTGTTTCATAAGCCTGCCATATTTTTAATGCAGTTTCGAAATATTCTTTAGAATCCTTTCTGCAATAAAAAACACCGCCATTAAAATATTCATCGGGCGAAAAATCTAACATTGCTTTTTTTATTTTTGGTTCTGTTATTGACTGTAAAAATACGTTTTCGCAATAAGGAATATGCAAATCATAAACTGCAGCAACTGCAGAATCACTATTAAAAACTTCTGATAAATCGTCTGTAATAATTGTATCTGAATCAATATATAGAAAATCATCATCTAAAACAGATCTCATTTTAAATTTTAAATAGCGTGATTTTTCTTTTAGTGTATATTTTTCAGGACAATCGACTTTTATAATTGTAGAAAAGTTTTTCAGGTAAGAATCTTTTATGCAATCAAATGTGGAATCATCGACCAAAGTTATTATTTTTGCGTTTGAATTATGCAACAAAAGAGAATATTGAGAAAGAATGCATTGTTCAATTAAATAGTTTGAGTTATCAGTTGTAAGAACATAAACAAAGGTTTTTTGTTTTTCCATTTATTTACTTCCTATGATGGTTTCTTCTTTGTTCTCTTGATGTAAATATTTGACAATATATTCAGTAAACTCACTTCGGTATGCTTCTATCATGTGTCCATAACAATCCTTAAAGTTTGAATCATTTGTTGAAGCTGGAAAATAAATTTGATCAAAACCATTTATAAATTGGAATGCTATTTTATTAGGAAAGCGGGAGGCTGTTTCCTCAAGATAATCAAGGATTGTAAATTTCATGATAAATCTATAATAGCATAAAAAATAATTTAGCAGAAAGAGGTTCTTTACATATATTCATATAAGATGCTGAAAAAATAAGTGACTACATCTTTACTTAAATATTTCATATACACTTTCTTTGCTTTTTCGCGAAAATAAATCTGTATGTTCAATTTTTTTCATGCTTTTAAAATCTTCTTTTGGCAAAAAAGTCATATACATTCTTGCAAGCTCAATCCACTCGTCAAAGGAATCTAAACACGTCATATAGTAGTTATCACCAAACAAATAACCTAATCAGATTTTTCATTATCACCAAAGTGAACTATATCTTTTGCATTTATATTCAAATCATTTAAAATATATTGAAAAATAGAGCCAGTCCTTTTTGTTTTTTTAATTTCTGAACTAATGTAAAGTTTTTTATAATTACTGATACTGTTTTTTTTAAGGATTGGTTGTATAGCGATTTTATTTACTACTATGTAAATGTTCCCCCCCAAGCTGTTGTTTAATTTCAGGCATATTCGAATCTATTGGTAATTTAACAAGGCTTCCAAGTATTTCATCATATTCTTCTGGAATCATTTTTTGCATTCCACTGGCTGTATATAAAGTAATCTCGCCAAAGTAAATTTTGTTATTGATGATATAAAAATCGACTCTTACTTGTGGCAGGTTTTCTGAAAGAATTTTTGATACTCTTATTAATTCCTCCAAGCATGCAGGTCTTTCTATATTATGACTGCTTATCTGAAAATGATCATCTAATGAAATATCAATCTTATTCCACTGTGTATCATATACCGATTCTTCTAACGGTTTTGTTTTACTAAAACGATTATGAAAAATAACCACATACTTTGGATTTCCATTAAAACAATATACTTTATAGTCTTCCGGAACTATTTTTCCATAATCTTCCATATATTTTTCTGCAATAATTTTCGGATCTATATTTTTATATGCCCATTCCCTGCTTTTAAAATAATAGTTTTGTCTTAAGCATTTTTCAATTTTTTCTCTAGCTGCCTGTTCATCAAATTGTTTTTTATCTTTAACAATTACAAGTCCGCCTGAATCATGGGTGCATTTTAATACAAATTGGTCTGGAAGAGTGTTAAAATCTATATCATCAAACTTATCCCAAACTCCGAGGGTTGGAATTATATACTGTTCACCGATTTTTTCTGCAACATATTTTTTTACTTCGTACTTATCAACCATCGTTGTATATTCTGGTTTTCTGTCATGAAGTTTTAACCACTGAAGTTTTTCATTAAAAGTTTTTGGATTTCTTAAATTTAGTTTTTTTCCAATCCTCATAAAATACTGACATTTTAGAAACAATGAGTCTGGTAGAAGACGGGGAAAAAGTCTGTAGATAACAAAAATAGGGTGGGTTAACCAAAATATTTTCTTCACTTAAAATCACCTCTGTTTAATTATATTGCATATTATTCTTTTTTATCCATACTAATCTTTACCAATTTCCCTCTATTCCAAATTTTTTTTCTACCCGCTATAATTATCCAAAATTAAATAAAAGGAAGACATAATGTCATTGAAAATTGCAATCGGAGCTGATCATGCTGGCTTTCTTTACAAAAACCGTATGATTGAGCATTTAAAGTCTAAAGGTTATGAAGTTATAAATTTTGGTACAGATTCCGCAGAAAGTGTTGATTATCCCCTTTATGCAAAAAAAGTCTGTAAGGCGGTTGTTTTAAAAGAAGCTGATTTTGGTATTTTAATTTGCGGTACTGGAGTCGGTATGAGCATTGCAGCAAACAAGGTTAAGGGAATTCGAGCTTCTTTATGTACTGACCTTGTTATGGCTGAATATACAAGACTTCACAATGATTCAAATGTTCTCTGTATGGGTGCACGCATTATTGCCTATGAAATGTCAGAAATGATTTGTGATAAATATCTTTCTACTCAATTTGAAGGTGGCCGTCATCAAAAAAGAGTAGATATGCTTGAAGAATAATAGAGAAAAAACTGATGATTACTGACATTATTATTTTAGCTGGTGGTTTTGGTGAAAGACTTTGGCCTGCATCAAGTCCTTCTCATCCAAAACAGTTTATGGCATTGAACGATAACATTTCTTTTTTACAGGAAAGTTTAAAGCGTGCTCTAGCTTTAAAAATTTCTGGAAAAATTATAGTTGTTACCCGTAAAGACATAGAAAATGAATGTGTTAGGCAGATTAAAACTCTTGCTGAAAGATGCGAAGATACTGACGCAAAAAAACTTCTAGGTGAATCTATTGTTCTTGCTGAACCTTCTCCAAAACATACTTCTGCAGCCATTATGATTGGGGTTGAACTTGTTCAAAAGCTGGAAAACGAAAGTCCTCATGTGTTTTTAGTTTTAACAAGCGATCATGTAATTTCTCCAGTAAAAAATTTTGTAAAAGACTGTAAAAATGCCGCAAAAATGGCTGAATCTGGAAATTTTGTATGTTTTGCAATTCCTCCCTCAGAACCAAGTACAGGTTACGGCTATATAAAAGCAGGTGAGGATTTAACAGGTGATGATTTTGCTTTTAGAATCGAAAATTTTGAAGAAAAACCTGAATTAGAGACGGCTATAAAATACCTTGAAAGCGGTAATTATTTTTGGAACAGCGGAATGTTCAGTTTTGACGGAAATATGTTCTTAAAGGAAATGAATCAGTGTTCACCTAAAATCTACAATTCGTTTTTGCCTGTTATAAACGGTAAAAAACCAGTTTTAAAACAGAATGACGGTGTTTACACTATAAAATCCTGGAAAGAAATGGATTTATCCTATCAGAATGTTCCTCCTGTTGCAGTTGATAAATCAATTGCTGAAAAAACAAAAAATGCAGCAGTTATAAAGGCGACCTTTAATTGGACAGACGTTGGTAGCTGGGATTCCTTTAGTGAATTATGTACTAAACCTGTAAATAACAAGATTGCTGAAATTGAATGTTCAAATAATTTTGTTTATAGCGATATTCCTGTAAGTTTATGCGGTGTAAGTGATTTAATTGTTGTTGTTAAAAACGGAAAACTTCTTGTAATGAAAAAAGGTAAAAGTTCTCTAGTTCGTGAAGCTGTTAAAACTATTGAGCAGTAATCTGTTAAAGTTGTAGAATTGAAAATGTTGAGGTGTTAAATATGAAAAAAATTATCAGCGGAAAAGTTCGCGAAGTTTATGATCTTGAAGACGGAAGAATGGTTATCGTTACAACTGACCGTATCAGTGCATTTGATGTAATTCTTCCTACAATGATTACAGACAAGGGCAAGGTTTTGAACGCCCTTTCAAATTTCTGGTTTGATTTGACAAAAGACATTACAAAAAACCACATGATTTCTTCAGACCTTAAGGATATGCCTGTTGAATTCCAGAAACCTGAATATGAAGGACGCACAATTCTTGTTAAAAAACTCAAGATGATTCCTTATGAAGTAATTGTTCGCGGTTATATGTTCGGTTCAATGTATGAAGCATACAAAAAGGGTGAACCATTCCTGGGACACTCATTCGATAAAAAATACGAACAGGCAGAAAAGCTCGATGAACCGATTGTAACTCCTTCAACAAAGGCTGCAGAAGGTCATGATATCAACGTAACGCTGGATTACATGAAAAAAGACCTTGGGGAAGAACTTGGTTCAAAAATTGAAAAAACAGCACTTGCAATCTACAAAAAATGTTATGAACACGCTGCAAAAAACGGAATCATCATTGCCGATACCAAATTTGAATTCGGTCTTGATGAAAACGGAGACCTGGTTCTTGGTGACGAAGTTTTGACTCCGGATTCAAGCCGCTTCTGGAATGCAGACACATATAAGGTTGGAACAAGCCCTGCAAGTTACGATAAACAGTTTATCCGTGACTGGCTCAAGGCAAACAACCTTGCAGGCGATCCTAACATCAAGGAAGTTCCAGCAGATGTTGTTGCTCAGACATCAAAACTTTATCACGAATGTGTAAAAAAGATTACAGGTAAGGATCTTTAAAAAAATCCCGTAGAGAACATTTGAAGTGTACCCAAAAAGTTTAAGCCAATTTTTGGAGGTGCACTTCATGCAAACGGGATTTTTTATTTTAAATTATCAATCCATTTTGTGTTTTTTAAATACCACTTTACTGTTAATTTAAGACCTTCTTTAAAGTCTATTATTGGCTCCCAGTTGAGTTCATTTTTTATTCTTGAACAGTCAATTGCATATCTTTTATCATGGCCCGGTCTATCTTTTACAAATGAAATTAAAGAATAAAATTTTTCCAATGAAATATGCGTTTGAGTTGAAATAATCTCCAGAATTTTTTTCGCAAGGTTTATGTTTTCCCATTCATTTGTACATCCAATATTATATTTTCTGCCTACCTGTCCTTTTCCCAAAATTTTCCACACGGCACGGTTGTGATCTTCAACAAAAATCCAGTCCCGGATATTTGCTCCATTTCCGTAGATGGGGATTTTTTTGTTATTAATTGCATTTAAAATGACTGCAGGTATAAATTTTTCAGGAAATTGATAGGGTCCGTAATTATTAGAGCAATTAGAAATGGTAACAGGAAGCGAATAGGTATAAAAATAAGACAGGGCAATCATCTCTCCGCTAGCTTTACTTGCTGAATAAGGAGAGTGGGGGGCGTAAGTTGAATCATCAGTAAAAAAACCTCCTTTTTCCACAGTACCATATACTTCATCCGTTGATATATAATGAAAAATTACATCATCCCGTTTATTTTCTAGTGAAATTTTCCAGTAGGATTTTGCCGTTTCCAAAAGATTATAAGTTCCAAGTACATTTGTTTTTATAAAACTGTCCGGCTGTTCTATCGAACGGTCAACGTGAGTTTCAGCTGCAAAGTGAATGACGGTATCGATATCATATTTTTTAAAAATCAGTTCCATTTGCTTTTTATCACAAATATCTGCCTTCTCAAAAAAATATCTTTGTCTGCTTCTTTGAGAACAGCCACTGCCAAATTCATTATCTATGTCTGTAAGATTATCCAAATTGCCTGCATAAGTTAGACTATCAACATTAATTACATTTCCAGTAAAATTTGAGTCAGTAAATTCTTTTTTTTGTGTTTTTGTCTTTCCGAAGAGGTAGTGAATAAAATTTGACCCGATAAAACCTGCTCCACCGGTTACAAGTATGTTTTTTAATTTACGCATTTTCGAATTAAAAGTTAAAATATATTTTTTCCTTATCAAAAACAGGACGATTTAAGTCTTTTTCGCTTAAAATCGGATTAATAAAATCACATTCATTTTTCCAGTCAATTGAAAGTGTCTTATCATTCCATATTATACCATCTTCATCTTCTGGATGATAAAAATCAGAACATTTATACGAAACGATTGCAGTATCTGATAAAACATAAAAACCATGTGCAAAACCTTCACTTATATAAAGCATATTATTTTTTTCACTGTCTAAAATCAAACCAAAATATTTTGCAAATGTAGGTGAATTATTGCGTAAATCAACTGCAACATCATATATCTTCCCCGAAACCACACGTACAAGTTTTGCCTGAGGATGATTTTTTTGAAAATGGAGCCCCCGTAAAACCCCTTTTTTGCTTATACTTTGGTTGTCTTGCACAAATTCTGTTGTAATTCCCGCTTTTTCAAATTCTTTTTTTGAAAAAATTTCAAAAAAAGCGCCACGATCATCATTAAAAATTTCACATTTTATCTGTATTAAACCTTTTATCGGTGTTTCAATAAATTTAAATGCCATTATTTTTTTCTCCGGCAATGTATTTTAAATATTCCCCATATTCTGTTTTATAAGTATCGGAAAGTTTTATTAGATCATTTCTTGTTATCCAGCCGTTCATAAAAGCAATCTCTTCAATACAACCTGTATATATTCCCTGTCTTGATTGAATTGCCTTTATAAAATTTCCTGCTTCTAAAAGATGGTCTGTTGTTCCTGCATCAAACCAGGTCATTTCACGATGTAAAATCTCTACGTCAAGTTTTTTATTTTTTATGTATTCATTGATTATATCTGTAATTTCTAATTCACCACGTGGGCTTGGTTTTAAGTTTTTTGCAATTTTTACAGCGTCATTATCAAAAAAATATAGCCCTGGTACTGCAAAGTTTGAAGCAGTTTTTTTTGGTTTTTCAATTATTTTTTCTATCTTGCCGGTTTTGTCAAATTCTATTACCCCATAAGCAGAGGGATCTTTTACGTAGTAACCAAAAATAACAGAACCACCTGAAGTTTCAATCATTTTTTTGTTTTTTAGAAGAATTTGATTGAATGATTGCCCGTAAAAAATATTATCTCCCAATATAAGGGCGATATTATCATTTTTAATAAAGTCTTCACCAATTTTAAATGCTTCTGCAATTCCATTGGGCTTTTTTTGTACAGCATAACTGAATTTCATTCCAAGTTTATCGCCTGTACCAAATAATTCCTTGAAAAGTTCAATGTCATGGGGAGTAGAAATAATGAGAACTTCTTTAATTTGACAAAGCATCAGTGTACTCAGCGGATAATAAATCATAGGTTTATCAAAAACAGGGAGAAGTTGTTTACATAAAACTTTTGTAAGAGGGTAGAGCCTTGTGCCGTATCCTCCGGCAAGAATTATACCTTTCATTTTAGTTCCATAATTTGACTATCGCAATTTTTTATATTCTATAATATTGAGCATAAGTGTTCAAATCGTTAAAATAGTACCATTGTGTTATACAGATATTCCAAAGACAGAAGTGGTCACCCTGTTAAAACGGCCACAATTTATACAAAAAACGAACATAAGATACCATTAGAAAAAATAGATCCAGACTGTTTAAGAGTTGTTGTACACCTTAAGGAATGTGGTTTTGATACATATATTGTTGGTGGTGCCGTTAGAGACTTATTGGTTGGAAAAAGTCCTAAAGATTTTGATATTGTAACAAGCGCAACTCCCAGCAGGATAAAAAAACTGTTTAGAAATTCCCGCATCATCGGTAAGCGATTTCGTCTGGTACATGTGTTTTTCGGTGAAAAAATTTTTGAAGTTTCAACTTTCCGCTCTATTGTTGATGGCAGTGTAGGAAACAGTTTTGGCTCTATCGAAGAAGATGTTCATAGAAGGGATTTTACTCTAAATGCTTTATATTATGACCCTATAAAAGAGCAGATTATTGATTATGTTGGTGGAGTTCAGGATATAAAAAAACATATAATACGGCCTGTAATTCCTTTAGACAGGATTTTTGAAGAAGATCCTGTCCGCATGCTACGTGCTGTAAAATACAGTGCTACGTGTAAGTGTAAAATGGGATTTTTTCTAAAACGAAAAATTCGCAAAAGTGCCCATCTGCTTTTACCTGTAAGTCCAAGTCGTCTTACAGAAGAAATGTTAAAAATTATAAACTCAGGTCATTCCTACGATATAATCTCTGAATGCTTAAAAACAGATTTATATATGTATCTTCAGCCAAATGCTTCAAGCATGATGTATGAATCAAAAGAATTTGAACGCTCATATATGGAACATCTGCTTGAAATGGATAAACTTGTCCAAAAAGACAAAACAGTCAGGCTAGGGCAGAAACTTTCATTTTTAGTTACAGATTTTATAAATACATTAACTGATTGGAAGAAAGAAATCTCTACAAAAAGTGCTGCCGGTGAACTTTATTTAAAAACCTGGAGTCAGGTAAGAAACTATGTGCTTCCAATAAACCCCCAGCGCACAGAGCTTGAATATGCAATCAGGTTAACGCTTAAAAATCTTGGAGTTGGAATAAAAATCCCTAAAAACGCTTTTTCCAAAAAAAGAGAATCAAAAAATAACGTAAAATAAATCAGGCGATTTTTTCAAACATCAGAATGTGATCGATAATGATAGAAATATCCTCAACCATTATTCCGCAGTCTTTTTCAACTTCTTTAATCACATAATTTTTTAAGTTTCCACTTAATTCCGTTAAACTTTCGCCAAAGGGAACATCAACTGTAATAAAAAAGCGATAGCCGGTTTTGTTTGTCCTGATATTTAAATTTTTAATTTTTATACTTGAATTAAAAGAAAGGATTGATGAATAGGTAAGGCGAGCTAAATATGCCTGAGAAACATTTTTACGTTGAACAACAGAAAAAGCCGGGCGGACAACGGATTTTTCAAAGAGTTTTGTATTTAAATCTGGCTGCTGTTCATCAACATTCTTAAACAAATTCTTAAAAATTTTTCTTTTTGCCAGACTGACTTTAATTTTTGAAACAAAAATTCTTGAATAATTTCCCGCCTCTTTAACTTCGTATGCACGAACAGGAATTACATGTTTTCCTTCAATCTGTCTGCTGATTCTTGCGGCTTCTATCTGTTCTGGAGTTGCAATATCTTCAATTTTTATATAATTTTCGGGCATTGGAAGTTGAAGACGCATTGCAATTTTATTAACCATTTTTTCACTGGTGCCAAGTAATAAAATTTTTTTAATCTGTTTTTTTTGAATTTCTCTTGCAACGCTGTCCCTGTGTTCTTTATCATCAAACAAGGCAACCCTTACGGCTCCCATGTAGCTGTCTTCTAGTTTTGCAGAACGTCCTGCAAGAATATTATCTTCGAAAATAAGTAAACCATCATCAATTATTGCTTTGATTCTATATTTTTGGGCAACAAGTTTAGCACGGAAACTTTTTCCCGTGCCGCTAGGACCATAAAAGGCAAAAACCTGAATTTCTTTTTGTTTTAGTCCAAATAATTCTCCCAATTCCATAATTTAATTATAACGGAAGTCGGTGAAAATTCAATTTTACGGAAAGAAATACAATCAGATTTTTTCTTGCAGTTCTAATCCGCAGATAGTAAGCATTTCAGCAAAGTCGTTTTGCGGATTACAGATTATTTTTTTAGTTATGTTAAAGTCATTTTCCTTAAATTCAAGACAAAAAGAGTGTAGAAAAAAATCCTGTATTTCGTTTATTTTTGTTCCACCATAAGCAGTATCACCTAAAAGTGGATAACCGTGATAAGCTGAAACAGAGCGGATTTGATGTGTTCTTCCTGTATAAATTATAAATTTTGCAAGAGTTACATCTTTATTTTTATATTTTCCATATCCAAGAGGAATTACTTTAGTAAGAGAGTCTCTAGAGTTTTCAGTACATTCATTTACTTTTACAGTATAATAATTATCAATTTGCTTAGCCTTAGTTATATTATCACTCCAAAAATTCTCGCTGCTTAATTTGCCTTCGATAATTGCAAGATATGTTTTTATGATTTCATGTTTTTTTAAGGAATTGGTAAACCATTGCGCGCCTTTTAAACTTTGACTGAAAACAATTAAGCCGGTTGTTTTTTTATCAAGGCGATGTAAAGGTCCGGTCTTAAACGAAAGACTTTTATTTTGAGTGTGTTTTTTTTCATAATCCCTTTGAACAATTTCGTCTAAGGAAATTTCATCTGTCTTGGCTTTTTGAACATTCAAATCGTAAGGTTTGTTCAGTATTAATAAATCTTCCGTTCTTAGAATAATCCATTCATCAAGCAGTGGAGGAATATTTTTTTTAAATTCTTTTTTTTCTTTATTTATTAAAAATGAAGCAATATTTATTTTGTCATCGGAATTTATTCGGTAATCTTCTTTCTGTTTTTTTTCATTTACTTTTATAAGACCTTTTCTAAGTGCCTTGTACAATTGAGGTAAATTTTCATCACTTAAAAATTTTCTTACAACACGATCTAATCTTCTGCCGTTATCATTTTCTCCTACCGTAAAATCCTCAAAATCCATATCAAAGATAATATCATACTAGACAAAAAGTTGCATACCGATAAAATAAAAACATGGTAAAAAATCTAGTTGAACAGTTACAAGTTTTACTTACATCTCCCACCTTTTTGGCTTGTATTTTCAGCTGGTTTTTGGCTCAGTTCTTAAAAACTCTAATCAAACTTTTTTCCGGAAAAATTCACAGTGCAAAAGAAGTTGTTGAATTGCTTATATGGCGAACAGGGGGAATGCCATCTAGTCATTCTTCTTTAGTTGCCTGTCTGATGACTTGTATAGGTATCACTTCTGGAATAGCGTCTGATATTTTTGTTCTTTCATTTTGCTTTTTTATGGTTACAGTTCGTGATGCAGTGGGTGTTAGAAGGGCAAACGGTATTCAGGCAAACATGATTAACCGAATCGGAAATCAATTAAAGGATCAAGGTTTGGTCCAGGAATATAAAAATTTAAAAGAAGTGCAGGGGCATAGTCCGATGGAAGTTATTATCGGAAGAATAGTTGGAATATTCGTTGCCTTTGGATTTCATTTTCTGTAAATAGATGAGCATAAATAAAAAGTTAATCATTTCTTCTTCTGTGTTTTTAATTACTTTTTTCTCTATTTTTTTTTCACGAACTTTACCACAAACTCAACTTTGGAAAGGATATAAAGTTTTATATGTAAATTCTTCTTCATTATCAGAAGAAAATATTTACTCAATTCTTTTAAAAAATGGCTGCGATAAAACAATAAGCAGATTAAATCAGAAAATTCCCATTTATTCCCCGCTAGCTCCCGTTCAGGTACAAAAAAAAGATTCCTATATTTATAAGAGAAATGCTTTTTTTACAGATAAATCAAATTCTTTTAGGGTTATTTATGTAAATGGCAGGCAGATTGAAGGATTAAAAAAATCGGTTGACGAAATAAATTCTTATACAAATTCTTATGCTTCAACTGATGGCGGAGTAAGTTTTCCCTGGATATGTCCAATCATAGCATTAATGTTTTTTTCATTTTTATTATATAAGTCGAAATATTCAATTGAATTTTTGTTAGTTTCAATTTCTTTAGTTTTTTTAAGTTTTACAAGACCTTTTTACAGCGTTTGCTCGGCCTCAATACTCGTTATGCTTTTTAATTTTTTTGCAGGAAAATTATATGGAAGAAGTAACCTTGCTAAGGACTTGAAAAATGCTTTTATTCTTTTTCCATTTCTTGCGGTTCCTTTTCTTTTTCTTTTTTTCAGTTCATTTATTAACTCATTTTTACTTTTTTGTGCATTTACATGCGGATGGTCAGTTTTAATTTTAAGGAACAGTTTAATTGATTTTT
>JAZSJM010000285.1:0-7023 GCA_045534325.1 Treponema sp. | reverse complement strand
CCATATTATCAAGAAAATTCTAATATTTTTTATAATCCTTTGATTCCCGTATCAAAAGATTTATTGTAGAATTCATTGATGAATCGGTTTTAAGGATTGTATCTATTTTATCACGCGCATGCATTATTGTTGTGTGATCTTTTCCTCCAAATTCATTTCCTATTTCCGTAGTTGAGTATTCTGTTAGATTACAACATATATAAATAGCTATTTGTCTTGGAATTACATATTTTTTTTCTTTCTTTTTGCTTTTTAAATCTGCAACAGAAACACCATAATGTTCTGCTACTACTTTTTGAATTATCTCAATTGTTATAGTTCCTGAATAAGGATTATTTATGGTATCCCTTAATTGATCTTTTGCAATTTCTACAGTTAAAGATTTTCCAACAAGTTCAGCGTATCCAGTTAATTTAAGAATACATGCTTCAATATCACGTACATTTGTCTGACAGTTTTTTGCTATATATTCTGCTACATCTTGTGGAATTGTTTTTCCCTGAAGCTCAAGTTTTTTTTGAATGATTGCAAGTCTGTTTTCATAATTTGGAGGCTGTAAATCAATATTTAAACCTCGTGTAAATCTTGAACTGATTCTTTCTGTAAAACCTTTTATTTCTTTTATAGGTCTATCACTTGTAAAAACAATCTGACCGTTTCTATCATATATTGAATTGAATGTATGGAATAACTCTTCTTGAGTACCATCTTTTTCTGCTAAAAATTGAATATCATCTAAAAGAAGTACATCAAGACTTCTGTATTTCTTTTTAAATTCATCAATTGTTTTTGTTTTTAGGGAAGATGTAAATTCATTTGTAAAACTTTCTGCACTTAAATAAGCAATTTTTACTTTTTCTGTATTTTTGTAAATTTCATTGCCAAGGGCCTGCATTAAGTGTGTTTTTCCAAGTCCAACTCCACCGTAAATAAGAATAGGGTTATACGCTTTTCCAGGATTTTTTGATGCAGCAATAGAAGCATTATATGCATAAATACTGTTATCTCCTGGAACAAAAGTTTCAAAAGTAAAATCTTCTCTTAATTGAGGGTGTTTGGATTTTTTTTGAATGTCTTTTTCTTTTTTTATAGTTGTATTTTCTGTTTTTTGATTATTTGAAGTTTTTACTGCTGAAACAGAAGACTTATAAACAGGTTCAATTTTTATTGATTGACCTGTAAGTTCGTTTATTTTGTCTTCTATCATTTTTACAAAGCCATTATTATTCATCTGAATCCACATGTATGATGAAGGAACCTGAACATTTATCTGAGAAATTGAATCATCAATGTATTCCATGTTAAACCAGAGTTTAAAATCATCTTCTCTGTTTTGAGATTTTAATTCTTCTTTTATCTGATTTTTTGCTTCTTCAAAAAAATCTTTGTAATTTACAGACATACAGTTGATTATAATTCACCTTTACTTTTTTCTTCAATACAAATATAATTTTCAATGCTTAAAAAGTCTATTCATGTCTTTTGTACAAAATCCTAAAAATATACAATATAAGGAAATAAAAATGGCAACTTCTTATGACGCTGGTAGTATTCAGGTTTTAAAAGGACTTGAAGCTGTTCGAAAGAGACCAGGTATGTATATTGGTTCAACTGGACCAAAAGGACTTCATCATCTTGTTTATGAAACAGTTGATAACTGTATTGATGAAGCAATGGCCGGTTACTGTGATAGTATTGTTGTTGCTCTTGAAAAAGATGATATTGTGCGCGTTGAAGATAATGGACGCGGAATTCCTGTTGCAATGCATCCAACGGAAAAAATAAGTGCTCTTGAGCTTGTTCTTACACGACTTCATGCCGGTGGTAAATTTGATAAAAATTCATATAAAGTTTCTGGAGGTTTACACGGTGTAGGTGTTTCTTGTGTAAATGCTCTTTCTGACTGGCTCGAAGCAACCATTAAGCGTGATGGTCATATTTATCGTCAAAAATATGAACGTGGAATTCCTGTTACAAAAGTTGAAGAAGTAGGGGATACACAGGAACATGGAACTATAATTCGCTGGAAAGCTGATAAAACAATTTTTACAGTTACAACCACATATGACTGGGATGTTTTAATTCAGCGCCTTAAAGAACTTGCTTTTTTGAATAGTGGAATTGTAATAACTTTCCGCGATGAAAGACTTGAAACTCCGAAGGAACAAATTCTTAAATATGAAGGCGGAATTGTTCATTATGTAAAAGAGCTTAATTCAAAAGCAAAATTTAAATATCCTGAAGAACCTATTTATATTACTGGAGACAAGCAGTATGAAAATCCTGAAAAAGGTACGGTAATTACAGAACTTGCTTTTCAGTATAATGAAGGCTATTCAGAAAATATTCATACTTACGTAAATGATATTCGCACGGGAGATGGCGGTACTCATCTTGACGGTTTTAGATCAGCACTTCTTTCTGTTCTTTCAAAGGGACTTGATTCAAACGAAAAATTAAAGAAAAAGATGCCAAAAAAAGATGGAAAGATTGATCCTAAAGAAGATCCGTTTGAAAAATTAACAGGAGATGATGTAAGGGCAGGACTTGTTGCTGTTCTTTCTATGAAAGTTCCTGAGCCGGAATTTGTTGGTCAGACAAAAGATAAACTTGGTAATCCGGAAGTAAGAGGTATTGTAGATTCTCTTGTAAAAGAAAAACTTACAATTTTCTTTGAATTAAATCCTGATGTTCTTGAAAAGGTACTTGAAAAGGCAATCGGAGAAGCAACTGCCCGTGTTGCAGCACGCAAGGCAAAAGATGCTTCACGTAAAAAGTCAGGACTTTCTGGATTTCAGAAGCCAGAAAAACTTTCAGACTGTTCTATAAAAGATAACCCAGAAATTTGTGAAGTATACATTGTCGAAGGAGATTCTGCCGGTGGTTCGGCTAAAAAGGGTAGAGATTCTAAGACACAGGCCATTCTTCCGCTCTGGGGAAAAATGCTCAACGTAGAAAAAGTTGATGCCTCTAAAGTAATGGGAAATGATAAGCTTGATCCTGTAATTAAAACTTTAGGAGCAGGTTTTGGAAAAGAATTTAACATTGAGAAACTTCGCTATCATAAAATTATTATTATGGCGGATGCCGATGTAGACGGTTCTCATATCCGTACACTGCTTCTGACTTTCTTTTTCCGTTACATGCCTGAACTTATTGAGAAAGGTTATGTATATTTGGCTATGCCTCCGCTGTTTAAGGTGCAGCTTGGAAAAAAGGAACCTGTTTACTGTTACAGTGATGCAGAACGAGATGCTGCTCTTGAAGCATTGGGAGACCAGAGAGAAAAGGCCGATGTTCAGCGTTATAAAGGTCTTGGTGAGATGGATGGGGAACAATTGTGGGAAACAACAATGGATCCAGCACATCGTCGCATGAGAGTCGTAACGATTCCTGATGCAGAAGCTGCAGATAAAATTTTTACTGTCTGCATGGGTGAAGAAGTTGAACCACGACGACAGTTTATTGAGGCAAATTCTAGTTACGCAAATCTTGATATTTAAAAAGCGTTAAGGATTGATGCACCGCCCTGTCTGCCGTTAGGCAGGCGAAGGCGTCCGGCACAATGTGACGGATGAAGCGATAGCGAAAGTGCGGAAAGCCTGACCCGAAGGGGAACGCCTAAAAATAGGAAAAAAAATGTTGGAAGAAGAAAAAACACCGGAAGGCGGAATTGTAATAAAAATTCCGATTGAAGATGAAGTAAAACAGGCTTATATTGACTATTCAATGTCGGTAATTGTTCAGCGTGCCTTGCCTGATGTTCGTGACGGTTTAAAACCTGTTCACCGCCGCATTATGTATGCAATGGACAAACTTAACCTTACAAGCGGTGGCAAGACAAAAAAATGTGCTACCATTGTTGGTGAAGTTCTTGGTCATTATCATCCTCACGGTGATGCTTCGGTTTATGATGCTCTTGTTCGTCTTGGACAGGATTTTGCACAACGATATACAACTGTAACACCTCAGGGAAACTTTGGTACTATTGCGGGTGACCCTCCGGCAGCCTATCGTTATACAGAAGCCAAGATGTCAAAAATTACGGAAGAGATGACATCTGACATCAATAAAGAAACTGTGGACATGGTTCCAAACTTTGATGATACAACAGTTGAACCTTCTGTTCTTCCTGCTAAATTTCCTTTCCTGCTTTGTAATGGTACAACCGGTATTGCTGTAGGTATGGCTACAAATATGCCGACACATAATCTTCGCGAAGTTGCTGCCGCTATCAGTGCATATGTTGATAATCCGGAAATTTCTGTTGATGATTTAATGAATTATATTAAGGGTCCGGACTTTCCAACTGGCGGTGTAATTTACGGTCGTGAGGGAATAAAAAAAGCTTATAGAACAGGACGCGGAAAAATTACAATCCGCTCAAAGTTTAATATTGAAACTGACAAACACGGACGTGAAAAAATTGTATTTACAGAAGTTCCTTATGGAGTGAATACAACAAATATCATCAAGCGGATTAACGACTTAAAAGACAATAAAATTATTGAAGGCATAGCAGACGCTAACGATGAAACTTCTGACCGTGTAGGTATGCGTCTTGTTGTTGATTTAAAAAAGAATGCTATTACTAAAATTGTTTTAAATCAGCTTTTTGCAAAAACAGACCTTCAGTCTAATTTTGGTGTAATAAATCTTGCGCTTGTTCCTGTAGAAAAAGAGGGTCTTCGTTATGACGAGCCTCAGCTTAAGTTAAAGAATGTTTATCTTAAGCCGCAGGTTCTTACGCTTAAACAGTTAATTGCTTATTTTGTTGAGCATCGTGATGAAGTAATTACACGACGTACTATTTATGATTTGAAAGTTGCAAAGCACAAGATGAAGATTCTGCAGGCTTTGATAACTGCAATCAATAATATTGATGAAGTAATCAGAATTATAAAATCTAGTCGTGATACAGCAGAAGCTCAGCTTAGACTTGAAGAAAGATTTAATTTTGATAATGAGCAGTCTGAAGCAATCGTAAATATGCCTTTAAAAAGGCTTACACATCTTTTGATTGAAGACCTTGAAAATCAAATCAAAGAACTTCAGGCTCTTATAGATCATCTTGAAGATTTATTAGCACATCATGAAAAAATAAGACAGCTTATAAAAGATGAGACAAACGAACTTGCTGAAAAATACGGTGATGACCGTAAGACAGATATTGTTGCTGATGAAGTTGAACAGATAAATACTGAAGATATGATTAAAGAGGAAGAAGTCGTTGTTATGATTTCAAAGATGGGTTATATCAAACGTGTTCCTCTTACACAATATAAGGCACAGAGTCGTGGTGGTAAAGGCAGCATGAGTGCTAACTTGATTGAAGATGATTATATTAATCAGATATTTATTGCAACGACAAAATCTTATATTACGTTTATGACAAATGCAGGAAAAGTCTACTGGATAAAAGTTCACGAGATTCCAGAGGCAGGAAGAACAAGCCGAGGTTCAAGTGTAAAAACATTGATACAGTTGAGTCCTGATGAAGAAATTTCTACAACAATCACCATGAAGGATTACAGTGATACTTCTTTCATTTTTATGGCTACTGCAAGCGGTATCGTTAAAAAATGTAAGACGTCCGAATTTGCAAATGCAAAGACTCGCGGTGTTCTTGGCATTAAACTTCGTGATGGAGATCTTCTTGTTTCTGCAATGGCTACATCTGGTAATGACGATATTATGCTCATCACAAGAAAAGGTCAGGCCTTAAGAATGTCAGAAGACAGCATACGTCCAATGGGTAGAGCAGGGGCAGGTGTTACTGGAATACGCCTTTCTTCTGGTGATGAACTTGCAGCTGCAATCAGAGTTGAAGATAAAAAGGATGCTCTTGTCATTACAGAAAAAGGTGTAGGAAAAAGAGTTGACTTTAATGAATTCGGAAACCACGGACGAGGAACAGGCGGACAGAGAATTTTCGGAAATGTGGATGGTAAAGGAGAAATTATCGGAGCTATTGCCGTTTCTGAAAAAGATGAAGTTATTTGTATGTCTGGTCAAGGCAAGACTCTTCGCGTTGCAGCAGATACGATTTCAAAACAAGGACGCGGCTCTTCAGGTACAAGAATTATAAACATTGAAGAACCAGACTATGTGGTAGGTTTTGATAAAGTTGCAAATGAAGATGAAGAAAAATGATGTTATAATCGGCTAATTCTTTGTATTATAAGGAATTAGCCGATTATAATCAGGAAAATTAAAAAGTTTTTAAAAAATTATTATATTTTTGGATGACAAAATATCTATATTAAATTATAATTATAGATGTGAGGGGAAACTAAATATATAAATGATCATTTTACTGACAAAGTGTCAGGTGCGATCAAATGACCATCAGGTAAGCCAGAGAATTATTGCTCTGGCTTTTTTTATTGATGGATTATTACAAAACCTAAAAAGGGCGATGTAAAGGCTTTAAGCGTGAGCGTGCTTTGACTTGACCTTATGTATTTGTTCTTCCACAAAAAACAGCAGCTTGTGAACAACTTGTGGATAATTTGTTAGAAATATGAAGCACAGAATGATAGTATTGATTTTGAATTTGTAATTCCTTGTAATAAAAGAATTTACAATTTTATGTATTTTATCCGTCTATTTTTGGATTGTGAATAAGTTGTGGATAAAATAAGAACAGTGTTTCATGAGAAACAAATTCTTTGTAATACGCTTTATGTTATTTGATAATTTTGTTTAATTGTTTCTCATGAAACATTTAAATGTAAATGGATTATCCGGTTAGTATTTATTAAATCTTTTTGCAAGAAATGAAACAGAACTAATATTGAAAATATTGCAGTTAGCAAACTTTAGTGTTTCATGAGAAACATAAGATTGATAATTGCCGGGCTAATTTTTAATGTTTCATGAGAAACTTTTTATAAAGGTGTTGTCTTTATATTTTGTGTAAAGAGTGAATTTTGTTGATGATGCTGTTGTTGCCGCTGTGTTATGTTTTGTGATGAGGTGTAATTTTTTTAAGTCGGATCGTAGCCATGTCGTTCTGTGAGC
>JAZSJM010000181.1:0-2179 GCA_045534325.1 Treponema sp. | reverse complement strand
CAATCAAATCTTCGGCTAAATTTTTATAATCCAAATTGTCAATTCCGTTTTCGCCATTTTCAATTTGATTTGACCCGTGGAAAACAATCATACTGCAATTCCTTTTTCACGTGCAAAATCTGAAATATCTTCTATCAAAGCCAAACTACCTTGCGTATGAAGAACGTCATAATGTTTTATAATATAATCATCAAGAATTTTTGTATCGCTGAGAATTCTATAAACTTCTGCTGGAGTTTTTTTCCAATGTTGAGAAAGCTGATGTATGAGAAAAACTGAAAATTGCATTTCTGATTTTTTACACATTACAATTAAAATATATCACTGTTTGCTGATTTTTACTAGCTGCCCTAAAAATTTCATCAAGCAGAGTTTCAACATAGGGAATTAGGCCATTTTTACATTCTTTCCTGGGTTCAGATGAACAAAGACTGTTTTTGCGTTTCTGTCGCTGACAAAATGCTGTGGAAGCCCTCAAATTTCAGCCAAGGTAATAGCCACGTTATTCGCCTGCAAAGTGAATCTCTAGCGGGCCGATTTTTTCAAGCTTCTCAAAGGCTCCTGATTTCTCGTTGGTGTTCAGATATTCTGCGTAAGCCATGAGCTGGCCTACGTTGCCTTCTGAAACACAAATCCATTTTTCATCGCACATAAGAATCTCCCGGTTGACTGAGCCAAACCTGTAATCAAGATAAACGCGGTAGCTGTGATTTCCCATCAGTTTTTCTGCAATTATTCGGATAAGTGGATTCTTTTCTTTTATGAGGACATCATCACTTTTTTTGCCAAGAGCGTCTGCACCTTTAAACTGTGCCTCCCTTGCAAAGACAGCAAGTTCGTCGGGGAGATTTTCATAAGAATAGAGCGTCCATCCGTTGATTTTAAACGAAGCAACTCCATTCTTCGAGGCTTCCTGCCTTATGATTTCCGCATGGGATGTAACTGAGTCCTTTGTAAGCGTATCAAAGAATCCTTGTATCATATCTGTATCTATTTTCATAGGCTATTCCTTTAAGCGGCGTTGCATTTATGTTTAGAAGGCTTTTATGAGTGCCTGACGAACATCGGGCACAAGGCCTGTGTATTCACTTTTGGCAGTGCCAAAGAGCAGGGAAACCCGGTAGTCCACATTAAAATAATCATCCAGCGAAACAAGCGTTTTTTCGCAAATCTTTTGAACAACATCTTTAAAACGTTCGGGCGCAGGGAGTGAATCGCTCTTACTGTACGTAATATCCAAAAGCATCCAGCCTTCAAGAACGATATAGCGGCGGTTCAGGTCAATGTCGGGGAAGTCGTTTATGAGCCGTTTTCCGTCGATTATGACTTCGGGGTGAAAGGTGAGGACAGGCTTTTTTTCGCCATGTATTTCTTCTTCCTCCGCGCTATGATAATTTACAAGAAAGTTGATTTTTGATTTTTTTGAAAAGTCGGCAAGTGCATTAAAAAGACCATCTGCAGTTCTTTCTGACGAGCCTTGCCACAAAACAGCGTGCTTGTTGCTTTCTGCTATGGTCATGCGGAGCCTTTTTCCTGCGACGAGAATATCCCTATCCTTCATAAACTTCCAAAGGCTGACATCCATATCCATCTTCTCGTCACCTGAATAAAACTCAACCTCATCTGCCGTAATTTTTTTTAGAGGAGTGATTTTTACAGACTGATATATGCCGTCCAATTTGCCAAAAATAAAAAGGTCTGCTGTTTTTGTCATAAAATTGCCTCCATAAACTTATTTTTGACTTACAAGCACTGCACAAAAACTTCGTGTTCAGTGGAAGTGGAACAGGCTTTTACCAGAGAGCCACAATTTGCACAGACAAACTGAATGCCGCCCTCATCTTCAAGGATATTGCGGCTAAAGGAAAAAAGATTTTCGTTACACTGTGGACAGGAAACGGTTATTATGTTTGATTTGTCAAAAATATTCTGACTGATTTTTTCCATCTGCTCCTCCTTCTTCTACAAAAAAATGCAGTTCCCGCTCCTTGGGCAACTGCAAAGCCCGAAACCACTAGCAAGATCTTGCGACCCGCCAGTTCTATGCGGAAGTCATGCTACCGACGTAATTAATATAAAAGCAAAAAACAGAAAGTTCAAAAAATTTATCACTATTTTACTGTAAATGACAAATCATCGACTGTAAGCCCATCTACATCAAAATCTTCATTTGACAAAT
>JAZSJM010000028.1:0-4092 GCA_045534325.1 Treponema sp. | reverse complement strand
CACTCATTTCTTGATGGTTCGGTAAAGGGTAGAGACTCGACTGGATTCCATGGAATAAGATTAATGTTTACATCAATTCCACTGGCAAATTCAATCATATTTTTTGCTGACTGTTCACTTGTATTTGTATCATGAAGTAATGCTGCCTCTAATGTAACTCTTTTACCAGTTTTTTTTGCGTAATAATCTATTGCTTTTCGTAATTCACTTAAGGGATTTGTTCTGCAGATTGGCATAATTTCTTTTCGTAGACTTTCGTCCGCTGTTGTTAGTGAAACAGCAAGTCGGATTAAGGGACCGTTGTCTGCTAAATCATAAATACCTTTTATTACACCAGAAGTTGAAAGGGTAATTCTTCGACCTGAAAGATTTCTCCCTCTTTTATCAGTAAGGACTGCAATTGCTTTTCGTACAGAAATGAGATTCATCATCGGTTCTCCCATGCCCATAAAAACAATATTGTCTAATGGTCCTGCATGTTTTTCTAAGTATAAAAATTGCTCAACAATTTCAGCGGGTGTAAGATTTCTTGCAAAACCAAGATTTCCTGTCTGGCAGAACGCACAGTTCATAGCACAGCCGACCTGACAGCTTACACATGCAGTTTTTCGACCTTCTCTGTCTGTTAAAAGAACTGTTTCAACTGCGAGATTATCTTCCAGTTGAATCTGAAGTTTTATCGTGCCATCCCTATCTTTTAATACCTTTGATACACTTGTACATCTTAATTGAGCTTTTTGGGAAAGTTCGTTTCTTAAATTTTGACTCAGGTTAGTCATTTCATCAAAACTTAATACACCTTTTCCAATCCATTCAAAAATTTGTTTTCCACGAAAAGTTTGATCCAGTTTTAATTGAGCTGAAATTTCTTCCGGTAAAAGCCCTGTCAAAAAGATTTTATTATTCATTATGAATATAAGTTATCGTTTTTTTTATTTAGTTTAAAGGCATATTTTTGGTAATTTTATCCAGCATTTCTGTAATCGCCGTGCTTTTTATACCGTTTTTCTGAAAATCTTTTAAGCATTCTATCGCTTTATTTTTGTCATTCATTTTTAAGTAGCAGTCTGCAAGATCAATATAAAGTCTATAATTTGCCTTATCGTCTTTTATTAATGCGGACAGTCGTTCTTCTGCTTCGTCAAATTTTCCTTCACCTTTACAAATCAGGGCAAGGCCTAAAGCAGCATAAATATCAAAATCTATATTCATTGCTTTGTTGTAATATTCTTCTGCTGTTTTGTAGTCCCCTGTATTTCTGTAGGCATCTCCTGCACGGGTAAGAATGACTTTATTTTTCGGATCATTTTTTAGGATTCTGTTCCAATATTCTATTGAACGATATTGCTGATTCATTCCGCGGTAGCAGTCTGCAAGTCCAAAAAGTACATAAAAATTTTCTGGATCCATTTCGAGTGCTCTTTCAAAATATTTAACTCCCTTGTCAAATGTCTTTAATTTTCTGTGACAGTTTCCTATTGATGTCAAAACTCTTATATCAACTGCATTTTCATTGATTTCAAGCATTTTAGTCCAGTAATACAGTGCATCTTTATATTCTTTAAAATCATAATGAAGATGTCCTATTCCAATAAGTGCGTATGCATTATTGTTTTCCATATCCAATACTTTTAAATAAAGCTCTTTAGATTTCTTAAAATCTCTTGTTTTTCGGTAAGCGTCGGCAACTCTTGTTAGTACAGTGATATTTCGGTCATCATGAACAAGATACTGTTCCCAGATTTCTATAGCCTTCTGGAATTTATTTAATGCTTTATAACAGTCAGCCAGGCCAAACAGGGCATAGTTATTTCCTGGATGGACAGAAAGACACATAGTGTAGTATTCAATGGCTTCCTTAAAATGATTTTGTTTACGCTCGCAATCTCCAAGACCTACCAATGCATAGTTATTATTATCTTCGATTGAAAGTATCTGTTTAAAAGATTGCTGAGCCTCTTCGATTTTATTTTCTTTAAGGAGCTGATAGCCTTTTTTTGATAAGTCTGCAATTTCCTGGGATGAACTCTCTTTTTCGATACTTTGTACAACATCTGCCGTATAATCTTTTTTTATCTCATCAAACATTTTTAATTCTCCTTAATAAGAAGTGAAATTGTTCCTGCTATTTTCTCAAAAAGAGGTTCACACTTGTTTTTATTTTTTGCCAGTGCGTAAAATTTTAAGGCATCTAATAGTTGATTTTTTTTTGTTAAAACATCACCGACTCTTGTAAGTCCATCTGAATAACCTGTTGTAATAAAAATTCTGCTTGCTTCGTTAATTTTTCCGTTATTGAACAGTTCATTTCCTCTGCGGTTTAATGCAACTTTTTGTTCAGAAGATAAAGACGTTAAAGGATTTTCTGTAACTTTTATGAAACCATCAGGAATTTGGTGAGAGTGAATTTCTGATAGTAATGATTCACGGGAAGTAGTCATTTTATCTATATACTTTTTTACCTTAAAATAATGTTAATAAAATTCTAACACAAACAAGGACAAAGTCAAGAAAATAAAAAAATATTGATTTTTGCCTGAGAATCTAACTTTGTTTATAAAAATTAACAATAGAACGACCGTAAACCCGTTTATCAGTGAGTTTGAGGTTCCCGATTGTATCTGGAAGGGCATCTTCTTCTGGATAATGAATAAGAACAGTGCCATTTTCTTTCAACAGGTTATATTTGTCCACAGATTTTAATAAATCAATTCTGAATTTATATGGAAACGGGGGATCAAAAAAAATGTAGTCGAACTGGTTTTTACATCTTTTTAAAAATAATTCAACTGCCATAAAATGACAATGAATCTTTACACCGCATTCTTCTTCCGTTATCGAAACATTTTCTAAAACTGTTTTTGTTTTTATTTTATCTTTTTCGCATAGCTCAACATGAGTTGCGCCTCTGCTGACAGCTTCAATTGCAATTGTACCTGAGCCGGAAAACATATCAAGCCAGCTTTTTCCTGTTAAATCTCCGATTATTGCAAAAACAGATTCCCTCATCCGGTCCATTGCCGGTCGTATAATACCATCAGGGCATTTTATTGTTCTTCCTTTTAGAGTTCCACCTGTAATTCTCATCTTGTTTCTCCAGCTGAAGAATTCAGTGACCAGTAAATCTTGTCGTGGGGAAGATTTTTATTCTCTTTTGCAAGATCAAAAGCAGTTATTCCCCCTGAGGTTCTGTAATTTGTTTTTGCGCCATTATCTAAAAGCCATTTAATTATTTTTGTATCTTTATTAGATTCACATGCATACATTAGGGGTGTTTTTCCATCATAAGAAGCGTTCAGCGGTAAACCTTTTTTGTAAAATAATTCAAGAATTTGAGTTGATGCATTTGAAGTTATTGCATAAATAAATGAAGCTCTTACTTCATTTTCACTTTCCTTATAGTTTGAAAGCAATTCTGAAAGGACAGCGGTATTATTTGTAAATCCAGCTGCAAGTTTTAAAGCTGTTATTCCATAGTTATTTTTTAAAGTAACAGTAGCTCCGTTTTTTATCAGGGTTTTTATTATTTTTTCATTCTCAGAAAATCTTGCAGCAAACATCAATGCCGTCCATCCGTCATTATCCTTTACGTCCAGCTCTGCATTTGAAAAAATCAGGTTTTCTACGGTTTGTAGATCACCGTTTTTTGCCGCAAGCATAAGTTTTGTTCTGCCAGTTAAATCTTTGCGGTTTGCGTTTTCGATATATGTATGATATAAATCTGATTCTTTTTCTTCTGTAACTTCAATTTCATCTTCATCTAGTTGTGCATAATCGAATAAATACGTTTTTTTGAATTGATTTACTTCCGGTATTGGCTGAGAAACAGACTCCAACTCCTTGTTTGCAAGAACTTCCACCCTTAGATCTTCTGATTCTGTATTATGTTCATTTTCGATATTTTCCTGCGGTGAAGTAGTCAGTTGCAAATCATCAGTCTGAGTGTTACTTTCATCCTGAGGAATTATATTTTCTGTTACTGATGTTTCTTCCTGGGGAATAGTGTCTGCTTCATCTTTTGATGATGGAATTAATTCGCTTGTTTCTTTATTTTTTTCTTCATCTTTTGTTTCGTCAAATTCTTTACTTAGA
>JAZSJM010000244.1:0-3101 GCA_045534325.1 Treponema sp. | reverse complement strand
GATAAGGATAATCAGGTAATCGGTTACAACTGTATCAACTTTGGTAAATTGATGGACGCTCTTAAAGCAGGTAAACCTGCTGAAGTCGGATCGTAGCCATGTCGTTCTGTGAGCCAAGGAGTTGGCCATTAGTATTGTCTTCCTAAGACCGCTTGGCCTCCGACTTGATAAGGATAATCAGGTAATCGGTTACAACTGTATCAACTTTGGTAAATTGATGGACGCTCTTAAAGCAGGTAAACCTGCTGCCGAAGCTATCGAAGGGGCACGTACACACTACGGACGTGTAACAGAAGATCAGGGTATGGTAAAACTTATCGACCCAAGAAAAGAGTAGGAGGAATTAAGATGGCAACATTATTTGAAGATTACGAAGGCCGCATTCCTCAGGTGAATAAGGCTCTTAAAGAATATGGATTCAAAGAGGGCGAGGCTGGTCTTAACGAAGCCCGCGACCTCTGCAAGGCTCGTGGTTTCGATCCTTATGAAATCTGTCAGTCAACACAGCAGATTTGTTTTGAAGACGCAAAATGGGCTTATGTTCTTGGTTCAGCAATTGCAATTAAAGAAGCAGAGAAAACTGGAGACAAAACAGGTTCAACTGCTGCCGCTAATATCGGTAAAGGACTTCAGGCATTCTGTCTGCCAGGTTCAGTAGCAGATGACCGCAAAGTAGGTCTCGGACACGGAAACCTCGGTGCACGTCTTCTTTCTGAAGAAACACAGTGCTTTGCTTTCCTTGCAGGACACGAGTCATTCGCTGCCGCTGAAGGTGCAATCAAAATCGCAGCTAACGCTAACAAAGTCCGCAAGAACAAGCTCCGCGTTATCCTGAACGGTCTTGGAAAAGACGCTGCTCAGATTATCAGCCGCATCAACGGATTTACTTATGTTCAGACAAAGTTCGACTACTTTAACGGCGAAGGAACTGACAAGGCTCTTACAGTTGTTAAGGAAGTCCCTTACGGAAACAATCCTGACCGCCTCATCGTAAAGTGCTACGGTGCTGACGATGTTCGCGAAGGCGTTGCAATTATGTGGCACGAAGATGTTGATGTTTCCATCACAGGAAACTCTACAAACCCGACCCGCTTCCAGCATCCTGTTGCCGGTACTTACAAAAAGGAACGCCTCCTTGCAGGTAAAAAATACTTCTCGGTAGCTTCTGGTGGTGGTACAGGTCGTACACTTCATCCGGATAACATGGCTGCAGGTCCTGCTTCTTACGGATTTACTGATACTCTGGGCCGTATGCACTCAGACGCTCAGTTTGCAGGTTCTTCTTCAGTTCCTGCTCACGTAGAAATGATGGGCTTCATGGGAATGGGAAACAACCCTATGGTCGGCTGCACAGTAGCATGTGCAGTTGCTGTAGCAGGAAGCTTCTAGTTTTTTTTATTGGTATATTTTTTGCTATATTAGGTTTGTCAGAAATGAGTTCAATAAAAAAGAACTATACCTTATTTTAGCTGTACTAAAGTAATATGACCCCCCTTTTACTGAAAAAAAGTAAAAGGGGGATTTTTTTTATATGGGAAAAAAACTATGTACTGTTTCAATTTTTTTTGCAAAGAGTTACAATACACTCATATTTATAATAAATTACTTGAGGTTTTTAATGAAAAATATTCAAAACAAATGGATCCGCGGTGCAATTCCTGCTCTTCTTCTTCACTGTAGCATTGGAACTGTTTACTGCTGGTCAATTTTCAGTCAGGAAATTGCTGATTATATCGGTTTTTCTAAGGGAGCAACCGAATGGGCTTTTAGTTTTGCAATTTTCTTTTTAGGAATGTCTGCTGCTTTCCTGGGTAATCTTGTAGAAAAAAATATCCACAAGTCATCTTTGATTGCTACCATCACCTTTTCACTTGGCATGGCTGGTACAGGATTTTTTATCTGGTATGGAGGAAACTCATATCAAGGTGGAGCTGGGCAGGCAAGTGTTTTAGCCTTAATAGGTATTTATGTTTGTTATGGTTTTATCATGGGAATTGGTTTAGGAACTGGATATCTTTCTCCTGTAAAAACTTTAATGCTGTGGTTTAAAGACAGAAAAGGTCTTGCAACGGGACTTGCTGTAGCTGGTTTTGGTGCAGCTAAGGCTCTTGCCTCTCCAATCATGCAAAAACTTCTATATTCTGACGTGAAGAATCAGATTCAGCGTGATGGTGGAATTTATATGATGTTCTTTATTCTTGCCGGTGTTTATTTTATCATGATGTTTGTAGGTCATTTGTTTCTTGCAAAACCTGCTGACTGGGTGGAACCTCAGACAAAGTCTAAGGATGAAGGAATTATTGCAACCTTAAAACGAGAACCATTAACAAGTTATATCGGTATTTGGTTAATGTTCTATATCAATATTACTTGTGGTCTAGCACTTATTTCTCAGGAAAAGATGATTGTAAAATGCGTTGGTCTTGCATCTTTTGCAGGTCTGATTTCTACAATTTCTGCTATATTTAATGCTGGTGGACGTCTTGGTTTTTCTGCCTGGGCTGACAAATTAAAGGATAGAAATTCAATTTATAAACTTATTTTCATTCTTTCTATCGCTTTTACCGCAATTGTATATTTTACAAAGGGTATTTCAAACGGATACGGAAACACTTTGCTCGTTGTTTTTGTTCTTGCCTTGATTTTTATAGTAAATGCAGGATATGGTGGTGGTTTTTCTAATGTTCCCACACTTTTGTCTGACCACTACGGAATGGGTTCCATTTCTGCTATCCATGGAATTACTTTAAGTGCATGGGCTTTTGCAGGTCTTACAGGAAACCAGCTTGCTTCATATATTGTTAAACACACTGGAGAGCAGATAGATGTTCACGGTGTTCTTGCTAATCCCGCCGGTTATCAGAATGTGCTGATTGTAACAGGTGTTCTTTACATTGTTGCTCTGTGCCTTTCTTTATTTCTTGTTAGACCAACAAAAAAGAATTAGTGTTTTAACATTAACTCATTTACTTTAATTAAAAATTTAAGCCTGTTTTAAGATTATTTATTGCTTAAAACAGGCTTTTTTTTGTTCTCTTAATTGACTTAAATCTACTTTTTTTAGATTATAATTAGAAAAAAAAATAATAGAAAAAATATGG
>JAZSJM010000142.1:0-5704 GCA_045534325.1 Treponema sp. | reverse complement strand
AATTTCGTCAAAGTTTATTATGAGCATTTTTTATTGCCACTATAAAATATTTGTTATTTGCCTTCAGATAGTTTAGAATATAGATATATGACAAAATATAGTCCAAAAGAATTAAAATTATTTAAGATACTCGATTTAATTGGTCTTGTTTTCGTAACAATTGCAACATTGAATAATTTTTTTGACGGAGTAGATCACGAACCGTTTACATCCTCAATCCTCTATCCGTTCACAAATTATCTTGTTCCTATGGCAAATACTATATGTCTAATTTCAACAATTCTTTATCTCCTTATTCCGACCCAGGTTTGGTTTATTTTCTTTCTATTCATTTTGGAAACAGTAAATCTTATGCTGACAGGTTTTCAGAGTATTGGAATTATTATTTACGTAAACGCCTTTGCATTTTTCTGTGCTTCAGGAAATGCTAAAACATATTTTAAACAGAAAGCAATAATCGCAGGTTTATTCTTATTCATTCTTATGATTCCAACCTATTTTACAAATGGAATATATGATTTTCTCTATTACAACATATTTGCTGCTTTTTTAACATCATGCTTTGCAATCCTGTATTTTATGCTTCAGGACAAACTTAAGTATTTATTTGCTGATATAAATGTTCCTGATTTAAAGCCTGAAATTGAACTTCCTCCGACAGGTTCAGTTTTAAGTCTAAAAAACCTTGGATTAACAAAACGACAGATTGCATGCATAAACTATACTCTCAATACTTCATATAATTATAAAAAAATTGCCGATGAATTAATCACCTCAGAATCAACTGTAAAAAAAGATATGCAGGATTTATATAAACTTTTTGGAGTAAAAAACAGAGAAATGTTAAGGCTTCTGCTGGTTCAATATAATATAGATTAATGAATTAAGCGATGTTTCTTTGAATAAAATCTTGACAGACATTTCTTAATTATTCATATTTAAACTATGGCAAAAAAATCATCAGGTATGTCTTTTTTTCAGAATTTATTTTCATCTCTTTTTAGCGGGAATGATCCTGAAGCTTTAAAACGTAAACAGTTAAAAAATATAGCAAAATCACTTTCTCATTCAGGATGTAAATTTTATAAGGCAGGTTCTGGTCAAGTATTAAGTGCTTTTGGAAAGTTTTTTTATGAACTATATAAAGTTGTTTCTCCAGCACAACTTCTGTTTCAGAATCAGCAGAATCCTAATTATTACAAAAACATATCTGTTGATTATTCACTGACAGAATCTCAAAAACAGCTAAGTGAAAATCTGACAGAGGAATCCATTCTAACCTTATCAAAAAACATGCCTTTTCCAGAGTTAAAAGCAAAACTGAGTCAGGAACTTGAAACCTTTATCAGTGATTTTGATATTGATAAAATAAACAAAATCGATTCACTATACACAAAACTTCTCGCTTTTAAATCTTTTTGTCTCTACGATTTTTACTTCATGCTGAAAAAATTTGACTCTTCAATACGTGAGGGTGAATTTAACCGGACTCCAAAACTTGAACCAATCGAAGGTGCATATATTGCTGATGACCTTAAGGATTTTGCATCAATTTTATATTCACTGCCTTTAGATGAAGATTGGGACGATTTAATGGCTTTATTCAAGGAGACAAAGGGAGTTGAACCTATAAAACCAAGCCACTGGAATAAAATTGTTCAGCGGTTAAGACAATATCGCGATGGCAGAGTTTTCGACATGATGATTCAGCTCATAACCCACGATCCTGAATATTTTACTGACGTAACTGCAAAACAGGAACATGTTGTAGAAGCATATATTGACAGCACAAAAAACCAGGTTGCAGGTGCAATAAAAAAACTTGAAAATGAACAGAAAAATTCAAAAATTGACAGTCTTCTTGTTCAAATTTTCAATACAAGTGCAGTAGTTGTACTTCGCCATTATACCGAAGCAGGAAGTGCCGTTTTTGAAAAAAAGAATCTCGGCAGTTTTGAATATGCAAAACCACTTAACTATTTAAAAGCATTCTTACTGGAATTTGTTAAACGGGATGTAAGAGAGTACGCTGATTTAGTTCTTATACGCGGGAAATGGACGATGGCACAGTTATCAACTGATATGAGCAATCATTATCACCAGATGCTTGAGGCCAGCGATGAAATTACAAATTTTGACGACAAATTAGGAGAAGAAGCAGAAATCGGAATTAAATTTAAATCCCTGCTTCCTCGTGCAGAACGGGACAAAGAAGCAAACAATATCATTCGCACAACATTAAAAGACACAAATGCAGTAGCAAGAGAATATCTGGTGAACACAACAAAAGCCATGATAAACTTTGCAAAAATTCTCAAATCAGTAATTGAAGATCACCAGAAAGCAAAAGGTGAAATAGTAATGAACTGGAAAGAATTAGACAGATTTGCAGATCATCCTATAGACCAGCTGGGCGTAGAGGTTTATAAAAAAATGTATCTTTTCGTTCAGCTTATGCAGGGAATACTTCAGTAACAGGTTCAGAAGTTAATCAAGGTACTTATCTATCTCTTTTTTAATATGCTTTCCGAGAGCTTTGTACCTGCAAATTGAATTATTGCAACCATAAATATAATTACATCTACTGAAGCAAGCATAACATCTGTCCTAAATCTCTGATAACCATAACGTATAGCAAGATCACCTAATCCGCCGCCACCAAGAGTTCCCGCCATTGCTGAATAAGAAATCAAATTGATTATCGTCAATGTAATGCCACTGACAACAGAAGGTAAAACCTCTGGAACTAAAACCTTATAAATAATCTGCCAGTTTGTTGAACCGATTGCTTTTGCAGCAGTAATAACTCCGGGATCAATTTCTATCAAAGAAGTTTCAATAACGCGTGCAACAAAAGGTGCAGCTGCAATACTTAGAGGAATAATAGTTGCCACAGTACCAATTACCTTTCCAACAACAAGCCTTGTAAATGGTAAGAGAACTATCATTAAAATCACGAATGGAAAAGATCTTAAAACATCGATTATACGGCTCAAAATCATATTAAAGACAGGTTTTGGAGTAATTCCTGTATTGCCTGTAATAAAGAGAAGGATTCCAAGAGGAAAACCAATTAAAACAGCAAAAAAAGTAGAAAAAGAAACCATAAGCAAAGTTTGTAATGTTGAAACTCCGACTAATTGAATAATTTGATTCATTGTTTTTCAACCTCCACCCCATTTTCTTTTAAGAATTCAATTGTTTTATTTATTTCTATTTTTTCACCAATAAAATCTACAACCATCGTTCCTACCTTTTTTCCCTGAACAGACTGTATTCCGCCAGCACGAACGTTATACTCGATATTAAATTTTTTTGCCACCTGACTTAAAAGAGGCTCGTCCGTCTTATCACCTAAAAAGCGCAGTGTATATGCACCGCCCTGAGTGCTCCATCGTACAAAACCAGTTGAACTGTCATCATTTTCGTCTGATGATATATGAGAAAGAAAATCTTTTGTAATCTCGGATTTAGGATGAACAAAAATATCTTCTACGCTCCCCTGCTCTACAACCCTGCCATTATCAATTACGGCAACCTGAGAACAAGCATCACGAACAACTTCCATCTGATGAGTAATCATTACAACCGTTAAATTCATTTTTTTCTGAATTTCACGAATCAAATCTAAAATCTGAACGGTTGTCTGCGGATCTAAAGCAGAAGTAGCTTCATCACAAAAAAGTATACGAGGATTATTTGCGAGAGCTCTTGCAATTGCGATTCTCTGTTTTTGTCCTCCTGATAACTGACTTACAGGAGATTTTGCCCTATCACTCAAACCAACCAGTTCAAGAAGTTCTGCTGTCCTTAATTTTATTTTATCTTTTGGAACTCCGCAGATTTCAAGGGGATAAGCAATATTCTGTTCCGCATTTCTGCTTGAAAACAAATTGAAATTCTGAAAAATCATTCCTATTTGCCGGCGCTGCTGAATTAATTCTTTTCCTTCAAGGGAATCAACACGTTTACCGTCATACAAGACCATTCCAGAATCTGTTTTTTCCAGCAAACTGATTAAGCGAACCAAAGTTGATTTTCCAGCACCAGACTTTCCGATTATTCCAAAAATCTTATTAGACGGAATACTTAAACTGACATTATCCACTGCATGAACAGATGAACCATCTGCGCTTTTATAAATTTTATCTAATTTTTTTAATTCTATAGTCATAACTTTTCTCTCATATAAAACAGCAAATTTAAAGTTACAGTTGGATTATACTAAAAATTAAGCCAGTTAATCCATAAGAGAAAATAAGTAATCAATGTCCCTGTTGTCATAAAAGGTATATAGGGAATTACAAAATTATGATGGATTATGACCTTATTATCTTTTGCTTTTTTTCGGGTAAATGAAAATATAACATAAAAAAGAATTCCAGATATTGAAGAAAAGCCTAGATAAATAAAACAAAACAGCGGAAATCCGATAAAAAGGGAACAAAAAACTCCGAAAATTACATCACCCCAGCCCAATCCTCCGCCAGTTAAAATTCTTGCAAGCACAAGAACTATAACAGTTCCAATTACGCCCCAAAGAGTCTGCTGTAAAAAATATACAAACTTAAATTTAAAAAAAATCAGGTAATACAATATAAAAAACAATATCCCTGCTAAAACTAAAAAAAGCGGTATACGGAATTTTTTTATATCATAGATTGAAGAAGGAATAGCAATAATCAAAAAAATCAGAAGACAATAAAAATTCATATCTTACTTTAACACTGCGTCAACGAGTTTTTTTAAGTCTGAGTCAATTTTCATTTCTTTTGTATCAGGCTGTCCTTCGATATAGAAAATACCATCATCACCTTCCACAATTGCTTCGCTATTATCACAAGGTAAATCAGTAATATTATTATTATTTGCACCGAAAACAGTAAAGAGGAATGGATGGGAATCCTGAGGTCTCGTCAGATTTTCAAGTCCTTCATCTTTTTCGCCATTTTCAGATGGCTCAACAACATCTACAGATTGTTCAATAGTATTCTCAAAAGATTCATCCAGGTTTTCTTCCTCAAAATTCTCAGTGGAATTATCCGATAAATCATCTGCTATTTCGTTTTTACCAGGCTCATTTTCCTCAAATGACTCATTTTCATCTTCTTTTTCTTCATCATCAAGGAATGAAAAATCTATCGGAGAAACCTTAAAGTTTTCAACTATTTTCTGTGATTCAGGGTCATCCTCAATTTTTTTAGCAGGGGAACCAAATTCCATTAATTCTTCTTCAAATTCATCAGTGTAAGAAATGACTTCGACAAGTTCACCTTTAAATTCCTCTGTTTTATCATCTCTTTCAGATTCGCCGGCCTTATCACTATTTTCGTTTTCAGCTTTTTCTGTGCCGGCATTTTCTTCAAAATCCTCTGATATATCTTCGTCTAAAGTTTCTACGTCTTCTTCCAGTGATTCAATATCTTCTGTGTTATCATCCTTTTTCAGGTTCTCAACATTTTCTTCAGAATCATTTTCATTTAGAACTTCTGCTCTGTCAGTTTCATTCCCTTCTTCTTCAAGTTCTTCTTGTATAATTTCGTCTTCATTCTCAAAATCTTCTAATTCTTCAATCTCTTCTGCATCTACAGCATCTTCTATCTCTTCAATTTCCTCGGCATCGTCACTACCTTCTATCTCCTGAACATTGCCATCTTCGTCAACATCTTCCAGTTCTTCAATTTCGTCAACATCGTCAATTTCA